>JBEKHJ010000001.1:0-60060 GCA_050012335.1 Bathyarchaeia archaeon
TGGTGACAAGAGCCGAATTATTGCCAGCACCCGTGTAGCTGCCTGAGCCAACGCCGGTCCAGCCAACCCATAGAAACCGCTCAGATGAGCTGTTCGTTGCAAACGCAGAAAGCGTCACTGAAGAACCATCAGTAACCCAACTTGTCCCAACAGCAGGAGAAGTCGTGCCAAAGTTAGCAGCCAAAGTTAGCAAGTACTGATGTGTCCATGAAGCCGTCTCGGTGATTGGGCCATTCATGGTGACAAGAGCTGAATTATTGCCAGCACCCGTGTAGCTGCCCGATCCAGACCCGGTCCAGCCAACCCATAGATACCTCTCACTTGAACTGTTGCTTAAAACAGCATAAATTGTCACTGGAGAACCAGCATTAAACCAGCCGCTGACAGGACTAACGCTGCCAAAATTCTTATTCACAGTCAAATAATACTGAGTATTGTATGTACCCGTAACCGTCAATGGAGCGGTCACAGTCTGAGGCGAACCTGGACTTGTATCAGTTAGAACATACTGAGTCCCAGTTGTTCCCGCCACAGTCGACTGATAACTATATGAAATTGATGAGCCACTATCCACCGAAACACTGAAAGGAACGGCACTTTGAACTGGCGTTCCGCCATCAATTTGGTAGGTGACGGTTGGAGCTACAGTTGAACCTGTCTGAGCAAAATTCACCGTGTACACGTAACTCTCTTGAGGACCAATCGATGCCGAAGGTTCAGGAGCAGAGTATTGTCGAACTCGGACGTTGTCAAAGTATTCTCTTGACACTTCTGTATAGGCTGTGTCTAACCTGACTCTGTCTGATGCCACCGCGTCTGCCGTCACTTGGTAAGCGACCCCATTTATTATTACCTGGCTGTTTGCGCCAGCCCAGACTATGGATATGTGATACCACGTGTTCCAGCTTCCACTCTGCAACACCGTGAATGTGCCACTGTGGAACCATTCGAAGTTTGCAGTCCCGGAATCATTGAAGTAGTACAATGTCCCTGACGCCGCCGATGATGGGGCAACAAGCAGAATCCTACCCTGAGGTTGCGCAGTTCCCGGTGTCCCCGTGCCCAAAGCATCCGTCATGTCCCAATCAAAATCAACCACCATGCTGGAAAGACTGAGCGGTATTTCCGCGTACTGGTAGGCGGCATTTGTAGTGTCGTCGTTTACCAGCAGTCCATAACTGCCGGTATGGGCAGCTGACGCGTCTACGTAGACCTTGGTTGGATCCGAGAAGACCCATGTTGGACCCCCGCCTCCTGAGCCCGTGTCAAGCGATGGATCATATGCTTCGTTGTAGTTGACGCCGTATGGGCCGTTAGTATCTGCCCTGCCGCCAACAACATACAGTTTGCCTGATATGACCCCACAGGCTGAACCGTCTCTCGGATGGGAAGCCGGGGACCCTGTCGTCCAGCTGTCCGCTACAGGATCATAAACATATGTTGCCTCCGAAAAAACAGCATTGTTAAACCCGTGGGTTACATAGATTTTGCCGTTTATGACAGGATTTTCTCTTGTAATTCCGTACAACGCATTTGGAAGAGGCGCTGCGGTCGCCCATGTGTTACTTGCAACATCATAGACCTCGTTGACGCTCGAGGGCGCAACTGGGTTACCGAGAGAATCATATTGGTAGCCGCCGATGACATAGATTTTTCCGCCGACTACGGCGCAGGTGCCCCAAGTCCTGGGGGTAGGCACATCCGCCAATTGAGTAAACGTGCCAGCGACTGGGTCATAAACATAATGGAAGTTTTTGTAGAACAGATGGATCACATTTTGGTACTGTACTCCCATAATGCCTTGATACGCCAAATTGATGGGTCCATTTGGTCCTGTCGACCAAGAATTCGCCACTGGATCATAGATTTCATTTGTCATAAAAGGGTAGTTGTATGGATAGCTGTAGGCAATCCCTATTTTCGTAAGTGCCGCGGTAGTCTCGGCACTGTAGAACATTTGGATCCCATTGTTGACTAAAACAATCTTTCCAGTTTCGTCAACAGTAGGGGCCGTGCGATAAATGCCCACGTCATCCCATTGACCAGTTGCTCCTATCGATAAGGCAGTACCCCTGTTCACCCAGTTAATCTTATCAGAGGAAGTCAAAAGAACAAGCTGATAGTCGACAGCTCCACTAAGTTGACGAACCACATACATGTAGTAATCATTAGAGACAGGACTTATCGCCACATTCAGGTGTCCACAACCGCTTAAGTACGGCCGAGAGACAGAGTTGTCTTGCGGCAAGGCAATAATGGGATTGCCCGTGTTGCGTGAAATGCTACTAATGCTATTCGTCGTGTCATCCCAAGTGAAAGTTGCCAGTCCCGCATTTCCACGGTTATTACCTTCTGCCTCGTCAGCATAGTAAAGATAGAAGACACCATTTTGGTACAACAAAGTCGGGGTGCAAACCTTGGATATCCCGCTTGTATCACGTTCCCAAGGTAGACCGTGGGTATCATCTCCAGACAGGATTATTGGGTCAGTGTTGCCGTTTATGCTGGTGCCACCATACTGTGTCCAAGTTTTGCCGTCTGAAGAATAGGCTAAAGCAATCTTGCGGCTGCCATCAGCCGCGTGTCCTGGATCCCAAACCATAAACCACTTGTTGTAGTCAGACACATAGACAAAGTCAGGATCGGGATTTTCCAGATCGTTGAAGGCGCCTGGCGCACCAAGCGATATGACAGGATTACTTATTCCAGCATCTGTCCAAGTTATGCCATCGTTGCTCCTAACGACGCTAGGATTCTCAAATGATACCGAAGCAGTAGCATTGTAAGGGGTATACATCATCCAATACGTGTAACCGTCTTTTCCACCCGGGAAATATATCACGTCAGGATGCACTACACCACCAGCTCCATACGGGGGGATTGCAAGAGGATTCCCGGCGTACTTTACGGGTCCAGTACTGGTGCCGCCCATAACGTAGATTTTGCCATTGCACTGCAACGATATTTCACCCCATCTGGGGGTTGGCATATCGGTTTTTTTCGTCCACGTGTTCGAAGTTGGGTCATAAGCGTAGGTCTGATTTAAAATATCAGTGGCACCGTTATTGTATCCACCGAAAACGTATAGTATGTTGTTGTAGACTGCGGCAGTACAGTCGGCCGTGTTTGCTGGGATGGGTGCCTTGTCAATCCATGGCGAGGAAGGAGAAGACTGAGTTTCGAAATCGTCATAGAAGGTGAAAGTCGATTTCCCGCTACTAACGCTGACTGCACTGGGATTATCATAATACATGTATATCGTGGCAGAACCCGATGCAGAAACACTCGGCACATTCACCCAGACGACAGCGGAGGTTGAAGAAACATAACTCTCAACCCAGAATGGGATAAGAGTCGCTCCATCATCGCTCGTAAACCGAAGATCAGAAAAATCACTCTTCATAGTTGAATCAAAGTTCACAGACAATTTCACTTGGTAGTTGGTTAGAGAGTTTAGATTTTGACTGTTATCAATAGTTACTGCCCTTCGCCTTCCCCATGGATCCAACCAAGAAGATGAAGCTGACGCTGGGTGTATGAAGACAAATGATTCGAATGCCAGAAACAAAATTAACAAAAGAATTATAGTTTTTCCGTATTTCATTTTTTCCTTTATCTCCAATTTCTTGACTTGCGAACCAAAACCCTCATGACAACAAACAACCAACTAACAGCATTAACCGCCGTGACAGTGACAAACGCACCAGAAGCAAACGTAAACATAGTCAAACCATTCTGAACAGAAGGCGTGTAGGTTGCATAGACGCTTTGACCGCCACACCCAGGATCACTAGTCATAGCCTGACATTTAGCAAGCAACTCATTAGCAAAAGTCGTTTTAGTAACATATTCACCATTGCCACCACCAGAATACATCGTCGTCATAGAATTAGACGAAACCCAATAGAAATAATAGGTCCCCGCCGACAACGCAATATTAAGACCAGACCAAGTATGCCAACCCGTCGCAGCCACAGTGTAACTTCCAGTCTGCCCCTTCAACGTGCCCGCCGCGCCGCCTGAACCATCATTAGCGTAAATCCCAACCTTAACATTACAAGTGGCAGTATACGAGTTGATATAAAGGGAAATGCTAGTCACAACCCCGTTTTCAGACAAAACGAACCTACAACCGCCTTTGTCATTTTTAGCCCAAGTGTCGACGCTTCCACCAACAGCGGTGTTCCCAAAAACATGTGAGGTCGGGGTAGGAGTGGGAGTTGGGGTAGGAGTAGAAGTGGGAGTGGGGGTAGGGGTAGGAGTGGGAGTTGGGGTAGGAGTTGCAGTGGGAGTGGGAGTTGGGGTAGGAGTTGCAGTGGGAGTGGGAGTTGGGGTAGGAGTTGCAGTGGGAGTGGGAGTTGGGGTAGGAGTAGGAGTAGGCGTTGGAGTAGGAGTAGGAGTAGGCGTTGGAGTAGGAGTTGGTGTAGGAGTAGGAGTTGGAGTTGGGGTAGGAGTTGGAGTTGGAGTTGGGGTAGGAGTAGGAGTGGAAGTTGTGTAGGTTGCATAGACACTTTGACCACCACACCCAGGATCACTAGTCATAGCCTGACACTTAGCAAGCAACTCATTAGCAAAAGTAGTCTTAGTAACATACTCACCATTACCACCACCAGAATACATCGTCGTCATAGAATTAGACGAAACCCAATAGAAATAATACGTACCCGCCGACAACGCAATATTAAGACCAGACCAAGTATGCCAACCCGTCGCAGCCACAGTATAACTTCCAGTCTGCCCCTTCAACGTACCCGCCGCACCGCCCGAACCATCATTAGCGTAAATCCCAACCTTAACATTACAAGTGGCAGTATACGAGTTGATATAAAGAGAAATACCAGTCACAACGCCGTTTTCAGACAAAACAAACCTACAACCACCCTTATCATTTGAAGCCCAAGCGTCAACGCTTCCACCAACAGCGGTGTTCCCAAAAACATGCAAAACATAGGAGACCCAGTTCCAGGTTATGCTTGAATCCTGTGTAATGGTGAAAGTCACAGTGGTCGCAGAGCCAGAGGCAGGAACACTCCCCGTACCCGTCCAACCTGTACAAGTCCAAATCAGACTGCCCTCAGTCACCGGGCTGGTAACGCTCGCAGTCACTGTTGCGCCATCAGCGTAGGATTGCACCCCAGCTGTCGGAGAAGGACTACCATGGACGCTCGTAACAGTCAGATACCGCGGAACCTTTTCATCACCAATCGAAAACGATGGCTCAACAGCAGCGTATTTGTGAACTACGACGTTGTCAAAGTATTCTCTTGTCAATTCCGGAAGGCTTGTGTCTAACCTGACTCTGTCTGAGGGAACCGCATTTGCCGTCACTGGATGAGCGACACCGTTTATTATCACTTTGCTGTTTGCGCCAGCCCAGACTATGGATATGTGATACCACGTGTTCCAGCTTCCACTCTGTAAGACCGTGAAAGCGTTATTGTAGTACCATTCGAACTCTGGAGTTCCAGCATCGTTGAAATAGTACAATGTGCCATTCCCATATGACGATGGGGAAACAAGCAAAATTCTACCTTGCGGTTGAGTAGTCGCTGTGCCCAAAGCGTTCGTTATATCCCAGTCAACGTCAACCACCATTGTGGACATTGTGGCATCGTGCTCCGCGTACTCATAGCTGTTTGCAAGGTTGTCGTTTATCAGCAATCCATAGCCGCCAGTGTGCGCAGCCGATGCGTCGATGTAAACCCTCGTCGGGTCGGACAATGCCCATTGAGAAGGTGTCGGATCGTATTGTTCGTTATAGTTAAGACCGTATGGACCAGTCCAATCTGCTCTGCCGCCAACAACATACAACTTGTTCGAGATAACTCCGCAGGCAACACCGTCTCGCGCATGTGAAGCCGATGGTCCCTGCGACCAGCTGTTAGTTGAAGGATCGTATATGTAGACTGACGTCTGGAAAATGCTGCTGGAGTTCACTCCATGCGTCACATAGATTTTGCCCCCAATAACAGGGTTCTCTCTCGTAACCCCATATTCGCTAGTTGGAAGCGGAGCCTGCGTCGACCACGTATCGGATGCTGGATCATAGACCTCATTAACGCTTGACGGGTTGATTGGATTGCCACTAGTATCATAAGAATAGCCACCAATAAGGTAGATCTTACCATTGACAACCGCACAAGTCCCCCATGTCCTCGGAGTAGGAACGTCTGCTTTCCGAGTGTAAGTCCCCGCCGAAGGATCGTACACATAATGATACTGATGGTAAAATAGATGAATCACACTCCCGTAAGCAATCCCCATCAGACCCTGATCCCCTATCAGGACAGGCCCACTCGGCCCTTCTGCCCAATTGTTCGCTGTCGGATCATAGATTTCATTTGACATCGCTTTCACTCCGAACGGGGTAGTGTAAGCAATACCTATCTTACAAGTTGGACCGGAGCCGGTTTCACCAGTGTAGAAGAGTTGAATCATGTTATTGAAGAGAACGATCTTGCCAGTCTGATCAACAGTCGGACAAGAACGATAAACGCGATCACTGTCCCACATCCCAGAACCTGCCGTCAGGACAGTTCCCTTACTCGTCCACGAAACCTTATCAGACGAAGTAAGCAGAACAACCTGAAAACCAACCGAAGTTCCCAGCGCCGCCCGACAACCATACATATAATACGTGTTGTCTGTGGGGCTTACGGCCACGTCTATATGGCCAATGCCATTCTCATAAGTGCTGTCTTGAGGCAGATTTATTATTGGATTACCAGAGTTACGAGTTGGTGCGGTGATGCTATGCGTGGCGTCGTTCCAGGTGAAGGTTGCCAGTCCCGCTTTTCCGTGATTGGTGCCGCTTGCCTCTTCAGCGTAATAGAGGTAGAAAACACCATTTTCGTATAGCAACGTTGGCGTACAAGTCTTAGAATATATGCCAGAACGTTCCCAAGCCTGACCGTACGTATCGTTCCCAGCCAAGACAATAGGGTCAGCATTACCGTTCACGGTTGTACCATTATACTCAATCCAAGTCTTACCATCAGAAGACCAAGCGAGCGCAATCTGCCGACTGTCAGTCTTCACATCGCCAGGATCCCAAACCATGAACCACTTATTATAATCTGAAACGTAAACAAAGTCAGGATCAGGATTCTCCTCATCTCCGGGAGCAACGCCGACAGGTATGCTCGGGTTGGTAATTCCGGTTGCGGTCCATGTTATTCCATCGTTGCTCCTCACAACGCATGGAGTCTCATTCTTTGAGACCGTCGAGCTATACGGCGTGTACATCATCCAATACTTGTAACCGTCTTTTCCGCTAGGGAAGTATACAACATCAGGATGTAAAACATTGCCAGAGCCATAGTCTGGGATGTTCAGAGGATTGCCCTGATACGTCTGAACACTGGAAGTTCGCCCCCCAAAAACGTAGATCTTGCCACCATACTGAACCGCTATCTCACCCCATCTCGCGGTAGGCATATCCGCCTTCTGCGACCAAGTATTCGACGCCGGGTCATAAGAATAGGCACTATTCAAAATGTCACTAGCAGTGTTGTTATAACCCCCAAACACGTACAACTGACCGTTGTACACTGCAGCCGAAGCATCAGCCGTCTTATATGGCATTGCCGCTTCTTGAGTCCACCTCGAAGAGTTTGAAGAGTAGGAAGTCTCGAAATCATCAAACAAATCGAAAGTCGAACTTGCATTGGCGACGCTGGTTGCGCTTGGATTCCCATAGTACATGTATACTGTCGCCGTGCCCGAAGCAGGAATGCTCGGCACATTCACCCAGACGACAGCGGAGGTTGAAGAAACATAACTCTCAACCCAGAATGGGATAAGAGTCGCTCCATCATCGCTCGTAAACCGAAGATCAGAAAAATCACTCTTCATAGTTGAATCAAAGTTCACAGACAATTTCACTTGGTAGTTGGTTAGAGAGTTTAGATTTTGACTGTTATCAATAGTTACTGCCCTTCGCCTTCCCCATGGATCCAACCAAGAAGATGAAGCTGACGCTGGGTGTATGAAGACAAATGATTCGAATGCCAGAAACAAAATTAACAAAAGAATTATAGTTTTTCCGTATTTCATTTTTTCCTTTATCTCCAATTTCTTGACTTGCGAACCAAAACCCTCATGACAACAAACAACCAACTAACAGCATTAACCGCCGTGACAGTGACAAACGCACCAGAAGCAAACGTAAACATAGTCAAACCATTCTGAACAGAAGGCGTGTAGGTTGCATAGACGCTTTGACCGCCACACCCAGGATCACTAGTCATAGCCTGACATTTAGCAAGCAACTCATTAGCAAAAGTCGTTTTAGTAACATATTCACCATTGCCACCACCAGAATACATCGTCGTCATAGAATTAGACGAAACCCAATAGAAATAATAGGTCCCCGCCGACAACGCAATATTAAGACCAGACCAAGTATGCCAACCCGTCGCAGCCACAGTGTAACTTCCAGTCTGCCCCTTCAACGTGCCCGCCGCGCCGCCTGAACCATCATTAGCGTAAATCCCAACCTTAACATTACAAGTGGCAGTATACGAGTTGATATAAAGGGAAATGCTAGTCACAACCCCGTTTTCAGACAAAACGAACCTACAACCGCCTTTGTCATTTTTAGCCCAAGTGTCGACGCTTCCACCAACAGCGGTGTTCCCAAAAACATGTGAGGTCGGGGTAGGAGTGGGAGTTGGGGTAGGAGTAGAAGTGGGAGTGGGGGTAGGGGTAGGAGTGGGAGTTGGGGTAGGAGTTGCAGTGGGAGTGGGAGTTGGGGTAGGAGTTGCAGTGGGAGTGGGAGTTGGGGTAGGAGTTGCAGTGGGAGTGGGAGTTGGGGTAGGAGTAGGAGTAGGCGTTGGAGTAGGAGTAGGAGTAGGCGTTGGAGTAGGAGTTGGTGTAGGAGTAGGAGTTGGAGTTGGGGTAGGAGTTGGAGTTGGAGTTGGGGTAGGAGTAGGAGTGGAAGTTGTGTAGGTTGCATAGACACTTTGACCACCACACCCAGGATCACTAGTCATAGCCTGACACTTAGCAAGCAACTCATTAGCAAAAGTAGTCTTAGTAACATACTCACCATTACCACCACCAGAATACATCGTCGTCATAGAATTAGACGAAACCCAATAGAAATAATACGTACCCGCCGACAACGCAATATTAAGACCAGACCAAGTATGCCAACCCGTCGCAGCCACAGTATAACTTCCAGTCTGCCCCTTCAACGTACCCGCCGCACCGCCCGAACCATCATTAGCGTAAATCCCAACCTTAACATTACAAGTGGCAGTATACGAGTTGATATAAAGAGAAATACCAGTCACAACGCCGTTTTCAGACAAAACAAACCTACAACCACCCTTATCATTTGAAGCCCAAGCGTCAACGCTTCCACCAACAGCGGTGTTCCCAAAAACATGTGGGCTCGGGGTAGGAGTAGGAGTAGCGGTGGGAGTAGGAGTAGCGGTGGGAGTAGGAGTAGCGGTGGGAGTAGGAGAAGGAGAAATTGTATACTCCATTCTTAATCCATTTTGGTAAACTGCATAATTAAGAGAATAATACAACACTTGGTTAAGAAACCTGCTGGAGTATTGTGAGCCAAACCAAAAACCGGCAGTGCTAAAGTTTGTGTAGACGGTCCAAGTTTTGCCCCCGTCAACCGACGTGTAAATAGCAGACGGATTTGAGTCTTGAGTCACGATACTTGCGAAGATTTGTCCTGTAACTGAATCCTGTTTTATCCATGCAATGCAGCAAGAAGTCCACGGTCCAATGGAAACAGAGGTATAAGTGGAATCGTCAGTCGTTCTATAGATAATGGCATTCGTATAATCAGATCCAAACAGTTTTGCACCATCAGCAGTGATGCAAATTGCAACGCACTGTGGCAGCGCGTTCAATATTTTATTCCAAGTGGTTCCCCCATCTGTTGAGCGCAAAATGTATTCTATATTCCACGGCGAGATAAATTCACCAAAAGTGGCGTAGATGTAGCCAGTGTTTGGATCAACTTTCAAATCGTGAACATGTCTAGCAGCTGCATCATAATAGACACTGGTCCAGGTTGCACCATTGTCTATACTCCGATAAATTCGTGCGTTGCCACCCGTGCTACTGTAAGTGTAAACACCAGCATAAAGCCATCCGGGGTGCATGCTGGAACGATCTTCATCAAAAGCCCATTGGACAGTGGACAGGCTCGCCGGATCCAGAGCCAAAACTCTTGTCCAAGTTGAGCCGCTGTCAGTACTTCTCCAAATCCCCCTATTAGAACCCGCCAAGCTCGCTCCTTCAGGAACAGCATAAACATATCCGTTAGAAGCAACAAAAACCAACTCTATTTCATCAGCACCTGAAATCGTCTGGAGAGACAACCAAGTTGCACCGTTGTCTGAACTCTTGTAGATTGTATTTCCAGCGCCAGCATATATGACCCCGCTTGAAGTAACATCAATACCCTGAAACGCCTTTGTAGTCTCTGTAGATACATACTCGCCCCCCTGCGCAGGTACAACTGAAAATAGGGAGAAGAATGATCCGGTAATCATGAACACCAAAATCAAGACTACGAAAACTTTTTTATTCTTCACAGTATGTCCACTTCCTTTCAAACACGCTCCCGAGTTACATTACGAGTTTATTAACCCCATGAATAAAAACTTGCCTGCAAAGTTTGATATGTAAAAAAGACCAGAGTGTTAGCGCTAGCGCGCTATTGCGCGGACATTTTCCACAATTCCGTCATCAAGTCTTCTTAGACTCAGAGGCATCTCTCATCACCAAATCTGCAAAATCAGATTCTCGTTTTGTTAATTGATCAAGATGGTATTTTATGAGGCAAGACTCCCTCGCAACACGCGCTGCCAAAAGATAATTTGCCTCGCGCCCTATCAACTTAGCAAAAACGACACCATTTCTACGATCTGCAGCATTATGCCAAGGATACAGTTTTGCCAAATTCAAAATTCGATAATTCTTGCTGATAGTCGACAAGTATGCCTTCGGCATCTGAACCATGAAAACAAAGGGCTCGAGCAGAAAATGGTACGCGAGAAAAAGTCTTCTGTATAATTGAAGAAACCAAAATTTGCGGTCAAGCGTTCTTCGAAAATATTGGTCCTTCAGAGAATAAGGCACAGGATGACGGTGGGCAATCTCCGAATCATGCTTTCTGGCAAAATAGAGAAACTCACAGACAGGCTTGATCTTCCAACCCTTCAGACAAATTCTTATGGCAAGATCATAATCTTCGTAGGACACGAGGGTAGGATCATATCCCCCAGCACTTTCAAACGCTGTCCTTCTAGTCAGAGCTACCCCGATGACGCCTACTTCGCCAATCAATACACTGAACCTATGATAGAGTTTACGGGGAAGTATAGCCTCTTCGCGCTCACCGAAGAATCTACCTCCAGTGTAAACAAGCCCTATTTTTCTATTTGTCAGCATGAGTCTTAGCGTTTTGGCAACGTAATCTTCAGACATCAAATCATCAGCTCCCATGGCCATGAAAAACTCGCCCCTTGAAAGCCGAATACCGTTATTCAGCGCTGTCGAAGTTCCTTGGTTTCTCTGAAAAACATATTTGACAGGATAGTTGGCTACAACAGCTTTAGTATCATCAGTTGAACCATCATCAATAACAATAACTTCTGTATGTGAATAGGTTTGGTTTAAGGCACTTTCAATGGAACCCTTCAAGTAGCGACCATGATTATACGTGGGGATAATTATGCTAACCAACCCTTTTTCAAGTGGCGACTGCTCGTTTCTACCAATTTGAACTGAACCGGAATTCACAAAACTCTTCGAAACCATTTTTGATTCTTCACCCATATCATCGCGCTCTTTCAAAAAGCGCACAAACCACTATAGCGGAGTTTTCTGACCACACAACTTCAGAACAAATTTAAATGCAACTCTCGATCTCCTGCAAAATACTAACTTAGCTGAGTGTTTGCGTTTTTACGTTGTTCGGTGTCTAAAGCTTATTTGCTGAACGCTTATACTCAGGATTATGTTCGGCTTCATAACTAGTATACCAAGAAAGCTCAAGCATCTCTTTTCAAAATTCAAGCCCCTGTTTACCAAGCCTCAATACGAGAACTTCTGCAGAGCTGAAATGGGAATAATGGTGGCTGCCCAAGGAGAACACGACATCAAAAGCATAAATCAGCTGTTTATCGATAGAAAAGACCAGAGTAGCCTAAACCGCTTTATGACCAAGTCAAAATGGAACGTTCAAGACATAGTTAAGAAAGGCAGAGACCTGCTTCTTAGCGAATCAGAGCTAAACTCTGAAGTAGAGTACAAGCTGCTTGATGACTCTGTATGCAGAAAGTACAGCCCGCAAACAGAAATGGTGTGCTATAATCATTCCTCAACTATGGGAACTGCGTTAAGCCACGATTACGTGACATCGCTCTACGTTAATAATGAAGTAGCAGTCTCTGACGGCTTAAAGCTATACGGTAACGAGAGGAAATGCAAAGAGAAAGGGGTAGAATTCAAGACTAAGGTACAGCTTGCCTGCGGTTTAATCAGAGATCATGTATCAAGAGCCAAACAAACCATCTGCCTTTGGGATTCCTGGTTCATGTGCCAAGACACAGTTTAGGAATGCCAAGCTCATAGCTATGACTGGATTGGTGAAATCAAAAGCAATAGAATCGTATTCTATGAGAGCAAGCGGTACCGCTTAGATGAGCTTTTTAATAAACTGCGTCTTGAAGGAAGCTTTTCTGACATAATTGTTAACGGCGAATTGTTTCACGCTTGTAAAGTGGATGTTTTCATGCCAAAGATAGGTGATGTTTCCATAGTTGTAAACGTGAAGTCGCAGACTAAGGATACGCATTTGCTGTGTACTGATCTGGTTAACTGTGGTGTTGAGGAGATTGTGGGGCATGCATTGGAGAGGCATAGTATAGAGGATTGTTATAAGGAGGCTAAAGCGTTAGGTCTAGGCGAGTACAGGTTTAGAGAGAGCGAAGCGGCGCTTATACACGCGCACCTAGTCTCCCTGGCCTGCACTCTCCTTGATATTCTCAGGCGTAGGCTTCTCAGGTACTCTATTGTCCATCGCATACTGTCTTTTGAGGCTACGGTTGATTGGCTTAGGAAAAAAGCCATGCATCTTTTCATGCATAAGGTAAGAAGCTCAACGCAATCGTTTAGAAGCATTTTAAGGATGATAGATACAAGCTAACATGAAAGCGCAAACAGTCAGTTAGGTAATGTTTACGCGTCTGACCTTGCCAGGACCCGCTTCATACCGTCTTTTCTTTGTGTCATACTCCATTTTTTCTTCATACGGCCGAGCAGGTAGCCCTTTGCAAGCTGTATTCGGAGGCACATCCTTAGTCACAACGCTTGCCCCCGCCACAAAAGAGTTCTCGCCAATCCTAACATCCGCCATTATAATGACTCCTCCGCCAATAATGGCTTTGTTAGCAATAATAACAGGTCTCAACTTCTGACTGACCGGGTACAGATCATTCAGCAAAGTTGTGTTCGGACCAATGAACACGTTGTCCCCAACAGTGCATTCATTGGAAATAGTCACTGCCGCCTGAATAATACACTCTTTACCTATCTTAACGCCTCTCCCAATGTCCACAAAACTCCCTATTTTGGTTTCTTCGCCGATTTCGACGTCGTCGCCTATAACAACAAAATTCCAGATAACAACATTTTTCCCAATCTTAACGTTCTTGCCAACTATTACGCTTTGACCCATCGAAAAAGGTTCCATAAACCATCACTCGCCAAACTAGAATATGGGATTCGAGATACTAATCAATCTTCTGTCCGTATCTTTGCAGTTTTTCGCGCGCTAATTGCTCGGATAAATTATGAAATTGAAGTTGAATGTCGTTGCATTATTTGTAACTAGATAACTAGCAACTTCCGAGGAGAACTGAGTGTTCAACGTTAATGTCAAAAAGATTGTTTGGCCAGGGCTTAAAGGATCTCTTCCGTAATTCCATGATAATCTTATGTATGATTCTATTCCCGGTGGATTCCAGTCAGTGGTACTAAATGCAAGTCTAATTGGAACGTTGGTTGTACTTTTCAGATAAAACGAGACGGTTCTTGATTCGCCAATTTGGAGAGTTCCCCAATTGATTTTCCCATCAACAAGGTCCCCGCCGAAGACCTCTGCACCAATTACAGTAATGGGCGAAGCCGTTACCTGAGTGAGCGAAGCCGTTGGATTTGGAGTTTGAGTATGGATTGAATTCGTAGCAGTCGGAGTAGGATTAGGCGTAGGAGTCAGATAAGGAGATTTTTGTTTATTCAACAAAAAATTCGATGCAATAGCTGCCACTAAGACAATTTTTCCTGTGAACTCAGATCTCATTAGACCCTCTGCCTCAACAAAGCCCCAAACGCCCTCCGGAACCCGAGATCAATAATTACATCGGTAGCGTATCTTTTTTTCTCTCTTGGCGAATTGGATTTCGAGAAGCTTAATTCAATGTAAGTATTTGTCGGTTTTGGCGAAATTCTCAGATAACTCATTTATCTCTTAGCATTTGATAATGGTTCTATGACTACTTTTGCTAAACTCTAAAAAAGTGCGCAGACCTTTCTAATTCTGACTCCAAAATTGACTTGTTAATGAAAATCTGAAAATCAACAAAGAATTGCACGTGTAACTTTTTGCTTCAGAAATTGACCTGAAATCTCAAGAACAAGGCAATTACGTGCAAAATATACATATACATATGCATGTTACGAAGTCATATATATTAAATCCGTTTCCATAGTAAACTATGCCAGTAGGAAACCACACACGCAAGTCAAAAAAGTATGTAGAACATGAAATAGTCGGGCAGCCGTTCTCTGTAGATTCTGACGAACTTCAGCTATCAGATGAGTGCAATTCTGAATGGGTGGATGCGTGGAAAGCCGCTGCAAAACAAACGATTGAATTTGAATTAAATGTTATTGCACAGACTAGACAAGAAAAAAAACTAGTAGGAACCAAAAAATTTAGGTGAATTTCGGTCAAAACAAACGCGATTCATTAAATAAACTGGATAACGCGAAGATCAGAGTTTATCTTACTTTCTGTATTTCGAGGGCAAGTCTTATCTTCAAAATTGATTGCTCAAATAGTGTATCCTAACAATTTATGAAGTAAAAAAAGACATGAGCGACTTGAGTTTCAAATACGCTAAGCTATTGTGGATAGAACAATGTGACAACGTAGAATATGCCTACTACAACGCGTGCAACGAGTATGGCTGCACCGAGCGTCTGATCTTTGTTCAATTGGTTTCGCGCGCGCGGTTATGACCAAATTTGAAATTCGCTGAGTACAAAGCACTGGCAATTCTAGCTGCCGATATCATGGTCTCAGTGGTCAACACACCATCTCTTTCTTTCTTGTCGGCATAGTCAAGAAGCGGAACAAGAACTCTGTCAAGGTTTCTCGTGATTTCGCTCTTAACCGAACGCGTAGAAAAGTCTCGCAAGTGAAACCAAAGATGTAACGGAAGTCTCCGCTCTGCAGCAATATCTAGTAGTCTCTTTAGAAAAAGGGACTTCGTGCCTCGGTCTATGGCAAAGCTAGGATGCACTTCCCAAAGTGCGCCTACTCTATTTATGTACATGGAGTCATTCAGAAAGTCACTCGATTCTCTGTAGCATTCATATCCATATTTTTCCAGAAGGTCTAGATGAGCTACACTGTTACGAGGAAAAATAAAACTTTTTGGGGTCAGCCCAAATCTTCGCATTCCGTTTGATACCATCTTGAGTTCTGCTTCGGCTTCATTGTACGACAGACTCTTGAACTTCTTGTGGTAGTAGCCATGCGCGCCAATATCGTGTTTTACCTGTGATTTTAGAAGCCTTACAAGAACCGAATCAGGCACTTCGGTTAGCTGTCCGCGGACAGCGAAAGTCGCTGGTTTATTGTACTTCTCTAGCAGCTTAATAAGCTCAGGTATTGCAGCCTCTTCTATTTCACCAACGGCATATTCGCTCATTTGACTGCTTACGTTTCGATCGTTTTTTCCTTGGTTGAGTATGCCCAATTCTTTGCTGCCTACATCAACGTCGATTGATATTATTAGCATTCCTTTCTCAAACTTCGAAACCGGTTTGATAAATTCAAAGGAAACCGCGTGGAACATTCCCGAGAGAAAGGAAAGAAACGCAGTTCGTCCATCTCCCAGAATTTTTTGAGAAAACGTTTGGTCTGTCGTTTTGATTTGTGTAGACATAGGTTTTTCAGACTCGGAATTCTTTACTTACATGATTTGGTTTTTCACGAAAAAGCCAATTACTGTGAAAGTGTGCGATTCTTCTTATCTCAGCATTTTCTAAGGGAGTCAGTCAGCATAGCCCACTTTGCCTTTGATCGAATCCTTAATTATTCGCTTTCGCTCTTCGGTCAATCCATGGCGTTCAGTCCAACCTTCTTTCGGAAAGCTTGGTCCAGTGCGGATAGCCTGAAGGTGAAAATCCATGAAATCTCGTGTGCTGCGAACGACTCTGGCTGGATTTCCAATAGCAACAGAATTGTCAGGTATGTCTCGGCTAACCACGCTCCCGGCTCCAATGATTACATTGTTTCCTACGTGTACATTTGGCAGAATTATGGTTCCAGCTCCTATGAAGCAGTTGTTTCCAATGGTCACCGCTCCTATCTTGGAGCAGCCGAGTTGCCGCTTTGTGCTGGCGTCATGTGCCAGAATTACTACATTGCAAGTTATTGTACAATTGTCTCCTATTGAGATTAGCCAGGGAAATGATCCGTCTATTATTGCAGATCTTACAATGTAACAGTTGGCACCGAGGTGCAGACCTTTCTTAATGAGCCACTTTATTCGCAGTTTGTTTGGTAGTTCAAGCAACTCTTCGAGCACCATATACTTTTGTTCACTCTTTTTTCTTGGTTCTATTAACAATAAATGTTTATCAGATTAATAACAGGCTCTTGAGTCAATCAGCCCATGTTGGGAAACGCGCGTGCTCTGAGGATAATTTGAACTCGTATTTTGGAACTGTGATGCGCGCATTTGTTTTTTATGAACAGTATTCTTGCTCAGCAACATTTATTAAATCGCAATATACAATAATACATAACTTATATGCGTCATGCCCCTAACATTTTTAGGGGGGAATCAATCACAGATGAAGTTCAAAAGCCCATATCGAGTCTACATTGTAGTCACAGCATTGGTGCTATTGATAGGCATTTCCTCATTGGCTTACGGCTTGATGACAGCGTCAATAACTATACCTTGCACGGGCAGTATAGCGATCCAGAGTGTTTCTTTGCTGCACACTTCAGGCACAGAACTCTACGACAGCAACAATAGCATAGCCAGACTGTATCTTACTACAATCCACGATGGACAAGGATTTCACATGTCACAAAGCGATATTCAAAATATTAAAAGCATGGGATTCAAAGGAATACGATTTTTTGTTTATTGGGGAATATGTGAAACTAGTCCAAGCACTGTGAGTACAGCATACTTTTCAAGCGGAACAGGCGAACCAGGAAGCAACGCAATAGACAATTTAGTAAACTGGTGTAAAAGTTCTGGATTATACATTATGCTGTGTCCTGGCTGGACAACTACTTGGAATATTCCATCGTGGGCATCATCTTCTGCTGGCACTACTACATTTACTACTGCTGGAGGTGGAGGCACCATTGACTTAGCAAACCAAACTACATTAAATGGTATTAACTATCTATATGGTTGGATGGCTAATAGATATGCTTCATACGCTAATGTTGTGTTTGAGAGTTTCAATGAATTACAAGTGTCCAATCCAGCAACAACTTTACAAAGAACAACATTTTCATCATTTAACAATGGATGGATTTCTGCGATAGAAGCAAACGAAGGGTCAATCAATCACATAAAAGTAATTCAGCTACTTTACGATTGGAGCCAATGGAACTACGTTTTACAAACTTCTAGTCCTGCAACTATTTCAGTTGCACATAGTAACATCATATTTGCTACCCACAGTTATCCACTTGATAAATCATCTTTAAGCGTAGCCAACGGTTGCGAAAATGCCTGGGTAGGATTTGTTCACGGTCAAAATTATCCCATAATGGACACAGAACATAGTCACTGCCTTGGGGGAGGATTCGCAGGACTGCAACAAGCTACAACTTTGTTAGTCAATTATAACAATGTTGGATGGGGGTATTTCGTGTACGAATACTCAGGAAACTCCGACAACACAGCCAACGTGAACAACCCGACTTACGGAGCATCGATTCTGCCCATACTTCAGCCTTACATGGCTTCATATACCTGGTAACCCCGACTTAACAACACCTGCCGTTCACACCGTCACAGCAAGCAAAACTGGCTACTTAACACCGTCCTATAAATATCGATGCTTTACTCGAAGGCACGTTCACAAACAATATCACACTGCAATCCGAGATTGTGGCGCTTGCCACAGACGCGAACTGACCTTGCTATGCACATGTGCATGCCGACGGGGTATTTCACTGACGCAACAGCGCACTACCTAGTCTTGAAA
Organism: Bathyarchaeia archaeon; assembly: GCA_050012335.1. Taxonomy (GTDB): domain Archaea; phylum Thermoproteota; class Bathyarchaeia; order Bathyarchaeales; family Bathycorpusculaceae; genus Bathycorpusculum. The sequence goes on from JBEKHJ010000001.1 coordinate 18,505, forward strand.
ACGCTATTCTTCTCCAAGCTGATACCAAATCGAGTGCGGCACAATCCTACTGGCTGAATTATACAATTTAAGTCCCACCCTTTCAATCGGCAAGGGCAAAGAGTATTCTAACTTCCTATGAACTTTTAGTTTAATTGCCAATTGACCCTTTGTTGTCAGAGGAAGATAGTATCTAGGAAGAGGAAATCTGCAAAAACCTTGATGCTCTCTGAATCTATCTAAGCTTGGGATGAAACCATATTTGTTTCCATACACTAGAAATTGCAGACCCTTTTCAGCGCATCTTCTTACAGCTTCGGATATCAAAGCGTTGTTTGGACATTTATCCCGATGCTTCATAAGCGATACGAAACTTCGAAACATAGCCGCTCGATCGCCGTATGCTATCCAAAGAATGCCTACTAATTCGGAATTGAAATAAGCACCTAATACATCTGAATCTCCGATATTTTCGAACTTTCTCTTTAGAGCTTGTAAGTTTTGACCGTATCCTGAATATCTTCGACCCTCCCTGTATGGTGTTTCATTGTAAACTTTCTGCACTCCTTTGAGAAATTCTTCGTTGATTTCGGCTTGCTTCACTTTGAGGCCGCTTTTCTCGGCTTTCTTTACACTCTGTCTTTCTCTCTTCTTAATCCCATAATTCCACCAATCATTATATGAGTTAATGCGCATTATCGCATAGTTCTCTATCTCTCTGTGAAAAGGATATTTCCCTTCAACCGATCCAAGAAAGTCTCGGCTAATGAACGTAAACAAATCTACTGCGTTGCTTCTGAGGTGAGCTAGAAGCTCTTTCTCGGGTTCGATGTCGAAAATGTATTCAAAGTCGAAATTGGCAAAAGAGTAAAACCAACGCTTTCCAATCCTACAGGTGATCATAGCATTCTTAGTATTTTGGGAAAACACGTTGTCTGCAATGAAGGTCAATTTTACCAACTCTCTAAGTTTAAGAACCCAGCATTGATTTCAGTATTCTGATCTTTCGCATCGGATTTCAAACCAATCAAGGTTTTCAAATCTCTTGATTTCCGTGGACTGTTAAGCCAGCTCTTTTGCTGCAGAAGACCTCTTGATGAAGCCAAGTGCACTAGATTGCTCTATGGAAAGGATCTGCAATAGATTTCACTGCCACCATCTGAATAAACCATGCTATCACTGGCAAAGATTTGCGAGTAATCGGTTGAGTTCTCTATAACTGTGTACCCCACGACTTTGCCATATTCAGTTGATATACTACCGAAGAAGAACAGAGGATTTTGGACTGGAAAGTATTGAGCCGTAGGGACTAACTCACTCAGATTTTCAGGAGCAACTAATCCGTAACTATTTAGATAGCGTCTTGAAACTTGATCCGCGAACACCCTTGATGTGTTGCTAGCGTACTCAGCCATCCAACTACAGGCAGAGATTTCCCGCGAATCTGGATCAAGACTTAGCATGGTAATTGACCAATTGTCACGGTTTCTACTCAAGGCAATGGAAATCGGCGCGTCGCCGCTGATTTCGTAGACGAATCCAACCTGAAACAAGAAAAAGCAAACTAACATAGCTGCTATAACGGATATCAATATTTTCTTAAAGTGCAAATTTGCAGTTTTGCCAATTCCAACACGTATCAAAAATTGGGCAATTCCTAGCCAACCTATAACACAAAACGGAGCTAGTATGAGAAGCGCTATGTGATAAAATCTCGAGATGTTTAGACTTGCAGCAAAATTGGGAAGAACAATGCTCGCAAATAGGATTAGCAGGCCACCAATAGCCATTGCAGAATATTCACGGGCGAACTGAGACCTTTTGCGCTCTTTAACCAATACAATCAGCCCAGCTACAATAAAAAGCTGCAGTGCATAGAACAAATACTGGGCAATTTGATGGGCAGGGGAAGTTGCGACTGGCACCAAACCGCCTACGCCGGGACCGGAAACATTTGATATAATGGCATTATACATGAAGTTTAATGCGTCTGCCAGACTCGTGGATGCTCCAGGAACAACAAACAAGTACCATACAATGCCCACCACGGCGTATCCTAAAACAAATTTGCCAGTGACAAGCTGCTGACTCTCGTCATCATCACGTTTGAAGTAGCGGGAAATTGAATAGGCAACCATAATCAGGAAAAGGAATATGTAGACAATAGCGTAATGTGACAGGATTATTCCGATGCTGAAAACCACTAGCAGGAGCTTTCTATAGAATAAGTCAATCTTCTTGTCCACAATCAAGAGTAGCGAAAGAACCAAGAAGAACTCGCCGATCATTTCTCTAGCAAGCCCTAGCATTTGAACGTAGAACGTGTCCATCGACATTAGAAGGAAGACGCCCAAAAAAGCAACTAAGGGACTTGTCTGCTTGCGGTAAACAAAGTACAAAGTCACGGGTACGAGCAAGTAAATTAGAGGAAAAACCACTTTAAATATCCATGTTATGTCAAAGTTTAAGAAATGCCCATAAATAACTGGCAAAATCGTAATACTTACCATTCCGCTATAAGGATTAAGAATACTTTTGTTCCAAAATGAGCTCATGAAAGTTATGTGTGCATAATAGGTTTCCAGGTGCACATCATAACCAACAAGAAAGCTAGATACGAGAGAAATGTGAAAAAGAAGAAAGAAAGCTATGACGAGAATCACGAGAGGATAATAGTCTGCCGGAATCAGTCTATTTGACAAGGCACAAAAAACGATTAATGAAGTCAGGATAACTAACAGCATTAGGACAACGGAGTTGTCCGTGACACGCGCCAACTCGGTGCCTATCAGAGTAGCAATGAGAATGGAAACCAGTACAATAATTAGCAGCATCTGTCTCACGGAGAACTTGTGTCTCACAGAGAACAGAAGCGAAGGACCTGGTGATTTACACTTAGTCCACAGGAATACGCATGCAACGACAACGCAAAAATTGATCGCAAATATTATCGTGAATGTAGAGAGTGGTTTCTGGAATCCAAGAATTGGCAGTACTGTATTTAGCAGCAACCCGATTGACATTAGAAAGAAAATACTGGTACCTGCTGAGAAAAGAAGAGTAGTATGTAAACTTGGTAACTTGATCTTGGCAATTTTCAGACACAGATATCCAGGAATGAAAGTAAGAAAAAGAAAACCAAGCACTTGTCTGGCCACGAAAATATCCAACACTATAGAAACTGCCGTGGCCAGCTGAATGATTAAAATTGTCAGAAGAATGGTCCTAGATATTGGCAGAAAATCAGGTTCCGAATTATCTGTCTTTCTGAATTGGTTCAGAATCGCTCTTAGAATCGCTCTTGCATTTTCTATACCTGTTAACAACCATGAAATGAGCCCTTCTCGAGAGCTAACGGAGGTTGCTGGCTCTGAGGATCCTTCTGGCAATTCTAATCCTTCTTTTGAATTACTTGATCATACAGCGAGATAAGGTCATTACCTATCTTCTCGGGCAAGAACCAATTAACCAGATTTCCAGACTTTGTAGCCATTTCTCTCAGTTTTTCCGGCGAACCTCCCAATTCGATAGCCGAGTCGGCTAGTTCTTGGACGTCATTTCTCACGACTACTCCACCCGAATCTCGGGCAAATTCCATTCCTGCGACACCTACCGAAGTTGTTAGCAAGGGCAACGCTGCCTTGAAATAATCCAGAAATCTACTCCGTATCCCCTCAGCCCTGAAGATTGGGACTAACGCAAAATCCGCAGCGTTCAGATACTCCTGTAGATCTTCCACATATCCAGTGTAAATGAAGGATTCATCATCAACTGGCGGAACTTTACCATAGTAGCCAATTATCATGAATTTAACCTTTAGTTGCGAATGATTCTGAATGATTCGTGATATGCTGCTCAAGTTTCTAAGAGCATCTATGTTGTAGCGTTCTGACAACATGCCGTGAAAAACTATGACGATTGTCCCTCCTTCTATATTCAATTCTGCACGAATAGTAGTCTTTGATTTTCTTATCTTTTGCTCACCCAAGTAAACTGCGTTTGGAATTGCAATTACTTTTCTAGGGGGTATCCCCCATGAAACGAGAAAGGTTTTAAGCTCTTCGGTAGGGGTCAAATATCTATTAATCGACTTGTCTAGAATCTTTAAGGCGATTTTAGACATAAAAAATTGAAGCGATTCTGCCCGTTCAGGCAACACTTCCAAACCAGGAAGAAATGGTCTTGCATGAAAATCTGCTATGGTAGGCGTATTTGTAAACTTCCCCACAAGTGCACCAATCCAGACTGTGTCATTGGCACAGTGAATCACGTCTACGTTGTTCTTCTCAACAACTCTTTTCACAAAAGTGAAGTATTCAACCATAAGTGTTAGTAAGTAAAGAAATCGAAAGTTGTCTCTCAGAAACTGATGCCCAAGGGGCATTGAATCAACGAGAATTCCATCATGAGCAAAACCCGATGTTCTAGTCTTGTCGCAATATTCTATGCTATCAGTCGGTTGCCAAGTAACTATACTGACATTACTAACCCGATTTTTGATGGCTCTCGCAAAATTTAGTGTTCTTATGGCTGTTCCGCCAATCGGAAAGAATCGTGCATTTAAGAAACATACGTGAAATCGGTGCATTGTTAAACGGATCACTCGGCAATTGAATTTTGGTTCTGTTATGGAGTTTTTCCAATTTGATTATGTATAAGTTCGTCCAAATGCTGCTGTACAAATACAAAAGGCGCTTCCGCGCTTACCGTTGGTACTTCCAGATAATGGCTGATTATTTGATACTCGTTTCTCTTTCTGCGCAAGTATCCTAATCCTAACACATCGTTTTTTCTTCTCTGCACAGTCTTTTCGTTGACGTCAATGTTCACCAAAAGCAGCGAACGAGGCATTAATCTGAACATTAACTGCCCCACCAGACTCTTGTGGAGTTCACGGTCATTGGTATCAACCATTAAGTCAACCACAATATCTGGGATAAAACGATCGCACACGACGGTGAACCCTCGCCAAAGCAGTGGTTTAACCAGCAAATTCACGAAGATCAGGGCATCTAAGAACTGAACCCACGGCCAAATTCCAGAAATCGCCTTGTTCTCATAGTATTTGTGTTCGGAAACGATAAGTCCACTCTTCGTTTGATGAGTTGTTGTAAACCCCAACATGCGGCTAGCTATCATGAACGGATACGCAAAAAAATAGGCGGTGCCAAACCAAACGTATTTGCACTTGATTCCAGATTTATGCAGATTATCGATCAGTTCTCTAGCGTGAGTTGTTTTCCCACTGCCATCTATTCCAATTAGGCAAATCATCTTTTTTCCAATTGGAGATTCCAGTAGCTGCCTCATTGCCTTATCCCTCCTAGATCACGAGCCTGTGCAAAAGACGGCTCCCTTGATCTAATGCTTCTTTCTCTCAAAACGTTGGATGCAACCCAATCTAAATGCCTAAACCGCCTATATAGAGACAGATCGGATTCGCCAAGAACTCTTTGGATAAAAAAGAGAACTGATAGGCTATATGGAATCTGTAGAGGCGTGCAGCCAGAGCTAAAAGGTCTCAAGGTTCTTTGAAATAATTTGAAGCAACCGTAGTTCGTTTCCTCAATCTTGATAAGTCTGTCTTGTGACAGCATATTTCTTCCAGATAATTCTTTGTATATGAGGTTCACAAGAAGTATCGTTAAACAAAAAGCATTATTCCAATTAAGTCTGCTTGCGTGGTCAAACATATAGTCCCAGTTTATGTTGGAGGTTCTGAGTTTCGAGGTTATCTTAAGTAAGTCTGCTATTTTGACTTCATGGTTCTCGAAGAAAAGATGAGCGCAGGTAATGAGAATGCAGTCCTCCGAAGAAGGGACGGAAAAACCGTCATAATCATCAGATATATTGCTTCTACGCCAAAGATAAGAAGAGTCTGCGAATTGTGTTCCTTCCCACTCTACTCTAGTATGAATATGCAGGGGCAGTACATCTGGCGTTCGCGCGTTTCTGAACAAATATTTGTGCTGTTCTCTTACTTGAGGAAGTTCGGAATATCCAGCTCTTCTCAGTAACTTCACAACCTCTCCCAGCATATTGGGTTTTATTAGAATATCGAGGTTGTCGCTTTCGTAGGGAAAATATCCATCGGACTTAATCAACATGAAATCAATGTCGTTTTCAGAGAATTCGCGTTTGATTTCTCTGAAAGCAACCTGGTCCCTTTCGCTTTTTAGACTTATGTCGTCGCAAAAGACTTTGACACGTGGGAAAGCCCTGAAGATCCTATCCTTCAAGACAGGATCCAATTCCAGTTTTTTCTGAAAATTCATGACAACCTTATTGTGACGCAAGGTTTCGATCAAACATGACTCTTTGAGGCTACTAAACTGCTGCCACAGATCCCTTTTTCCTATGAGACAGGGATCAAGGAAATATGCAACCGTCTCAGTTTCAATGCCGCATTCTTTCAATTTTAGCCATCTCTGCATGTTACTGTTTCTCTCAACAATTCTTCGAAGTTATGCGTCACATCATCCCAGTCATAAAGACCCGAAACAAAATGCTTTGCTTTCTCCCCGATCTGAGCAGCTTCTTCGGGGTGATCAGCAAGAAACAAAATAACTTGAGCCAATGCTTGCGCATTGTTTGGTTCAACCAATATCCCTCGCCCATTACCAACGATTTCGGAAAGAGTTCCGAGACTTGTGGTAATCACAACCTTCCCCAAATTCATGGCTTCCAGAACAGATAATGGAGGTTCGCTGAAAACGATCTTGAAAGGGAGTACAATAACATCAGAGATTAGCAGGTAGTTGATCAGCTGATCTTTGTTCATAATACCGGGAAGAATTTGGACGTTGTTTTCAATCCCCGTTTGTCTTATCAGTTTTCTTAAATAATCTTCTTCGCTCTTGAGATGCCTATTTTCAGCTGAAGTACCGTTTGTCTTTCGTCTGGAAAGAATTACCAATTTTACATTTTTCTTGGATGCCAATATTTTCCGCATACTCAGAACAGCAGTATCAGTCCCTCTCAAGGTGCAAGGTGAACCAAAATACGTGACGATGAACTCTGTTTGCCCAAAGCCAAATGTGGATCGCGGTAAACCTCTTTCTCCCTCGGATTTGGAGTCTATTCTTTCTATCGTTGAAGGGAGTACTCGGATCTTTTCTGGATTAACACCTATTTTGCACATGGAATTCTTAAGAGATTGGCCGGGAACAATTATTCTATTAATAAATCTCGAGTTAGCAACACGTTTCATAATGAATTTCGGATACATTATTGTAAGTAGTTGAGGAAGAAACAGATTGTGATCAAGATTTAGCAACTCGCGAAAGGAAAGACGGCCTAAACTCCTTAAGGCTGGGATGTCCATATCTATATCCCAGATGACAGGCTTTCCAATGGTTCTGAGCTGATTCAAATATATCGCGCTGAGAGGACTTCCATACCAGATAACTACGTCAGGGTTATCTTTCAATACGACTTTTGCGAGTTCTCGTTTTCCAAAGATTCCCACTAATGTAAGTCGATTGATCCGCGTAACACTTATTCCATCTATCTCTTCAAACTCACTGGAATTTGGGGTTCTGTCAGATATAATGAAAACAGAGAAACCCCTTTTCGCTGCCATTCGCTTTGATATGGCGAAAACACGGTGCCAAGGTTGAAGCAGAAGCGAACGGCGACTGAAGCCTTCACACACTATTGCGATCCTCAGCTTCTCTCTACCTCAACTCTTTGTGCTATCTACTCTCTCTCACGCTTTTGTATAAATCAATGTATTTGTTGCTTAAAACTTCCCAGTTGTGATGCTGCTTTACGTATTCGTATGCGTTTTGACCCATCCTATCTCGAAGTCTTTTATCGGACAAAAGAGTCCCTATTTTAACTGCAAGATCTTTCGAGTCTCTGGGTCGTGCAAGAAAGCCGCTGTACTGGTCTTTAACAATTTCCCTTGTAAACGGAAAATCAAAAACCACGACAGGTTTTTCCAGTGCCATGGCTTCTAGAACTGACACCGGTTGAGCTTCTCGGAGACTGGGAAATACAGCAACGTCTGCTGCCAAGATTTCTTCCATTAACTGATTACGGTCCACTTGACCATGGAGGAATATTCTGTCTTTCAGACCCCGACTCAGGATTAATGCTTGAATCTTCTCTTTCATCGGGCCTGCTCCAAACATGTTCAGTCTCAGATTTGGATGATTGGGAATTAGATTCTCAAATGCTTGTAGGAGGTAAGTGATTCCCTTATAGTAGTACAAACGTCCAGCGAATATTACTGAGGTCGTTGTCACATTTTCCTTCTTCTTGAAGCGATTTTTTATATCTTGGATTTTTCCGAAATCTATTCCGTTGGGAATCACCAGTGACTTTCCCAAATCAATATTCCTGTAAAGGGTACTTAATTCGTTGAGCGTTGTCTTGCTGCAGGTTATTATTTTGTCTGAATTGCGCAAACCAACCTTGACAAGTGCATCGTTCAAGGGAAACTCAAGAAAGCTGTATCCAAAATCCCCGATGGTCCAAGAGTTGGCTGGTGAATTCGCGAAAGCCCTAAGGTCATAAAAAGGAACGCCATGATAAGATGTTATTAGCGGTATTTTCAATTTCCTCTTCAAATAGACGCTCAGAAACGCCATTTGATGGCTAACTGAATGAATTATCCCATAATCTCTTCGTTGCTTTAAGATGTTAAGGAAATTCTGGGCTTGAAACCAAAGAAATCGAGGCGGCAGATCAAGACAGGGTAACCTGACTATTTCTAAATAGTCATTTGGCTTCTCAATAGCAATTTTGTTGGACGCCCCACAAAAAACGGTTGTGTGGATCTTCCGTTTGGAAAGATTGCAAGCCAAATCCCAAGTGACGGCACCTATTCCTCCGAATAGAAAGGGCGGAAATTCTTCTGAAAGCAACGCGACTTTGGGATTAGACAATCCTTGAGCTCCATTTGTTTAAAGCAGGCAATTCTATATCGGTTCATTGAGAACACGCGCGCTATCTGGGTTCTGAATGTAGCAGAAAAAGGTTCACGAGACTCTTCGAGTGTTTTCGATTTTCTCCCATTTATACTTCGGGCCGGAAAGAAGCAGTGATAACAGACTGAATAGGAGAATCAACTCCATCGAAATCAAATCTATAATGGACACAATCATATGAAAACTTGAATTGCTCTTCGCGTTCTTCAGTGTGATATCTGTAGCAGGGGAATTAATTTTGAGAGAGGCGAAAACGACAAAACCTGTCAATACCAGCAAGACTAATGGCAGGAAGACTGAAAAGAGATTGAAATAGAAAAACACTATCAGCAAATAGCTTGCTAAACAAACCGCAGTCAAAACAGGCGAAATTATGTTCATAAAGAACTCGAATGGCATTATTACTGAAGAAAATTTTCCATATTCTCTTTTGAAAAGCAGATTGCTGCATCTTAGAAGAGTCTGCTGGTTGCCTTGCCCTCGCCTAATTTTGTGTTTCATTCGTGTAGAAAATGTTGATGGGGAATATTCAAAGAAGAGTATGCTTGGGTCATAAACGGCGCGGAATCCCTTCTTTCTTGTCTGAACCGTCAATTCCATATCATCGCAAATACTGTTACATGGGATTGTTCCAAGCAATTCTCTCCGGTAGGCAGAGAACTCGCTTTCACACATCATCACCGAATCCAGATTTGTTTCGCCTAGCCTTAATGTGTTGTAGAAATTTCTGTATCCTTGCTCTAACTTGGTAGATGAGGACTCATCAGGGTTCTGGATTACCTCAATCCCTGAAACTGCACCAACCGCTGCGTCGTTGAAGTTAGCGGTTGCCTGCAACAACGCGTCTTTGCTAACCATGACATCAGCATCGGAAAGAACAACGATGTCACTACTGCAATTCTTCAGCGCGTAATCCAGCGCCGCCGATTTTCCCAACCTTTCCTCTTGTGTAAGCAAACGGATTCTCGTTTTATTTTCCTTCTGCATTAAGTCATTGACTATCGATCTGGTATTATCAGTCGAGCCGCTATCAACAACTAGAATTTCAAATTTGTCTCGCGGATAATCCAAGCCCAAAGTGTTGTCAAGTTTTCTTGGAAGTACTTTCGCTTCATTGAAAGTCGCAATTACCATTGTCAAAGTTGGGAAAAAAGGCTTCTTTTTAATTGTTGAAGGCTTTCTTGCAAATGTTATGGTAAGTAGAAAATATGATAGTAACCCTACCCAAAGAGCTAGAAAGGTTCCGACAAAGACAAGTTCAACTATATACATGATTTTCGTCAGTCCAAGTAGTTCTTTTGTCTGTATTTGAGGCACATATTTTTCTTGGCAACTCAATGAGTATCTCATTGTCGCAAGCAATTGAACTAAGAAGTTCTTCATACAACGGAAGCCCTTTACTATCGAGGAGACCATATTCAGGGTGAATGAGCAAAACGCATGCGCCTCCTAATTCCTTGATCACCGTTAGAGTGGTGAGATAGGCTGCAACAACTTCTTTTGGAGCATAACCTAAGACATAAAGGAATTGGTGATCTTGCATTATCGTGACTGGTAATTCCCTAATTCCTGAGATGGATATTGGAAAAATGGTGCCTATTCCGTGACAGCGCATTGTCCGCGGATGCTTCGCCTCCCAAGTAGGAACAGAGGTATCATATTGATATCCGCAATCCTTTAGGCTCGAAAAGATGTCGGGATTGTGTTGAAGTAATGGAGCTCGAAAACCAACTACTTTGTTCTTGACTATTTTCTCAAGAGCGCTCTTGGAGTCTTGAAGTCTAGCAGTTAAGGTCTTTTCAGAAAGAGAAGAAAGACGGCCATCATGTTTCGTATCATGCGATCCGACCTCGCCGCTATTTGCCAGAGTCGCGATAGTTTCCCGATCCAGTGAATACTCAGCTGAGGGAATGTACCATGCTGAACTAATATCATATTTCTCTTCAAGCTTCTTTATTTTCACTGATCTGAAAAGCCCAGCTCTTGTTTCTACATCGTGAGTTATTGCACATACGCATTTCTTGTTTTGCCCCCAGCCTCTCAGCCTGATTTTTTTCTCCGACAGATGTTCAATCTTTCTTAATAGTTCAAATCGCAAAGCATCTATAGGCAGGATATTGCTTACGTTAAAATCCTTGGCAATGCTGCCTCGTTTCATGAGAGTATTTCGGAAGCGCCTTGGAATGATATTGTAAGGCAAGGGCAAAGTTGTAAACAAAGTGTAACTTAGAGATGCTTTTGCACAAAGTGTTTCTCTCATTATTCTCTTGTATTCGTTTACAATGTCAAATGCAAGTATGGCAGAGAGGTCTTCGTTTTCTTTTGGAAAGACTTTGCATTCGTAGGTTAGTTCAGGAATAATGCTCAAAGCTAACTCTGAGGTAGCACGCACAGAGTAATTCCCATGTTTTTTCGTCACACAACGATTGGTACTTTTTGTCCATCGATCAAAGCTAGCTGAACATGATGGGATTACAATTGTCTGTGAAAAAGCTGATGGGTTTTTGCCATATACGATTGTGACATCAGATTCATCGTGAGGTGTGTAGCTAATGTCCCAGGGAGACAGCAATTCTTGGATAATTTGCTCTTCTCGCTCATCGGCAGCGATACTTACTTTCATAGAATTCAGTCTCAGAATATCGGCAAAACAGAATTTACTTTCTTATGCCAAGCTTTAGATAAGTCAAAGGACCTACTATTCTCCACCAGTCTCTAAGAGATGAAGTTTTGGTGTATCTGGCCTAATGCATGTGCCAATATGTTTTTGAGCGAGATATTAGCGCGCGTTTCTTATGATTTGTGCCAATCACGCGCGCGGAGGAAAACTAGTGAATAATTTTTGGGCAACGCACGCCATGCGCTCTTGGAGTTACTAGGGATGCAGCCTTCAGTGCATGGTAAGTTAATATCATGTCCGCACCAGATCTTTTAATCGAGTTCAAAGTTTCCAAAAGCAGTGTGTCAGCATCTATGTGAGCATGTTCTGCGAGTAGGTTGATCATTGCGTACTCGCCGCTTACTTGATAAGCAGCAATGGGCATCGTGGGGTACTCTTGTTTTACCCGCATAATCAGGTCCAAATTTGTTAAAGCAGGTTTAACTATAATTATGTCAGCACCTTCACTGATGTCTAGTTCCACTTTTTGCATAAACATCTTGCCATTTATTATATCAGTCCTAAATCTGCTAGAATCGACATTTTGGTGGGCATGAGAAGAGGTCATTGCCTCTTTAAACGGATTAAAAAGACAACTGTCAGTCTTGACGTAGCTCATTATGGCTACTTCATCAAAACCGGCACTATTCAACGCTTGCCGCATATGCCTGACTTGCCCATCACACATGGCCGCCGGCGCAACAACATCGGCTCCAGCTTCAGCATGAACCACAGAAATCTTGCCTAGCATTTCTGCCGTTTTTTCGTTCAACACTTTTCCTTTTTCCGTGTAGACACAGAATTCGTCTTTTGTGTAGTCGCAGAGGCATACATTAGAAATTAGAACCAGCTCCTCTCCGAACTCGGTTTTTAGCTTCCTGAAGATTTTTGTGTGAAATGCATCTTTCTTTAGCGCTACTGAGGCATCAGCATCTTTTGCCTTCACGATACCGAAAACCATAATGGCAGGTATACCGCAGTCGATTGCTTTTCCGCAGGTGTTAACAGCATCGTTTAGAGAAAGATATTCCTGACCTTTCATTGAGGGAACTTCAAATTTCCTCCTGTCCTCTCTGACAAATATCGGGTATATTAGGTCGCTTGCAGAAAGTTCAAAAGGTCTTGCAAGTCGAATCATCTGCTTGGATACTTTAAGTCTGGTCGTCAAATGCATTTAACAGGTCTCCCTGCACTTTGAGTTCAAAGCGCGTGCTGTTGAACCCATTATTGAGGCACTACAGTTAGCGAGTTTATTCTGAATTCGCCCTTATATTTCTATATGTAATACGGTTCAATACAGTTTTTGTACTAAGATCAAGGAAATTCTATGAACAGATTTGCTAAATCTGTTACAATAGATTAGGTTAGCGCCTACCGAGACCCACATATTTCTCCTCAGCTTCCAAGCAAAAAACATTTTACAGGCACCCTGAAAACACCTTAGTGCAATCGAGACGAGATAGGGCATTGCAAATGCGGTATTGTTTACTATTTTTAGTTCATTTCCAAGGAGTTACCCATCAGGACACCGAGAAACTTGTTGGCGGTCTTTTCCTAAGAAAAAGCTTTGGACCTTTCCAATTGTGCGTTGTATATGATTTCAATATCTAAGTTTCGAAATAGTCTTTGAGACAAGCATGGGGAACACAAGCATTTAGGTTAGAAGAAAACATCATCGGCAATTCTTTGAGACATGCACTAGACCGCTGCCAACTCAGATGCGGTAAGAATATTGTGCACTATGGATCGAAAAATCTCTTCAAAATAGAAGGAGATTCCTGAAAAACCAGAGTAAGAAAGTCTTGGATCCATCGTGAACTAGCAGATTTGGACCCATAAAAGATGGGGGTCAGCATATTTGCGTTTAAACCGATTTCGTCCTCCATGATTGCAACCTCGCAGAGTCGGGTGTGTGGATAAATTCGCATTCTTGCCGTTGAAAAATATCCAAGCTTTCGCCTACACCTGAAGACCGCTTTTGCCCAAAACTCGGCAAGAGCTACTAAGTTTCTAAGATTGCCTCGTGGGAGATCATAGAAAAAAGTATACCCAACATTAGCGCCTTTAACCTGACACGCCATATCAATTGTGCGTTCAATGTCTGCAATCCTAATTTGCTTCCCCAAAAAGGTCAGAACCGGATCAGACGCGCCATCGGAATGAAACTCAAATCTCGTGCACCCTGCATCCACAGCCTCACGCATTAACCTGATGTTCAAAAGGTCCTCCCGAAAATATGCATGCCATTGCACATCCAAATTTCTTTTTCGAATCTCTACACAAATCTCGCTACTATGTCTGGGCGGACAATTGAAAATAGGATCAACAAACCAAAAAGATTTCACGTTATAATTATTCACAAGCTCCTCTATCTCATCAACAACCTTACTAGCAGAACGCAGCTGCAGAATATAGTTACCCAAAAAAGGATCTGTGCAATAAACGCATCCAAAAGCGCATCCACGCTTCGACTGAACATTCAAAGAATAGGGTATCTTTTTGTATTCTGACATATCAAAAAGTTCCCTTGCTGGAGAAGGCAGAAGGTCAAAAACCGCAGGTTCCTTCACCCCCGTGAACGCAACCCCATCTTCACCCTGAACGAGCAGATTCCTAACCTTCTCAGGATGGCTAATATTTCTTAGGAGAGTGGCAAAAGTGGTCTCACCATCCGAAACCACCCCAAAATCAATCTCCCGGTTCTCACTCATAATCTCTCTGGAAAAAACCGAGAAACCAGGACCACCAACAACTATCTTACATGAAGGCGTTGTATTCCGTATTAGCCTCAACATCTTTCTAAACTGCGAGTAGAAACTCGGGCTTTTGCCGAAGCGGGTATTATTCAGGAAATCCATATTCCTAAAGGAAATGCCGACAACCTCAGGTTGCTCATCCTGAAGACGCTTTGATAACACGCCTAAAGGATTGCGAATGACATTGGCGTCAAAAACACTCAACTCGTGACCTTCTAGCATCGAAGCAATATACGCCACGCCCAACGGAAACACGCGCGCGTGCGAATGAAAGACTGAGTCGTCACCATAGTATTGAGAGCACAGCAAAACCTTCAAGCTTTCTCCTCATCTCCCAAGCAGAACCAGTTTACGGACACTCTAAAAATATCATATATCTTTTTTCAGCGCGCAAAGGTTGCGGCAATTGTGAGCAGTTTCAGCCAACTATGATGTTTTCTGGCGCGCTTTCAGGAAATTTCTTACGCATACTAGATTTACTGTTAGGTCTGGACAACGTTTACCTCAAAGCAAATGTTCGTTTTATTCAAACCTGACGTTTCAAATAAGATGGGGCACTGCATTTGGGGGGTTGTTGATTCCTTCTAGTCCATTTCTGTAGAGTTACCTGAGAGGGTTTTGAGGAGCCTATCGGTGGTTTTTTCCCAAGAAAAAGCTTTGGACCTTTCCAACGCTTTTTCGCCCATTCTTCGTCTAAGAGAAGAATCTAATGTCAACCTATTCACTGCTGAAGCCCATTCGACCACTGAAGGCTCAAGCAAGAAACCAGCATCACCAAGAACCCCAGGTACACCGCCTCGATTGCATGCCACCACTGGCTTACCGCAAGCCATGGCCTCAAGAACCACCAGCCCAAAAGTGTCGATAGTACTGGGAAACAAGAAAATGGAACATTCCTGCATTAACCTCACAACTTCAGAGTCTGATGGATACAAGACTATCTCAAACCTGTCAGAGATTTCCATTTCCTCTGCTAGACTAGCTAACTTAGACTTGTACCACATGTGCTGCGGCTCAATGTCTCCTGCAATGGTTAGAGAGCAAGATTCAGGTGCCCTCTTCATTGCCATCACTGCGAGCTCCAGAGACTTATGAGGGTGAATCCTTCCAAGGTATAACGCAAAATCTCCTGATTTATCCACAGGATAGAACCTATCGTGGTCAATTCCCAACGGAACGACTGCTGCTTTTTTGTGTCCGATGGTTCCTTGTCTTCGGGCTTGTTCAAGTTGGAATCGGCTGGGCGCAAGGAAAGTGCTCAGTTTTCGGAAGCTAGCCTGCTTCAGACTTCTAAATGGAAGTGAATCGTAGAGCCCATCTATTAGTCTTCTGCGCAATGTTGCCTCCATAAAAGGAACATTAAAAGGAGGAGGCATTGGTCGAAGCACGTTGAGATAAACCATTCCGATGGGTTCATAGAAATTGTAGAAGTATGGAAGCAGCCAATGTTCTCCGTGATATTGATACAGGGCAACGTCGCATTGGGCATCTGCTATGCTTCTGCTGATTTCAAGTGCGTATTCCGTTTGTCGCCACAAATAAGCAAGTTCTGTCGGAATTTTCAATAAATCGCTTTCTCTTCGCGATAATAAAGGGCTTTCTCCGCTTATTGCTTTCTTCCCCGGGACTAAATGAATTGGCATTCCGAGAAATTCCTGAAAACATTTTCTTGCATCTAGCTTCGTTGTGTAGATTTCAACCTCATGCCCTAGACTCTGCAATTGACGCGTTACCTCATACGTGAAGCGTCTCGAGCCTGTTCTCTGTGAGAGGTCTTCGTCCACAAAGGCGATTTTCAAGACAATTCCCCGGTCAATTTCGCAAAATTCTCGACAGATACAATGTATGCGCTAGCAAAAAAGAAACAATGTGTACTACTTAGGACAATAGAGATTGGAGGCTCGGCAGACACGATTCTAAGAATTTTGGCCGGAAGCCGCCTGAAATAGTGCAAAAGCCTTTCTCAACTTGAAGATATGGAGAAGGCCTCTTCTAATCCTGATTTTGCCAGTTAACCAGGACTTAACCAAATCGCGCACGCTGGCTCCGCTTCCAATAATTAAGGAAGACAGAGGAATACTTCCCTCGATAATTACATCAGAGTTCTCCGCTTTTCCCTCTTCCAAATAAACCTTTTCAGGTTCAATGTACACTGAAAATTCTGGAACCCCTTTTAACCTAAACGAAATACTCATTGCAAGCTCTTTGAACTGCTTTCTAATTGCATCATTTGACTTAATTGCTTGGTCTATTTCCTCAAACTTTTCTTTTAGCTCTTGACAATTGAAAAGTTTTCTGTAAACAGTGGTGTGATTAGGAGCACTTACGTATCCTGCTGCTGGATGATAGAAACGGTTAACTAACTTAGGGCGACCAACAAAACTATAGCTCACAACAATCCCTCTCTCCTTAAAGGCTCCAGACAAACGAGGAAAACGAATCAGCTCCAAACCTATCCTTTGACCTCTATAATTAGGATGAACAGCAATGTCAGCGCCTAAGGCGGCCTTAACATACGTATTGTTTGACAATTTGAGCTCTCTATATAGCCAGTAATTGGATCCAATTAGCTTTCCGTCTTTTTCAGCTATTACCACGAGTGAATTGGCAAAACTGGGATTCATTCGATACTTCCAAAACCACAAATTGCTATCCCTGAAACTGGGAAAAGTAATCTTCAGCAATTCTTTCAGCCCGACTTCATCTTCGTCACGGAACAGTCTGCACGAAAAATTCAAGCATTTCCCCTCATTCAGCGTGTCGCCATTCTACCCTATGTCTGCACGAGGCATGAACCAAGGTGTTCTAATCTGCAACAGATTGAACAATTTTTTGACTTTGGATATCTTCCAAAATGGGTGAAAGCGCAATTTTGAAGCCATTACATCTTTCAAAAGACTCTCTGTTCCGAAAATGAGAGCAACAACGGTTGACATTTCAGCCTCTATTGTAGTTCTTTGAACTGGGACAGGCTTTTCTAGAATAGTAACTTGGTTCTTTTCAAGTTTTACCCCGAAGCTGGGGAGACACCAAGGCGGACAGTTCTTCAGATTAAACCAGAACACTTCATTTATGTCCAAGATTTGGTTTTTGGCTTGGAGAACTTCACGAATCAATTGAGGCAAATCGAGGATGCTTAGGAACATCGCTTCAGAAGGTGACTCTGCAAAATCCATGTCCTGGCATACTTCACGCACCACCGGGTCCTTGTCGTACGCATTAAAAACCACAGAACTGCTACCAACGCTTTTGGCATAATTCTCCGCCCAACTGAGAAGTTTTGAAACAACAACCTTTGCTATATTAGACGAATCGTAACAGAGTTCCCAAATGTTACCAGATTTTCCAACCACAACATAGCCTACAATTTTATTCTGTTTTTCCAGGATCAGGATGCCTTTTTCCTCGACATCTGGACGTTTCAGACAGCACCAACGCCAGTATTCAACGGTCCTTGGAACAAAACCAGCCAAGTTAGCGTTTTGGGCATTGAAAAGAAGCACAAGTGAAGTCTCGTCGCCTTGCTCATACGTCCGAGAACTATATTCGCCCGTATTGTCAGCCAATTTCTTCGCTCCTTGTTTCAATCTCATATTGAAATACACTGCAAAAAAAAGACCCACGAAACGCACACTAGAATACTGTTCGCTCAGTCTTCGTCTGGAATAATCGTTCAGCGGCTTCCAGCAATCCGTTGTCGCTGCTTAAAGCCGCCGCTCTCAGTTGCTCTATAGGAATTTGCGCAACTCTTTCAATTAGCTCCCTCGAGAAACGTTCTATGATGGCAAGCTTCTCTTTGTCCGATATGCCCATTTTACGTATTGCTCTTGTTAGTTCCTTCAATCTTATCTCTTCGTATCTCTTGAAGATTTCATTGATTAATGGTTGCGCAACAAGCTTTGAGAGTTCTATTTCAAAGCGGCTCAGTTCCTCAGAAACTATGACTTTCGCCTTCTCAGCCTCAATCGTTCTATTTCGCAAGGTCTGGTCAACTATCTGTTTCAAATCATCAATTGTTTTCAGGCAAATTCCATCTAGAAGACCCACTTCTTCTTCAATTGCTCTAGGCTGCGAAATGTCAATCATCAACGCCTGTTTCGATCTTGGTGGATCAGTCATAAAAGAAATCAGCTCCTGTTCCGTGAAAAGTGGCGCCTTAACTGAGATTGCAGTAATCACCAAATCCGCATGGCAAATCGCAGCAAGAACGTCACTGAAAGGAATCGCAAACCCAGACACCTTTTCTGCAAGAACCTGACTCTTTTTGAAAGTTCTGTTGGTGATTGTCATTGCAGGAACCCCATAACTCTTCAATGCTTCGGCCGCAAGTGTTCCTGCTTCTCCTGCCCCTATGATTAGAACTTTCTTTGATTTCAAATCGCCTAGTTTATTTGATGCAAGGTCGACTGCTGCCGAACTTATCGAAACTGAACCCTCATTAATCTTTGTTCTTGTTCTGACTAGCTTGCCGGTGTTTAGTGCTTTCATAAATACTTTATCAAGCAGTTGCCCCGTAGACCCGTGCTTCCTTGCAGCCAAGAAAGCCTTACGCACCTGACCGATAATTTGATCTTCGCCTAATACCATCGACTCCAGTCCAGAAGTCAAATAGAAAAGATGCTCCATCGCCTTTTTTTCGTAATAAAGTTGTGCCAACTTTGCGATAATATCGGAACTCACACCTGTGATAGTGCTCCATTTTTTGAGTATTTGCTTTATTGCCTCATCGCGATCTGGCGTATTTAGCTTGCAGTATATCTCCACGCGATGACAGGTCTGGATAAGAACACATTCTTGCGCAATTTTCTCCGAACAAAGAGCCTGCACGAACGCACCTTTGTCCTGGAGAGTGAGAGATTCAAGGACCGGTACGCTTGCGTGCTTGTAAGAAACGGAAAGACAAACCAGCATGAAAAGCCCAACTTTAATGTACATTTAACTGGAGTTGCAATTTACTTTTCAACGATTACTTTAAGGTATTTACCTTCCAATTGACCTACAGGAATAAAGACCACTTCATTGAAATTTATTCCTACACGATTCTTAATATCGTCGGTAATTTCCTTCCTAAGCGAAATCTCCGCGGTCTGGGACAATGCGCCATTAGTTTCTACTCTAAGCAAAGTCTCGTGTTTGGGCGTACGTTTATCAACGATTATTTGACATCTGCCAGTAAGTTCATGGAACTTCCCGAGCAAGAATTCAACGTGACTTGGAAAAACAGTTACGCCTCGGATCTTTGTCATGTAATCTTCTCGATCGATGTCAGCGCCGATTTTCAGATCGCACATGCCGCAAGAACATTCCCCAAACCCAAAATAGGTTGTTATGTCACGGGACAAATACCTTATCAACGGAAAGGCCTCCCTTTGAAGACTAGTGACCACCAGTTCGCCTCTTTCTCCAACGTCAAGAGGCTCATGAGTTTCCGGATCCACGATCTCAACTAAGTAATAGTTGCCCCAAATGTGATGCATATTCTGGTCCTCTCTGCAGTTGACAGAGAAACCTGGAAACTCTGTCGAGCCATAGTCGCTGATGACCTTTTCGTATCCACCCTCCCTTTTGAGGATTTCAACTTGACTTGCAGTAGGTTTCTCTGCCACACAAAAAGCAGTTTTCAAGTTATAATTCCTAAGGTTTTCTCCAAGAGCTTTAGCCACTTCCAATATTCTAAAATGGTAGCTAGTAGCTGCATAAAGAATGGTAGTCCCGAATTGTTTGATTATGAGAATTTGACGCTCTGAGTCAGCTGGACCAACGGGAATTACGAAAATCCCGGCCCGTTCGGCGCCCCAATGCATTGACCAACCGCCTTGCCACAAGCCATAGGCAGAAGTAATCTGAACTATATCCTTTTTTGTTGCGCCATGGTAGAAAAGCCTTTGCGCAGATGCATCTGCAATCATATTTATGTCTTTACGAGTGTGCGCAATTTTCAGCGGATGCCCAGTGGTTCCGCTTGACAGCCGCACAGTGGCAATTTTAGAGCAAGGCACAGCTAAGATTTCGTGGAAGTTTTGTTCCAATTCTTCTCTCGTGATAAAAGGAATTTTGGTTACGTCTTGCAGACTCTTGATGTCAGAGGGGTGTATTCCTGCTTTCTCGAATTTTAACCGGTAAAAACTACTGTTCGCGTAGACCCTATTCAATTGCTTCTGCAATAACCTTAGCTGCAGGCTTTTCAGTTCATCTATTGAAGAGTAAGTCTTGCAATCCCAGAATGGTTTATTCATAATTTTTTCTTCCTCAATTATTATTAACTGTCATCTCAGCATCATGCCAGTTGACGAAGGGCATCTGAAAAACATTCAACGGTTTTCTCCAAATCCTCAGGTGAATGCGCCTTTGACAGGAAACAGGTTTCAAACTGCGACGGAGGTATAAACACGCCCTTTCTCAAGAGCTCAGCATGAAACGCCATGAACTTGTGATTATCCGACGCCTTGGTACTAGCATAGTCAAACACAGGTTTATCGGTGAAGAACAACTGAAACATAGACGCAACATGGTTAATCTGTAGGTTCAAACCAAGTGCGGAAACCGTCTCACCTAACGGCTTCACAATCGCCTCGCACTTCCGCTCCATCTCAACATAGAATGCCTTACCGCTCTCTTTCAACAATCCAAGTGTCGCCAAACCAGCAGCAACACTCAACGGATTCCCACTATAAGTCCCGGCCTGATATACCTTGCCAGATGGCGAAATTAGCTTCATAATATCCTCTTTACCTACGTACGCAGCCATCGGCAAACCGCCACCCAAAATCTTCCCCAGGGCGGTCATGTCAGGCGTCACACCAAAATACTCCTGTGCTCCTCCAAGAGCAAGCCTAAAACCAGTAATAACCTCGTCAAAAATCAACACAACACCGTAAACTTCAGTTAGCTCCCTCAGCGCCTGCAAGAAACCCGGCTTCGGCAAAACCACGCCGATGTTCCCGATCACGGGTTCAACAATCACAGCGGCCAAGTCATCCTTGTTCTCTTTCACTGCTTTTTCGAATTTTTCCAAATCATTGAACGGAACCACAACAGTGTTCCGCGTCGTCCCCTCCGGAATCCCAAGAGAATCAGGCACACCAAAAGTGGACGCGCCAGACCCTGCCTTCACCAAAACACCATCATGAGCACCATGATAGCAACCCTCAAACTTGATGAACTTATTCTTCCCAGTATAACCCCTCGCCGCCCTGATCGAAGCCATCGTTGCTTCTCCACCAGTGCTGACCAAACGAACCATTTCGGCTGAAGGAACAATCTCAGACACCAACTCAGCAAAATCAACTTCCTGTTCTATCGGCGTACCATATAACGCGCCAAACTCAAGCTGCGCCTTGACAGCCTCAACTACCCTCGGATGAGAATGACCCAAAATAAGCGGTCCAAAACCCAAGCAGTAATCAATGTATTCATTTCCGTCGACATCAGTAATACGCGAACCCTTACCTTGTTTGGTGAAGAAAGGATTAGGCTCAAATGCTCTCACCGGACTGTTCACTCCACCAGGAATAAGCTTTTTAGCTTTCTCAAACAAATCGGCAGATCGTGTCAATTCCTAACAGCCTCGATTGGATTAACGAAACCAAAAAAGCGAGGGCTGTCAACCATATCGGACAGATACCCTTGAATCTCGGTTTCCAATGACAATTGCATACAACTCCCTTGGTTCTATTGTTTAGTTCCAAGTTTTAAATAGAAGAGAGGTCTGACTATTCTCCACCAATCTCTGAAAGGAGAAATTTGCGAATACCCGCCTTTGTGTCTGTGCGAGTATGTTTTGGAAACTGGGGCCTCTATTGTTTTGTAGCCCAAGGTGAGTGCTTTGTAGTGAATATAATACTCCAACTCATAATCGTCGAGCCATCTTTGCCATATATTTATTCGAGGGTCTTCAAAAATACTCAGTCTATACGCCCTGAATCCGTTGGTGACGTCTGTGCACCTAACTTTCGTCAATAGAGTCCAGAGAAACGGATAAAATCGACTGAATATTCCCCGAAGAAGCGGATTCTTTACACATCTGCCTCCTGCAAGAAAACGCGATCCCTGAACATAGTCATAGTCTTCTTTTATTATAGGTTCCAGAAGACGCGGTATTTCACGCGGATCGTCTTTGTTGTTTCCAGCCAATACAACCACAATGCTGAAATCTTTGTCCAGTGCATATTGTATGCCCTGTCTTATAGCATATCCAATGCCCTTTCTCTCTTCATTTCTAATCAAGTGAACTTCAATTGGAACTGCCGCACTTAGTATTTTTCCCATGTCTTTTTTGCTTGCAGCATCCCAGATAACACAAATTTCGTCCACAACTTTTTCTCTAAACTTACTAAGAACCTCAAATATACTATCATTATCACGATAGACAGGAATTATGGCAAGGGTTTTCAATTTGTAATTTCACTCTTTCTTGTTCCTGTAACCTGTTATCCGTGCCGGATTTCCAACCACGATAGCCCTTTCAGGCACATCTCTTGTCACCACCGAACCCGCGCCTACCAGCGCCTCCTTCCCAACGGTCACACCAGGCAAAACAACGCAACCAGCACCTAGAGAGGCACCAGATTTAACCTTGATCTCAAGAAGAACCCAATCGCCTTTAGCTTTTGGATACTTGTCATTAGTAAAAGTAACATTGGGACCCACGAAAACATTGTCTTCAATAGTCACACCTGAGGGAATAAAAACAAAAGGTCTAATTTTACAATTGTCTCCAACAACAACGCCTTCCTCTATGTAGACAAAGGCGTCGATTTTGCAGTTCTTGCCAATTTTGCATTTATACAAGTTTACATGGTCGTGAACTACAGTGCCTTCGCCGATTTCGGCGTTAGTAATGAGCGAGTATTGGGGGCTTTGGTTCATTAGTCTTTAATACCAACCGTGATTCCATTCTCTTGTTCGAGAGATTGCTTGAGACATTGAAGAACTTTGACGGTCCCGGCCCCGATTGGTCCTGGATTCTTGTGATTATTTTCATCTCTTATGCTTTTGACGAAATGGTTTACTTCATCAAAAATCGTATTATTCACAGGAACTTTGAGGTCAAAACTGTATTCGTTATTATCCTCAAATATCTTTATTGTTTGATCTAGACAATCTACTTTTGCGCTTCTCTTGGAACCTATAATATTTAACTCTCTTGCTTTCACTGGATGCAGCCAACTTAGATCAACGTTAACCATTAGATTCTCCCCAAAATCCATGTATAAATACGCAACCTCTTCCAAAGAAGGTCTTCTGTAGGAATGCGCAATGCAAGAAACTTTGACTGGCCATTTCTGAAGCAAGAATTGGGCAATGTCAACTGGGTGGGGTCCTAAGTCGAATATAATATCGCGGCCAAGAGGGGAAGGGATCCATGTAGTCCATTGCATCTTGAGATAGTATAAATCTCCAAAATATTTCTGCGCTATTAGTTCTTTCATTTTTCTTATAGCATTGTTAAACCGATAAATATGCCCGACTTGCAAACACAAATGCCTTGATTGAGCTTCAGCCACCATTTCCCAAGCATCTTCAGATGTCAGAGCCATTGGCTTCTCAATAAGAACATTTTTTTCAGATTCTAGAGATTGCAAACAAAAATGGTGATGCGTCTCATTCGGCGTGCAAATGTGAACTGCATCAACATCTGGCGATTTCAAAACCGCCTCATAATCCGAAC
Source organism: Bathyarchaeia archaeon (assembly GCA_050012335.1). Classification (GTDB taxonomy): domain Archaea; phylum Thermoproteota; class Bathyarchaeia; order Bathyarchaeales; family Bathycorpusculaceae; genus Bathycorpusculum. The sequence goes on from JBEKHJ010000001.1 coordinate 42,502, forward strand.
TCAACATACTCTCTGTCACATGCAAAGACTTCCGGCAGTAATCCAAATTGTCGTCTTTCAAATCGCAAACATACAATAAATTAAAGCTCGGATCTACCTTGGCAAGGTGAAGATACTCCGTAACAACCTTTCTGCCCCAGTAACCTGCCCCAATAACGGCTAAATTCAATCCTTTCACCTCTCTCGACAATTTGAACGTACAAAATCTTTGCCATCGAAAAAATTATGGATGTTTTGACTTATATAAATTATTTCGCTTTCCGTAATATTGGGAAAAATCGGAATAGTAAGACAAGTTTTGCAAAGCTCTTCAGCATTCGGATAATCTCCTTCAGCATACCCGAACATTTGCCGATAGATTGGTTGAAGATGAATCGGCAAAACATAATGGATTCCACAACAAATGCCCTGAGATTCCAGCCAACTCTTAAGTTCATCACGATATTTCGAGCGAACAACGTAAAGATGATAAACAGGCTTAATTTCGACTGACCCCTTTGGGGGCAAAACCAAATCGCCCACACCCTCAAGAGACTTATCGTATTCTTTGGCAGCCTGTTGTCTGCTGCTATTCCAAGCGTCAAGACGCCTAAGCTGAACTCTACCGATTGCAGCATTAACAGAATTCAAGCGAGAGGTAAAACCAACCACATCGTGAACATATTGACTCTTGCGCCCGCAATCTCTAAGCTTCGCAGCCGCTGCCGCAATTTTCTCATCGTTAGTCGTTATCATCCCGCCGTCCCCCCCCACGGTCATGTTCTTGGACGGGTAAAAGCTGAAACAACCAACCGAGCATAGACTTCCAGCTTTTTTCCCGTGGTATGAAGCACCATGAGCTTGACAAGCATCTTCGATGACGACTAAATCATGTTTCTTTGCAAGATCATTAATCGAATTCATATCCGAGGGATAACCGTACAGATGCACAGGGATAACGGCCTTTGTCTTAGCGGTGATTGCTTTTTCCAGTTTCAGAGGATCAATGTTATTGGTTTCTGGGCTTATGTCTGAAAAAAAAGGTACCCCTTGAGCATGAATAATCGCGTTAGCACTTGCAATAAATGAAGCAGGCGAAGTCACCACCGTTTGCCCCGGATTAATTCCAGAAGCCAGCATAGCAATTTTCAACGCATCAGTGCCAGAACTAGTTGATACTGCGAAGTCTGTTCCGCAGTACTTCGCAAATTCCTCCTCAAACTTATGAACGCTTTCGCCCAAAACAAAGCGCTCGTTTCGAAGAGCGCCTAATGCAGCCTGCTCCATTTCTTCATCGAATACAGGTTTACCTAAAGGTATTTTCATTTATTTTCACCTGTGATTTTGATTCCTTAAAAAACACTCCGAAAAAAAGAATGTATTAACATTTCTTTGGTGACTGGCAAATGACTTAGTGATACCTAACAAAGTTTCAGAGGGTTCTTGTAAGATTTAATTGAAGATCTACAAAACGGTCATTAAACGAAATCGCACTAGATGAGCTATTGTAAATCCATAATTCAAACAAAAGTTGATATTTGAATGTAGTACTATTTGAATCCCACATGGCGGGCTTATCTACATTAAACGCAACACCGTTTATTTGTAAAGTGTTGATCTGCGGATTATTTCCTGAAATTGAAGCGTTAGCAACTGAAAAATTCAAGAGACTTTCCCAATTCACGCTATCTTGAATGCTAAACCTATATTCAATCAAGGGCTGAAGAATACTCGGCGTCCCAAGGGTCGCATTCGGCATTTGATCAGTCTCATTACCAAACTTCACATACAAAACATAGTAAGCTGAAGACCCCAACTGGTTTCCAACGCCAATATAAACGGAGTAGTTCTGACCAACGGCAATGTTAAACGGGTAATTCGCAGCCATATTGTCTGGACCTAAAAGATAAAGCTCAGAAAACTGCTCTCCACCAGGAAGACCAGGAAAACGAATAACACCGCCAAGAGCAGGAGAAGCAATGAGCAAAACGCCAATTAAGCCCACAGCAACAAAAACAAGTTTGTAACCTTCAAGCTTCATTGGCTGCTTACCTCTGGTTTTGCTTCTTGCAATTTGCTAATATAACTTCGCTTGAACCGGCGCCAAACCAGAAACAAAGCCAAAACGAATACGATAGCACCAATTTCTGTAAATGCTATGGTGAACCAGAAGGCGTTTGGAACGGAAACCAAAGCGGTTTGTTTGGCATCTTGAGCGGAGATCGTGACTTCTTGCGCAATTGGGAGTACGCTGTCTGCTTGGGTTGCGGCTGTGTTGGAATCGCCGGCTCGGAATGAGTTTTCTGCTTGAGCCAAGATGCCTGCAGCATCATTTAACTGAGCCAGTAAGCCAGTAACGTTTGCGCCTGCTTTTTCAGCGTCCAAAACAGCGTTAAAAGCCTGCTCGACAGCGTTGTTGGCTGCCTGCAGCTTCGACGCCGTTTGGTCAGTTTGGGCAACCGCAAAATGCATGGTGAAGAAGCTTGTGCCGAACGCTATGATTAATAGAACGCCGAGGAGCATTTTGCTGCAGGTTTTTATTCGATGTTCCCCCATTGACTGTCTTTGTAAAACTCCAGATTCGCCCGGTTAAGATTCAAAAGTACATGCGCATCTTCTAGAACAAAACACAATCAGAAAAGTGTGCGCTTTATTCATAAACTTTTTTCCTGAGTTCAACGTCATGGAAAATAACCCTTTTCTCTTGCTCATCAATTTCATAGATAATTCGATATTTTCCAACTCGCACTTTCCATAAACCCTTAAGCGGACCAACAAGCATGGTGCCGTTACCGGGCTTCATGAGCGTTTCTTTAAGCGTTTCCACAATTCTTGACTTTACTTCGCTTGGCAATCGTTTCTCTTTTTTAAGAAACGCTTTAGAGAATCTCGCAGTGTAGGGCATGTTATTTCAAGACTTTTTCCAAGTCATTAATCGAGCACTCAACGTACTCGCCCTTAGCCACCTGCTTTTTGCTTTCCTCAATAGCCTTCAATGTTTCTTCATCTGCAAGCGTCTCTAACGTTGCAAGTATCTGCTCCATCTTAATGTAAGTGCCGACCATTTCCTTGAAAAGCTCCTCTGGAATAACGATTCCTTCCTTTGTAACTTTGACCTTTGCCTCCAACTGAATGCACCTGAATAATAGACTGCTTAAGCGGCTTTTAATTCTTTTCAAATGAAATCTTCAATTTCGAACCTCCGAAATCTACCCTCAACATGAACATAACAAAAAACCAAAATAGTTAACAATCAAGAAAAACTTTGGTTTTCCAGAAACCTCAGACAAACCTGATCACAAAGCTGCCCAAGAACTACATGAACATATTATCCATGGCCTGAATAGGTTAACTGTCTGGGCATAATTCATCTAAAACTTTTTTTGAGTTAATTATATAGTTTAACTGTTTCTCAGCGTGCTTGTTGATTTTGCAGTAATCTTTGTAAGCATTTAGGAAATCATGCCCTTTGCTAGTAAGCGTATAACATTGTCGTTCTCGTTCAAAACTTATTAGTGATGCTTCGAGAATTTCAGATAAATATTTGATTAAGACCTTGTAGCTCAAGTTGGCTTTGAACATTATCTGCGTTTTTTTGGCATCTGAACTGACAACTTCAAGTATGTCAGCTATTATGTCATGTCTATGTCTATAATTACCCAAGATGAATTCCTCAATAACTTCAAATAACGTGAATATTGAAATGGTTGAGAATGTTGATGGCTAATTTTTAGTTAGCTATTGAAAAAAAACTATTTGTGAAGCCAGCCTCTGCCGCCTTTTTTAGGCTGCTGTCGCTTTTCAGTTTTCCCAGCGAGGTAGATCTCATCGCGCTTCCTTTTGCGGGGCTGTTTTGTAATTTGAGTTTTGACAAATTTATTCCATCCTCCTACTGCCTGGCTTGGAGGAATGTATCTTTCAGCGTTTTCTATTTGGTGTTGTTGTAGGATGTCTTTGAAGTTTAATTCTCTGTAGTTTCTTGTTGCATGGATGATTGTTCCTCTATCAACATAAAGCATTGAATAGTCGTGGATGGCTATGCCTTCGGCTCGGACTTTGTCATCAACTCTTTCTTGCCAGAGTTTTTTCCATTCTGTTTTAAGTTCGTCAACTAATGCTTTTTGATCCATAACCATATCTACTTAATTCCCTCCCTGACAGGAGCAGATAAGAACCTTAGTCGATATGCTGGTTACTCCTTTCTCCCTTTTGGATCGCTCTCTCCCCAGAGCACTTGCTTAAACACTGCTTACACAATGGATATATAAATAATATTCTCTAGAAGAAAGCTTTTTTTTTCTATTTCAACAGCCGTTTTTATCTATACAATACGCTAGGTTGACTAGTCAACTGCGGTCGTGCGCTTGTTCCATGCGATTGCTGTTGGTGTTAAGAAACGCAAGCTGGTTGGATGATGACTTTTTAATGTTTGATGAGGAGTAAAAGAGAGTGATTTTGATGTTAATTGGATGTTATTGGGTTATAAAATCGATAAAAAAACTCTTCGAAATTGAATAGTTACCTAAAAAGTTAAACATTTTTCCTTTCTGTTGCTTCCTTGACGTTTAGAAAATAGCGCGTGAAAAAATATGGCTCCACTTATTTGAAGGCAAAATGAACTTGTGGTTAGTGTATCTTGTTCATTTCTTGTTTCTTCAGGTGGATGGCTGCAACGGTTGCGTTAACATTCTTTTCTTCAACCACAAGTATTATTTGTGAGGTGTGAGGAGCAAAGATGCCGCGTTTAATGTTGATGCCTGATATTGCGCTGATGGCTAGTGAAGCTACGCCTGGCGAATCCTTCATTCTGTCGCCGATGAGGGTGACTACGCCTAAGCCGTATTCTACCTTCATGTTTTCGTCAAAGCCCTTTAGTTTTTCCTCGTTTTTCTTTAAGAAGTCCTCGTCTAAGAAGAGGAAATCGCGGATCCTTTCACCTGTCTCCATGGTTTCGGCGCCTAAATCCATGAAGTCGTTTCTTCTTTCCCATATTCTCAAGGAATCTTCCAGTGACCTGCTTTTCTCGTCATTCATTGATAGGATCGCGCAGCCGGATTTGCCTGTTAAGCATTTCACTATTTCTCCTCCGCTTGTTTCAGACTCAATTACCGAGTACATTTCAGGCTCGTCGATTGGCACCACCATCAAGGGTTGCATGAAGTGTCTGGCCATGGCGATTGCAGGGCTCTGTACTATTTTCATACCCATCATTGAAGCTTTATGAGCCTCATTATAAGTAAGCGCCTTAACATGCTTAGTCTTCTGTCCACGCACCACTTTCGGGTCAGCGCTTTGTACTGGTACGTCTTTGTACAATAGTGTTTCAGTTGAGTACAGATCTTTCAAGAGGCAGGAAGTGAAAACTGCTGTTAAATCCGAACCGCCTCTGCCCAATATGGTTTCAAGACCGTCGGCTGTAACCCCTAAGAAGCCTGCTAAAGTAACTATTTTGCCGTCTTCCAGCGGTTCGATTAATGTGTGGATTCTTTTTTTGCTTAACTCGTAATTTGGCATGGCATCCTCAAAATTGTCGTCGGTCACAATGGGCCAATCTTGCAGCGAGACACTGCAAGAGTCTAAGCCGTGGCTTTTCAAAATGTAATCTCCCAAGGTGGACATTGCGAGTTCCCCGCCTAAAGTGAGGATTCTTGCTTTAATGTTGCCGCTGAAACGTTTATTAACCGAGTCAAGAGTAGCCTCTGTTAACGCCTTGTAATTAGCCAATTCATTTACCGCTTGCTCATGCCATTTGCCTTTAACGTGAGCCTTCGCAATTCGTTCATAAACTTCAAAAACAGGCTCCAGAGGAAGCGGTGTTGACTGCGCATAGGATTCACCTATCCCTATAAGCGCGTTAGTGCAACCCATAGGCGCTGAAAAAACAACGATTGGACCAAATCGGTCTTTTTCGTTGATTTCTTTTATCCGTTTTATGATTTTTGGGATTCCTTTGCCTTCCGCGTCTAAGAGGCTGCCGCCGAATTTTGCTACTGAAAGAGCCTTGAAAGTGCATTCCACCTAATACGAGTTAGCAATCAAATCTAGCTTTAATAATTTTCTAAATCCTGCATTGTTAGGGCATTATTTGTAATTAATATCATCTGCCGATTCTGGGGGCAATTGTTTTTTCCCAATCAAAAACGTTGCCAATAATGTGACTCCAATAATGGCTGCGGCGGCTACTGCCCATAGAGGAAAGGTACTGCTGCTTGCATAAAATTCGTTTGGGTTGATGCTAGCAGTCGGGGTAGACAAAGGACTTGTTGTTTGAGGTGGTGTAGGTTCAGGTTTTGGCGATGGCGAAGGACTGGGCGAAGGTGAATTAGTGGGGGTGGGTGTGGTCGTAGGATTAGCTTGTTGAGGTGCGGGTGTTGGGTTCTGTGTTGGTTGGGGCGTTGGTGACTCTGTTGGAGATGGAGATGGGGTCGGGGAAGGCGTTGGAGTTGGAGATGGTGTTGGAGTTGGAGTAGCGGTTGGTGAAGGTGATGGCGAAGGCGTCGGGGTAGGCATGGCTGTTGGTGTTGGACTAGGGGGCGGCTCAGGCCCTGTTACGGTTGGACCTGAAAACTGAAGTGGCCAACCTAGTGCCGTTATTTGGCCTGATGAACTGCTTGTGAACATGAAGTAGTATGTATGGGAGCTAGCGGAAAGAGTTGTTGAATAGCGGTAGATACCGTTAGAGCCAGAACCGCTGTAGACAGTCATCGAATGAAGCGTGTTATCGATGATAACGTATGGCAAGGAAGGACTCGCTCCACTCGGGTCATAGTAATTGACATAATAGGAGAAGTTTGTAGCGGTGGTTCCTGATAATGGAGCTACATAACCATTCGACAATGTCGCTGAAGGAGCAGGTGTTGGTGTGGGCGTTGGCGTAGGGGTTGGAGTAGCGGTTGGTTTAGGTGTTGGCGTAGGCGAGGGCGAAGGGGTCGGCGTTGGGGAAGGTGATGGCGAAGGAGTTGGGGTGGGCGTAGGTGTTGGGTTGGGCGTTGGTGTAGGGGTTGGGCTCGGAGTAGGGCTTGGCGTTGGAGTTGGAGTAGGTGTAGGCGTGGGTGATGGCGTTGGAGACGGCGTAGGTGTAGGCGTGGGTGATGGCGTTGGTGTTGGCGTAGGGCTGGGTGTTGGGCTTGGGGTCGGAGTTGGTGAAGGAGTTGGAGTAGGGGTTGAAGTTGGCGTTGGAGTGGGAGTTGGATCATCCAATGGTGCTTGCCCTTGGTCAGCTAAAACCGTGAAATCGATGTTGTTTCCTTGTTTGCCATTATCTGCGGGTATTGCGTTTATGATATTGTAGTATAAAGTAATGTGGGTTGGCAGTTTATAATTAACAAAACTCTCTACATGTGTTTCTGCTGCGAGCAGCATAACTATTGTTAAAAATAAGATAACTGCGAAATATGAAACCTTGAGAACACGTGTTTTCTTAACCATTTTTGTCAATCTCTAAACTTAGAGGCTCTCTTTAGCTTGATCAGCGAAAAAGTAAACAATTGAGGCAAGCTGTGCTTTGTTCATAAGAGTTTATCAAAAATAAATATCCTTGTGGATTCAGTGCAGAACCAACATGTGTATTAATCTTGTTAATGGTTTATGGAAAAAGAAAAAGGAAATAAGCGCCGAGAGGCTCACAACTAGAAGAGGGTTCTGTTGAGTTATGTATGAAGGGTATGTGTTTTTGTGCAATACGTCTTCTCGGCAGCTATGCCTTAGCAGGAAACGTTATACTTGCGTAGGCGAGAAAACCAAGCCCGCTGAAATTAAGAAGGGTTCAGTGATTTTCCTCTATAACGTTGATGATAAGAGTCTGCTTGGACCCTTTACAGCTTTAACTGAAGGCGGAGACGAATTGGATGCAGGCACGTGGGTTATGGATGTTGATGAACATATACCGTCCGAAGATATCAAGGTAACTTGGGAAGACCTTCATATAATTCATAATGCACCTGAAAAGCTTCCATTTCTAGACGAACCTAAAACATGCAAGTTATCTACTACTCAAACGCAGCGGGTTTTGGATTTGCTAAAAGATGGACCACTTTATCTTTATGCCAAAAGCCAGTAAGCACAAGTTCAAGAATTTAGTGATTTGCAAGTTTCTTAGCTTCTAAACTAATAATTTTGTGGCAGTTAATGCATCGAGTAAAAGTCAACTCGAAACCATTGAGTATGTCAAAGCATTTTTGCGTGTATAGTCTTTGTTTTTCATGATTACAATTAAGTTGGCTAGTATCCACTAGCCTCTCCTCATCCATTCTCCTTCCCCAATTCTCATCACTTTTAATAGAGTAATAACTCTTTTGGAACGTAAATGTTAGCTGTAACCTGCTTTAATCGCCAGGCAGTTAAAAAAAGAAAAAAACAAATTTATTCTTGTTTTGCTACAAACTCAACCTTAACGGGTATAGGTTACTAAGCGGGTGTTTTCAAGCAGTTTTGCCTTTGCTTTAATTTTAGCTATTTCATTCACATATACGAAAAAGTAATTTAGCAAATTTAAGAATTCTGTTGCTTTAACTTGGGGTTCAAAAACTAGTGAGCAAATGTGAAGCGTTAAATATCATAATACTTGTTTTGAATTAGCGCACAAAGCTACTTGGAGAAATAAGGCTTGAAAAGTAAAGGTCCCTTGTTCATTGTTCCTTGGCGATGCACTTTCGCTTGTGACAGCAACTGTGTACATTGTATTTCTGCGGGCAAACCGGCTGCTGCAGACGAAGTTGACACGGCAGGCGCCATGAAAATTGTTAATGAAGTTTACGATTTTGGCGCAAGTTTCTTCGGAATCACCGGTGGACAACCGTTTCTGCGTAAGGACCTTTTCGACGTTATAAGTTATGCTAGAAAGCTTGGTTTGAACACAAGCATCATAACTGATGGACGCTTAATGGACCAGAAAGCCTTTGAAAACATTGTTAAAAATGAGGTTAAAATTTCTGTCAGCATCGATGGTGCAGAGAAAACAAATGATGCTATTCGTGGAAAAGGCGCTTATGCAGCTGCTGTTTCAGCGATAGAGAAGTTTTCACGCGAGAAGCTGTTAAACTGCCTTGTATACACGTTTGCCAACGCAGGCGAATCCGTAACAAACGTTAACACGGAAGATATTACGCATGTTCTTGATTTAGCACGCAAATATGATGCCCGCTGGGTGGTTTTTCACGGTTTTATCCCCTACAGCAAAGAAAAAAGCAGCCTAAAAGCTGACCCTTCACCGCAACAGTACGAGTGGGTTTGCAACAAACTCTACGATTTAACTTCAGAGTACAATGGAAAACCAGGAATTAACGTATATATTCCATTCTACGCGCGAGTGGCAAAGCAGCGAGGGATGCCTGATTTTGATAACTGGTTCAACAACTTTTTCTTGGGCAGATGCTTCTTCGGCAAATTCATGAGCATTGCAGAAAACGGCGACGCAATTCCCTGCAGCTACAATGATGTCTACAGGCTCGGGAACATTAAGGATAAGTCGCTTAAGGAAATATGGGCTGAAATGCAAAATTCAGCGTTTTTCGTTAAAGTTAAAGATAAAAGCCACATAAAGGGCAAATGTGGCGTTTGCGAGTACCGTGAGATTTGCGGCGGCTGCCGATCTTCAGCTTTGTTTTATACTGGAGATATTTTGGGTTCAGACCCACGATGCGCTTATGTTCCTAAAGCTTTGAGGCGAAAAGAATAAGGCGCTTATCATTTTAATCTTTAAAAATATTTTTTCTTATCATCTGAGTTTAGAAACCATGTTATAACTTTAAAATAAAGAGATTCCTCTTTTCTAATGAAAAGCAAGTTTTTACACGCCAAACGCATTAAGGGTAACTAGGAGTGGCGTGCATCCAAAAAAAATACGGAAGAGAGAGGGGGATAAAGGGAATCTTAATCTGGATGCACGTCACACGTTTATGAACTTCTCAGGTGCTGTCGAAAGAGGGCTCCATAGTTTTTTCTTGATTTGCTATAGTTTAGCTGCGCTTTGGCTTTAGGGTAAACTAGTTTTTGCGAGCCTTTGCTTGTAATGAAGACTGACCCGCCGTTTTTCAGGTGCTCCTTGACTTGGAAGAAGTCAACCTGTTTTGCCTCTTGAACCTCAACGTCTTCGCTAGCGTCATTTTCTAGCAGCAGAACTTGGAACACTGGAGGCTTCGTTTTTTTGTTTGCAATTAGATTCTTCAAGAATTTTGTCCCTTCCCACAGTTTGAGAGTGATTTATATTTAATTTTAAAAATTCTTAAAGGTATGTGATTGTCAAAGCACTACCACAAGGTTATATTACTGCACAATAAACGGCAGGATTTGGCTATCTTTTAACGTTTTAACTATCAAATCGGGCTTTTCCCTTTCAAGTTCTTGTTTAGAATAAACGCCTGTTAGAACCGCAATGCAACTCATGTTTGCCGATTTAGCGGCTTTGACACCGAAAATCGAATCCTCGATAACTACACATTTTTCAGGGCTAGTTTTTAGTTTAGGCGCGGCTTTTAAGAAAATTTGTGGGTCTGGTTTTGAGTGTGAAATTGATTCGGCTGTAAGAACGGCATCAAAGTATTTTTCCAAGCCGTTTGCTTTTAGCAAGTGGATGATTACTGAGCGGTTATTCATTGATGCTAGGCCCATTTTCAATTTGCCATGTAACGCTTCAAGGAGCTCTTTGGCGCCCGGGAACAGTTTCACTTGGTTTGTCAGTTCGATTTCAAGCTGGCTCTTGCGTTCGATTAAGTGCTGGATTAATTTTTCGTCAAACTGCATTTTTGCTGACCGTAATGTGTCGCGGAAGGTGTCTGCTGCGCCGATTCCGATTCGGCGTTCAATATACTCGTTGCTGACTTTGCAGTTTATTTCGCTTAGGGCTTTTTGGAATGCGATAACGATTGCTTGCCGTGTGTCGGCTAGGGTGCCATCCCAGTCGAAAATAACCGCTTCAAACATGGCTGGTCTTGCTAGTTTAAGTTTAGTTTTTCTCTGATTGCTTGGCTCTTCTTTGTGGCTTCTTCGATTGCGCGTATTATTGCTGGTCTGATTTGGCTTTGTTCAATTTGGTATATGGCTTCAATGGTTGTGCCGCCCGGAGTTGTTGCCATGTCCTTAATTTTTGATGGTTCCTCATGCAAGTCAATAATAAGTTTGCCTGTGCCCATTACCGTTTGGGCTGCACTAGTTAACGCTATGTTACGCGGTAACCCAACTTTTAATCCAGCATAAGTCAAAGCCTCAATAATTATCGACAAGTATCCTGGTCCACTGCCGCTTAAAGCGGTTATTGCATCCATGTATTTCTCATCGATTTCATCACATATGCCCATCATGTTTAACAATGTTTTAACTTTGTCTTTGTCCTCTTGAGTAACGTTTGCTTCGCAACAGTAAGCCGTGTAGGCTGCTTGCACTAATGCGCCAAGGTTAGGCATAATGCGAACTATCCTTGCGTCAGGAGCATTCTTCTTCAGAAATTTCAATGGAACAGTAGCGGCTACAGAAATCAACAGTTTGTCCTTGATTTCTTTGCTGATTTCCTTTAGAACTTTTTCTACATCACCTGGTTTAACGATTATGAAGATTATGTCTGCGTCTGCGGCGGCTTTTTTGTTGTCTGTTGACGTTTTTACGCCGAGATTTTCAAATTCTTTGAGTCTTTCAGTTTGAATATCAGCCGCTGTTATTTTGCCTTGGTATCCGCCTTTCAGTAGGCTTTTGATTATGGCGCCGCCCATCATGCCTGCGCCAATTATCGTGATTTTATCGTTCATGATTGTTCACTTTGTTGTTTTAAGGACTGGTGGCTTTGCTCTTTAAACTTTTGTTGCTACAAAAAAATTGTTACCTAACACCACTTGCTTCTTTGAGCAGTTTACGCATTGCTTGGGCAGGCGCATCAGTTCTAATGCCTCGCGTGTTAAAGTGGGTCTGTACAGCTTGGAAACCGCTGTTGCGGAGCGCTTCGAGGAAGGCTTGTATGGAAGGTGATGGAAGGCCAAGTTTTCCGCTTAGCTTATCAAGTACGTAGTAAGAGATAGGTGCTGAGGCTTCGTCTTTAGCTAAGGCGAGAAGTTTTGCGATTTTTGCGCTGTTCCTGAAAGCAACTGACTTGTTTTCTTTTATCATCAATTCAATGAAGTTTGGGTCGAAGATGTTTCCCAACCACAGGGGACCAGCGTAGTCCATTTTTGAGCCGCATTCAGGACATTTTTCAATGCTTTTGTCGAATGGGTTGCGCGTTGTCTCTCGGTGGAAACAATTGAAACAATGCAGAATGTAGCCGAGGCTTTTGACGCTCTCATCCGCCTTCTTTGCGCCATACACGATTTGAGCATAAACCCGAATATAATGCTCACTGCTATGACTGAAAACCACTCGGATGCCAATGTCATGCTTTGCAGCTAAACTGGCGGTGCAACCCGCTAAAAGCCGAACAGCAAGCTCATGGCAATACTCCGCTCGCAAGGGTCTGCCGCCGTACTTTCGAATGCAGGCTTTAACGTGTACTCCACACAGCGGCGCCAGGTCGGTTGCCGTTGAAGCTAATAAGCCGTTATTGCGGATTGCTCGGATGGCTGAGTCTAAGTATGGCGCTGGAGTGCCAAACGGGTCAATATCGACTATATCAAATCTTTTCTTGGGTGAGGCGTTGCAGCTTAAAACGCAGTTCGCATCCTTATGCTTAACAGCGACCAGTTTTTCAAGACCGTTGATTTGCACGTTGTGCTTTGCGAGTTTGAATGCTCGCTCGTTAATGTCGCTGATTAACACTTTTTTTACGCCTTGAATTTCGGCGGCGAAGCGGACGCCTCGGATTCCTTGGCTGGTAAAAGGGTCGCAGATGCTGATTTCGCGGTTAACCATGCGTTGGTAGGCTTGGAACGCTAAAACTGTTAGGTCACGGTTGAACTCCATGACTGGGTTGTAGAAGACTGGAGCTTTAGATGGCGCATAGTCTGAAGGCGCAACTCCGTAGGCTTCGAGTTTTGGCACTAGAACTTGTACTTTGCCTTCTTTGATTATTTCGCTTGGAAAATCTGCCTTATAGTCCTCATCAACCATGTAACGGTGCGCCTCAGCGGTTTGTTTATGAAAAGAATTTTATCGACATATTAGACTTATGGTTATTAATGGTGCGAATCGGTTGCAGAAACGTGTTTTGCTTTTAACTGGTGTTCCGGGCGTTGGAAAAACAACTGTACTCATCAAGGCAGTGGACGCCCTTAAAGCGAAGGGCATCAGTGTTGGCGGCATGATAAGCCGGGAAGTCCGAGAAGGCAACGTACGCATAGGTTTCGAAATCATAGACTTAACCAACTCCAAACATGGATGGCTGGCGCACATCAACCAGAGAACGGGTCCGCAAGTCGGCAAGTACCATGTTAACATGGAAGACCTCGAAAAAATTGGCGCCAAAGCAATCGCGGAAGCCGTAGAAAAATGCGACGTCGTCGCTATTGATGAGATTGGTCCCATGGAGCTTTTCTCGCAGAAGTTCAAGCAAGCCGTAAAGCAAGCGTTAGAGAGCAGAAAGCTGGTGTTAGCTGTTGTGCACGGAAAAGCCAGAGACCCGCTAATAAACGACGCAAAACAAAGAGAAGACGCAGAAACATTCACCGTAACATTGGCTAATAGGAATATGCTGGCTGAAGAGATAACAAAGAAGGCAAAACTAGGACTAAAGTACACTTAGGCATTTGCTCTTAAATAAGTGGCTATAATTTTTCCGAGCAGCTACAGCGTAGCATGTCAGAAACTGTTTACTGTTTTTTAGTTCTTGCTTTACGCTTGGTTTCTTGCGGTTTTGACGGTTCATCCCAGTATTTGTCAAATTCTTCTGGTGACATAATGTCTAAACTGGCTAGTTGCTGGCTGAAAGCGTCAAGTGCGCACGGGTTATTCATGTGCGCATGGTAAACTTCAATTAGAAGATTTATCGCCATTGACTGCGAAATCGGCTTTTTCGCCATGAAAGTTAACTCTTCAGCAACCTTAGCCAAATCATCATAGATTTTTTCAGGCAAATTAACGGTTTTAGCCATATCAACCACTACAAGCTCTTTGCTACTTGTTCAGCGTCTTTTTTAATTTTCGCCAAATCCTCCGCTGTTGGCTTACCCCTAATGTCGCCAAGCCTGAAAAATCAAACCTAGGAACTTTTAAGCGCTGACCTAAATCTAACCATTGCGTAAATCTAAAAATATTAGTTGCTAAGAAAAGGAAAATTGAGAAAGAAATAACGAGCTAAGCACTTTTTTCCGTCATTTTTATCACTGATGGTTTTTCTATCAGAGCAATTATACCGCCTAAAAGCAACATAATACCAGATAACAATAAAATTGTGCTTGTACTTATTAATACTAACACACCTGCAACAATCATGAGACCTCCGCCATGTTTCTTACCGATAGCTGCACCATAAAACCCAATTATTCCAGCCACAAGTCCAATTATTCCAGAGACAATAAGAGCTCCACCAGAAACGTACATGCCGCTACTCCACCAGAAAACTGTATTAAATCTGAAAACAAGTTGAAAGATAGATAACCCTATCACAACCAAACCACCGATGAAGCCCAGATAAAAACTCCACCTCACCTTTTCGAACCCTCAAAGATAACAAATAAAATGGTATGCAAGCCATCAGTATTTAAGAATTTTTAAAAATGAAGCTTTTGAGCGCCTCATCTTCTAGCAGGCGTTCGTATTCACTCTCACCCAAGCATTTTCCTCTCGCTAAAATACGTGTCGTCGCTTGTTGCTAATAAAACTGCTTATGGTTCCGCACGAAAAGGAAAGCGGGCCCGGTGGGATTCTTTCAATTCCCGTTACTTGGGATTTTTCCTTGCACCCCTCAGTAATGAAGGAAAAAGCATACCCTTGCGGAATAAACTTGGAGTCATCGTCTGAGCTTTATGAGCGTGTATTTGCCGCCATTCAAAGCGTAAAACCCGAAAACGGCGCGGATCTGCTGAGTAGGCTTTTTGAAATCAACTTTTAACCCTGCATGCTCTAAACCATCTCTAATTGCATAAGCGACTTTTTCAGTATTTCCCGTATTTGACCAGTAAATTACTAACGCTGACTTCAAACTCATCACTGCCAAATAGCTATTTAATGAATTATAAAACAGTTTATACTTAAGATTTCTAAAGGAGTTACTTCTCATCGGACAGGTTATCCAAAGCAACAGCTTATTTCTTGAGCTGTTTCTTTTTGGTTGATAACCCACTATGTACATCCTAAGAAGACGTACAAACGAATATGCCGAAGAAACCTATTACTTCAATAATTGGCGGTGGAGGCGTTCAACCGCTCAGAGCCACTTAACCCACACACTCACTTAAGGGGCTTGCATTCCCCTTTCTCTCCTAATTTCGGGTCAAGCGGTTCTGCAACCTTCATTACAAATTTTTCCACAAGCAAAGCACGCATGCAACATCACTTTGAAAGGCGATAGAAACAATAACAAAATGGAACGCATGAACGGAGAAATAAGAGATAGAGAAAAGACTATGAGGGGATTAAAAACTAAAGATACCGCAATTTTACAAGGATACCAACTATTCCACAATTACATTAGACCTCATGAAGCCTTAGACGGCAAAACTCCGAGCGAGGCTTGTGGGATAACAATAGAAGGACAAAATAAATGGAAAACGCTGATTCAGAACGCTTCTAGAAACCAAGATTTACCCAACCCAAAAGGTATCTAATTAATAGGGAAAAACAGATGGATAACCCTAGATGAACTAACGAAAATCTTAAAGCTCTTGGGTTATAAATCACAAATCGACTTTCATGTTATCTGCAAAAAAGAAACTAAATTTGGCAATTCTCATTTTCTTTTTAGCATGGTTTATTACTGCTTCATCGATTCCCAAAGAAGATTATTTATCAGTTCCATCTTTATCGATTACTCAGCACGAAGATGCTAGCGTGAGTTTAACTAACAACGCAATTCTTTCCTATCATATGGATGTGACATTTAGTGCAATTGGTAGTTTTAGTGTTAACAACCCCATTACAGTAACCGTTAATATAACAAATGTTAATGTAACAAATGTAAATTCGCCTAATCTGCTTGCTTATGGTGTTGGTATTGTTTTCTTGAACGCAGTTTCTTATCCAGTAGACGGTAGCAATAATGAATATTCTGGCGTAGTTTTCTTAAATGATGTGGGAAATGGTGAATATCAAGGGACGAACCAACTTGTTTGGTTACAAGATGGACAAACTTGGGCAGTTCTTACTACTGGCAAACCACTTGTCCAGATTCCATATAGCTATTTCACTAGCAGTCAACCTATTCTTACAATATCTGGGGTATCTGATACACTTTCAATTATATTTAGCCAAAATACGGCTAAAATTGCTTGGCAACTAAGTGCCTTTAGCGTTATTATTCTTCAACCTGTATTAGAAGCTCTTTTTTTGAAGAAACAAGATACAAGATAAGCCCAATTACCAAAAGAACAAGAGAGAAAAAGGAACATACGAGTTTTATTTTCAAATCAACAAACGGAAATGGAAGACTAAACGTAAATCCAAAGAAAAGGATACAAAAAATGCCCATAAGAAGTATAGCCACTGATAAAGAGTATTTGTTGCCCCGTGATTTCTCAGTTTTTTGCTCAGAACTCAGATGCTCGGTTCCGAAATCCGATGAAACTTTACATGGAGAGCCTTCCGATGAAGACTTTACAGTGCCCCCAACCCAGATATTTAAAGTATAAATAGCATATAAGCCATAGTTTAAGCAAGCTTAGGTGACGTTTTTGAGAATTGGCTTTTTCGTCTATGAATATCCGCCTCAACTTGTAGGCGGTTTAGGCACTTACGCTGAATACATTACCCATGAATTCGTCGACATTGGGCATGATGTCTCGGTTTTTACGCTCAACAATAATGGTTTAAAGACAAGAGAAATCCTGCGAGGAGTAGAAGTTCACAGGCCGTTAATAGCTGACGCAAGCAACATCTGGCCCTTCTTTGTGGTAGACGACCTAAAAAAATGGGGCACCAACATCAAACTTTTTAACGACATTTTTATCTACAACATCCTAAGCGCAACAAAATTCATCAACGGCTTAATAAAAAAAGAAAATTACAATTTTGACGTCGTCTGCGTTCATGATTGGCTAAGCAGTATTGCAGGCTTAGTAATTAAGAACGAAACCAAGATTCCAGTAGTTTTCCACACGCATAGTACAGAATGGGGCAGAAGCGGCGGACAAGGCTCCGAAGTAGTATCCCATTTAGAGCGGGCAATGGCTCAAAATTCCGACCGCATAGTTACTGTAAGTTACGCTATGCAGGACGACCTTGTAAAACACGGCTGGTCGCCTTCAAAAATCAGTGTAGTCTGGAACGGTGTGGACCCTGAAACGTACAATCCGCAAAACGTGCAGAAAGAAGATGTGGATGCCATCAGAGAAAAATACGGCATTCCAAACGGTTGGAACATGTTGCTTTTCGTGGGAAGACTTACTTGGGTAAAAGGCGTTCGAAACCTGTTGCAGGCGATGCCTATGGTTTTGAAAGAGTACCCTAATACTAAACTGGTTATTTTAGGCAAAGGCGAAGAACAAGCCGACATCATCGAAACAGCAG
>JBEKHJ010000002.1:0-59174 GCA_050012335.1 Bathyarchaeia archaeon
TCATTACTCCTGATGGTGAAATGAAAGGTTCAGAAATAAGAGGTCCAGTAGCTAGAGAGGCAGCCGAAAGATGGCCAAGAATTGCAAGTGCCTCAAGCATAATAGTGTAGGTGCAAAGATGATGCAAGAGACTAAACGAGTAAAAAATCCGCGTAAACAGCGAAAAATGCTTTTTAACGCTCCTGCTCACGTGCGCCACAAGCTTATGGCAGCTCCCTTATCAAAAGAGCTTGCTGCTTCAAGGGGCGCAAAGACTCTTCCTGTAAGAAAAGGCGACACAGTTCGCATTCAACGTGGAGATAATAAGGGGTTTGAAGGCAAAGTTTCACGCGTTGCCCCGAAAGAATACCGAATTTACATTGAAGGATTAACACGTGAGAAAGTTGATGGAACAAACATTTTCATTTCAGTGCACCCATCCAAAGTTATGATAAGAAACCTCAACCTTGACGACAAACGGCGAAAAGATGTTCTTGAAAGGAAGAAGGAAATAGAAAAGCCTAAGAAAGAAGAAAAGGCAAAAGCAAAACCAGCAAAGAAAGCTGAAAAGGCTCCAGAAAAGCCGCAAGCTAAGGTTGAAGAAGTTAAAGAGGAAAAACCCGTAGAAGCACCGCCAGTTGAAGAAAAAGCAGTGTCTGAAGTTGCAAAAGAGCAAGTACCAGCAGAAAAAGTTCCTGAGAAAATAGCAGAGAAGGCACCTGAAAAAGCTCCAGCGGCAAAGAAAGCAGTAGCAAAGAAGCCTGCAGCCAAGAAACCTGCCGCTAAAAAAGAAGTAGCCGCAGAGAAAAAGAAACCTGCCAAGGCAGCAGCTCCAGTAGAAAAAGAAAAGACGCCTGCTAAAAAAGCAGCAAAACCAAGGACAGCAGCAAAGAAAACAGCTGCGTCAAAAGAAGCACCAGCAAAAGAAACGGCAGCCAAGAAAACGGCGCCTAAACCGCGTGCTAAACGTAAGACCTCTGAACAAACTGAAGGAGGACAATAATTTTGGGTAAAAAAGGAAAAACAGCAAGGCTCAAACGTAAGCCAGCTCCAAGGTTCTGGCCAATTCACAGAAAAGAATTACCCTGGATAGTAAAACCCTCATCTGGTTCACACTCACTCCAGAACTGTCTACCATTAACGCTCGTTCTTCGAGACATTCTCGGCGTAGCACAAACAAGGAGAGAAGCCAAAATGATACTTGCCCAAGGCAAAGTTCAAATTGACGGGAAAGTCAGGCGAAAAGATGATTTTCCAGTTGGTTTGATGGATGTTATCTCCATATCTGACATGAACAAGTATTACCGTTTAATGCCCTCACACAAAGGGCTAGTTTTAAATCCAATTAGCAAGGAAGAAGCAAACTTCAAGCTAGTCCGCGTTGAAGATAAAACCACTGTTAAAAATGGCATGCAAATTGCTCTCCATGACGGCTCAAACATGCTCGTAAAAGTTGCAGACCCGAAAAATCCAAAAGAAGTCACCTACGACACATTTGACGTTCTAAAAATCACTTATCCAGAAAAACAAGTAGCTCTCAGCTTGAAGACCAAAGAAGGAAACTTGGCAGTTATCACTGGCGGAAAAAACATCGGAAAACAAGGCAAAATAGTCGAAATAGAAAAGACTGAAGCTAAAAAACGCCGGCAAGCCCTAGTTGTCGTCGAAGACGCGCAAGGTGTTCGTTACCAAACAATCTTAGACTTTGTCTTTTCCATAGGTGAAGCTGAACCGCTCATAGGTTTACCGGAGGCATCTGTAGTTGTCTGAGGAAGAAGCTTTAGTCAAGATGTGGGAAGAGCATCCAATGCTCAAGCCCCGAATCGAAAAAGTAGTGGTAAACCTTAACGTTGGAAAATCAGGCGAACCACTTGAAAAAGCTAACAGCGTACTCAAAGAAATAACAAATCAGACGCCTGTAAAGAAAAAAGCCAAAAAAACTATCCGAGACTTTGGCATACGAGAAGGAGAATCAATCGCGGTTGTTGTAACATTGCGAAAGCAAAAAGCAATTGATTTCCTAAAGAAAGTGTTACCTGTCGTTGATAACAAGATTTCAAAGTCTTCCTTTGATGTACGTGGTAACTTTGCTTTCGGCCTTAAAGAACACATTGAGATTAAAGGCGTAAAATACGACCCTGAAATAGGCATCTTCGGAATGGACATTTGTGTCTCTGTTAATCGCCCAGGACAACGAGTGAAAATTCGAAGAAAAAAGAAAAAATCCATTGGTCCCAAGCACATGTTAACACCTGAAGAATCAATAATTTTCGTCAGACGAACATTGGGAGTCGAAATCGTATAAAACTGAGGATGAATGTATGGGAAAACAGCAAGTGAAGAAAGTACGAAAATACGGCAAAGGTTCTCGGCCATGTGTTAGATGTGGATCTTATGGGCCAGTTATTCGACGTTACAATTTATATTTATGTAGGCACTGTTTTAGAGAGGCTGCCCCAAAACTTGGGTTCAAAAAATATGAGTAGGAGCTAAAAAGAATATGGATACTTTAACCAATGGTTTGATAACCATCATAAACAACGAAATGCGAAACAAGCGTGAATGCATCATTAGCCCTGCCTCTAAACTTTTGGGGCGTGTCCTACGCATAATGCAGTTGAATGGTTACATAGGCGAATTCGAGTTTATCGATGATGGGCGCTCTGGAAAATTCAAAGTTCAACTGTTAGGCAGAATAAACAAGTGTGGACCAATTAAACCACGCTTCCCAGTTAAAGTCGGCGGATTTGAAGATTGGGAAAAGAAGTTCTTGCCATCCAGAGACATAGGAATAATGGTTGTTTCTACTTCAAAAGGCGTTTTAGCACATAAGAATGCTGAAGAAAAGAATATTGGAGGAAGGCTGTTAGCCTTCGTGTATTAGAGGTGTAATTTGTGCGGCTCCCAGAAATATCTAAAACCATTCAAGTTCCTGATAACGTAGACGTCAGCCTAGACGGCAAAAAAGTCAACGTCAAAGGCGCCAAAGGATCCTTAACACGTGACTTTTCCTTTGCTCCAATCGCGATAGAGGGCGAGGGCAAAAACATCCGCGTTTGGGCAAAGTGGCCACGTAAAAAGGAAGCCGCTCTTGTAGGAACAATATACTCGCACATTCAAAACATGATTACTGGAGTAACAAAAGGCTACTCATACAAGCTAAAAATCGTGTTCTCACACTTCCCAATCTCAGTGAAGCTTCAAGACAAATCTGTTTTGATTGAAAACTTCACTGGTGAACGAAGAGCACGCAGAGTAAAAATAATCGGCGACGTCAAAGTGAAAATTGAACCCGAAGACATCATTGTTGAAGGCGTAAACTTGGAAGATGTAAGCCAAACCGCCGCCAACATTGAGCAAGCTACAAGAATAAGAAGAAAAGACCCAAGAGTTTTCCTTGACGGCATATACGTGTATGAAAGAAACGAGGGAGTTGCCTGATGACCGAAAAGATCGAGAAGAAGCCATCACCATCACGAAAAGCACTCAAAGTTAGAGCACGCGCTAAAAACAAGAAACCAGAATTCATAAGACCAGAAAGCTGGCGATATTCAAGATTCAGCTTAAGTTGGCGAAGACCTAGAGGTTTAGATAATAAGATTAGGCGAAAAATTAAGGGTTGGCCGCCTGGCGTAAGCGTTGGCTATAAGGGACCAAAAATCGCCAGAGGCTTACATCCGTCGGGATACAGGGAAGTTATAGTTTACAATGCGCAGGGCATATCCACGATTGACCCTAATACTCAAGCCGTACGCATAGCACACACAGTCGGCAAAAGAAAGCGTGCCTTAATTATTGCGGAAGCCAAGAAACTTAAGGTTAAAATCTTAAACGTCAAAGTTTCAGCGGAAACTGAGGAGAAAGAAGAGGAAGCAGCTGAAGGCGAGGAGCAGGCGGAAGAAGCGGAAGAACAAGAGGTCAAGAAAGAAGAGACGCCTAAGAAAGAAAAGGCACCAAAGAAAACTAAACCTAAACCAAAGAAGGGAGAAGAAAAACAATGACAGACCTAGCCAGCCAGAGACGTTTAGCAGCTCAAATCTTAAAGATTGGGCAAAACCGTGTGTGGATTGATCCTGAACGGATGGATGATGTTGATGGCGCAATTACACGTGAAGAAGTAAGAAAGCTAATTCATGAGAAAGTCATCGTTTCTTTGCCTGAGAAAGGCGTAAGCAGGTCCAGAGCAAAAATTATCCGGGAGAAGAAGCGGAAGGGCAGGCGCAGTGGCCCCGGCAGCATTACTGGTGCTGGTCACGCTAAGGTTACTAAGAAAGAGGTTTGGATGATAAAGATCCGCTCTCTAAGACGCAAGCTTCGTGAGTTGAAGGCAAGCAGAATCATAACTGAAGCCACATACAGCCAGTATTACAGGATGGCTGGCAGCGGCAGGTTTGAATCTATTGCTGAATTGGAGCGTAATTTGAAAGCTAGCGATTTATGGAGGAAACGTTAAGATGGCAAAAGGCAGCAATTACCGTGTAAAATTAAGACGAAGACGCGAAGGAAAAACTGATTACCAAGCGCGGAAGGCTCTGGTTATTTCTGGGAAGCCTCGGCTTGTTACTCGCTTTTCATTAAAGAATGTTACAGTCCAAATAGTCGTTGCTAAGCTGCATGGTGATGAGGTTTTAGCTGCAGCCAACAGCCGTGAACTCGTCAAGACTTACGGTTGGAAGGCTCCAACAGGCAATGTTCCCACAGCCTACCTTACAGGTTTGCTTTGCGGTTTAAAGGCGAAAGCTAAAGGCGTTGAAGAAGCGATTTTGGATATTGGCTTGATTTCTCCCACTAAGGGCTCAAAGATTTTCGCTGCACTAAGCGGGGTTTTGGATGCTGGTGTGATGGTTCCTCACAGTGAAGAGAAGATTGTTAAGGAACGCATGAAAGGCGAGCACATCGTCAAGTACGCTAAAAGCTTAGGCGCTGGTTCTGAAGAGTACTCTGCCAAATTCTCCAAGTACACAGCGCAAGGTGTTGCGCCTGAAAAAATCCCTGAGCACTTCAATAAGGTTAAGGCTGAAATTACGGGTTCATTTAAGAAAGGTGAAAAGAAAGCATGAGTCGAATGGAAAGTAAAAGAAGAACAACTAATTTAGAGGAGTGGGTTCCTAAGACCCGTTTGGGCAAGATGATTCAGGAAGGCAAAATTACCACTATTGAAGATGTCTTCCTAAGTGGCATAAAAATTTCTGAGCCCCAAGTTGTTGACTCGTTAATTCCTGACCTTCAAGAAGAAGTCATAAACGTTAACCTAGTGCAGAAACAAACTGACGCTGGCGAAAAATCCCGTTTCAAAGCCATAGTTGCCGTTGGAAACAGAGACGGCTACATCGGCTTAGGCTCAGGAAAAGCCAGCCAAGTGCGAAACGCCATTGAGAAGGCTGCTGTGAATGCCCGCTTAAACATTATTCCAGTAAAACGCGGATGCGGAAGCTGGGAGTGCGGTTGCGGAAAACCTCATTCAGTTCCATTCCAAGTTGAAGGAAAATGCGGCGGTGTCCGAGTGGTTATTGTTCCGGGACCCAGAGGCTTAGGCTTAGTTTCAAGCGAAGTAGCAAAAGTTATCTTGGGCTTAGCTGGCGTGAAGGACTTGTGGATGAGAAGTTATGGTTCAACACGTACGGTGCCGTCTTATGCATACGCGATCTTTGATGGTTTAAGGAAGACTTATAATTTGATTACTACAGTGGACTGGGTGAAATAGATTGGCGCAGAAAACTGAAATATGCAAGTGCCTTGTCGTGGTTAAGATTCGAGGAACTATTAGTGCTCAGCGTGAAACAAGAGAAACCCTTGACTTCTTGCGTTTAGCACATACTAACCATGCAGTGCTCATTGACAGCCGCGCTTCATACAAGGGCATGCTGCAACGCGTAAACAGCTACGTCACTTGGGGCGAACCTTCAAAAGAAACCGTCGCCATGATGCTGCAGAAACGCGCAAGGTTAGCAGGCGACAAAAAACTAACAGATGAGTACATCAAGAAAGCAGGCTACAAATCCATTGATGACCTTGCAGAAGCCATCGTAAACTGCAAAGTAGAATTCCAGAAACTGCCCGACATGCAGCCTCGTTTTAAGTTGCATCCGCCAAGTAAAGGCTATAAGGGCAAAACCAAGAGGGGCTTTAAGGCAGGCGGCGAAGCAGGCTACCGTGGCGAAGCAATAAACGAACTAGTAAAACGCATGGTCTAAGAAGCCATCGTTTGTCTTCTATTTTATCTTTTTAATTGTTCTTATAAAACTTAAAAGCAATAAAGTAGCAGAAAGAATTAAGCATACAGAATCAACCAAGGATTCTGTGCCTGATGACAAAGGTTACAATAATTGCAGATGGCTGTATTCAAGGTGCTGGATGCAGAACCTTAGTGAAACAGGTTGCTAGCCAGATTGGACTGAAAGGGCTTGTAAGGAATCTTTCCAACGGACAAGTAGAAATCTTTTGCGAAGGCCAGCTACCGCGAATAAACAAGCTTTTGAAAATGATTAATTGTAAAGGGCGAAAGAATGATGTTCTAAGCGTTTATGTCGAGAGTTTAACTGTTCGCAAGGAAGGAGAGAATGGCTACTTGGGACCATGGAAACAATATGTAGAATTCGAAATTTGTTATGGGTTTGAAGTAGAGTCGCCTGTGGACCGCACACTTTTTGAATGTTTAGAGAACAGACTTTTACTACTTGCTTCATTGTGAGATAAGTTTGTTACTAAACGATCTTGTTTAAAAACGGGTTTGCGGTTTCGAGAGAATGTTCCAGTTTCAACAACGTATTCTTTGTTGTCAGCAGTTTTTTGCATATTTTGGCCTAGTAATTCGGTATATTTTTTCTTTGTAACATAACTAGCGCCTAAGTGCTTCGGTTGATAAACGAAGGCGTAGTATGATGTTGTCAAGCCCATTATGAAGCCGCCAAGCCAAAGTGGGACAACAAAGAAAAAGAAATAGTAGTTCCACACGTCGACTGAGCCTAAAACTGGAACTGATACTGGCTGTGGATACTTCATGTTGGTCCAGTAGAAAGCGCCTAACATGAAATCAAGCGTGTTAAACCCTAAACCAGTTAGAATAATTGCGATAAAAAAAGAGGACGCCAAAACAAGCCTATGCTTCTTGGATTTGGCAAAGGCGAAAAATGCTGGTGCAGCGAGACCTGTTGCTAAACCGCCAATTGCTAGAGCTGCTAACCCAAAATAAGCGTAGGCGTATTTTGCTTGTATGACGATGTAATTGTTTATGTGCCATGGAGAAGAGGCGCCGGTTCCAAACCATTCTGAGCCAATATTGAATCCAACGTTAACGCTATTAAGCAAAAGAATAGCGCCTACTATAATGAGCGCTGTCAGTATGGCAACGCGTCCCCTCAATTATTCTCCCTTCCCAAACACATTGATTTTAACCATCGTTGTTAAACATTTCTGAAAGCAGCTAAAGATTTTAACAATCCATCGGGCGTGTAATACGCTAAACATGTAACGATTGGTTTTAGCGTTTCAATGCTGCCGCTTTAGTTGGCTATTCTTTATTTTGCAATGTATGAGACAAGTGGAAGTTACTATCCTTTGTCTCTTTATATAGCGGAGGCAATAAACTGCTCTGGGCAATAGAGTACCTAACTGCAAAATAAGCAGCAATCACCATTTTCTCAGGCAAACTGCTTCAGAGTTAACGCGTGTTTTCTCACTGTTTATGTGCGATATGTTTTATAGTTACGATGAAGAAATTCGTTAGTTAATTGGAGGAGGAAAGACATGAGTGCAAAATGGCGAAGAACTAACAAAAATCGCAAATGGCTAGACTTCAATAACTCAGGTATAAAAAGCAAAAAGCAAAGAATAACCCAGCCAGAACACGCCTACCGCGTAAAATCAATATCCGCCCCCTCAAGCTTTCGTCCATCCAAAAGCTTTGCCAAGCGCAATTTCCAAGAACCCAAACCATTAATTGACATATTCCAAGAAAACAACTACATAACAATAGTGGCTGAAATCGCAGGCTTTAATAAGGAAACTCTTAAAATTCATGTTAAAGATCAAAAACTCACTCTCTCAGCAAAATCGAAAGATCGCAGATACTATAAAAGTTTAAATCTGCCGAAAGTAGTGATTCCAGACGTTATGTACACCAAATTCAAGAACGGTGTGCTAGAAATCAAACTTAAAAAAGCTGAAACAGCAATAAATAAAGAAGCTGACCAAAATGCCGCATAAACTAAGAAAAATACGAAAAACAAGGGGCTCAAGAACACAAGGCTATGGAAGAGTAGGTCAACACCGAGACTCAGGCTCCAAGGGATATAGAAAAGTTGGGCGACACAAACACTTATGGAGCTACGTCGTAACCCATGAACCTGACTACTTTGGCAAACATGGCTTCACCTCACCCCAAAGCCTTCACCGCCATGAAAACACAATAAACCTCAAGAAACTAGAAGAAATAGCTCAAACAAGCCAGCAGGAAAAACCTCAAATCAACCTAACAGCGTTAGGCTACACAAAACTTTTAGGCACAGGAAAAATCACAAAACCCCTAACCATACAAGTGCCCTCATACTCAAAATCGGCAGCTGAAAAAATCAAAAAAGCAGGCGGAGAAATCGTAAACTCCCAAGCCAATGGAGAGTAACACTGCTAAATGGCCGGAAGATTCCTCAGCCTCTTCAAACCCATAGGAAGAGTTCTGCCAGAAATAAAAAAGCCCGAACGAAAAGTAAGCTTTAACGAGAAAATCTTCTGGACCGGACTTGTTTTAGTCATTTTCCTTGTAATGACTGAAATCCCACTTTACGGGGTTGCAGCATCAGCATCAGACCAGTTTAGCCAATTAAGGGTTATTTTTGCTTCGAACCGTGGCACATTGATGGAGTTGGGTATTGGGCCTATTGTTACGGCTGGTTTGATTTTGCAGTTGCTTGCTGGTTCATCAATTATTGAATGTGACATGTCAAATGCTGAAGACAGAGGATTATTCACTTCTGCAAGTAAAGTGTTCACTGTTGTTCTTACTGGTATTCAGGCTGCAGCATACATTATAAGCGGCATGTATGGACCAAGCCTTCCTGGACCCACTGTTTTGGTTATTTTTCTGCAGCTTATTGGTGCTGGAATAATTGTTATGTTAATGGACGAACTTGTTCAGAAGGGGTGGGGACTAGGCAGTGGAATCAGCCTTTTCATTATGGCTGGTGTTGCCCAGACTGTTTTCTGGGATACGTTTTCGCCGAGTACTGGTTTGTTTGTTGGTTCTCTTTCAGCTTACTTGGGCGGTGGGCAGACGTTGATGGCTTGGGTGTTTGGTTCTGTTTCTGGAATTTATCCGTCTTTGCTTGGGTTTTTTGCTACTATTGGAGTCTTTTTGTTGGTTATTTATTTGAATGGAATTAGAATTGAGCTTCCAATGAGTTATGCAGGGTACAAAGGCTTCAGAAGCAAGTATCCAATTAAACTATTGTACGTTTCTAACCTTCCAGTTATATTTGCGTCAGCATTGTTTGCAAACGTTTACTTCTTTTCACAATTACTATGGAGCCAACTAGGGCGGCCTTTACCCGGAACAAACCTTTTGTTCCAGATAATAGGCGACTTTAACGTCACTACTTCGAGTTCTGGTAGTACTAGTATTTCACCTGTAGGTGGTCTTGCTTATCTTGTTACTGCGCCAAATAACATTCACCAAGTTGCTCTTGACCCGTTAAGGGCTGCTGCTTTTTTGGGTATTATTGTGGCTTTCTGCGCTGTTTTCTCGTTGATTTGGCTTGAGGTTGGCGGTTTAGGTCCCTCTAAAGTTGCGAAGCAGCTTATGGATTCAGGCATGCAGATTCCTGGTTACCGTAGGTCAGGAAGACCAATTGAGTCTATCCTTAAACGTTATATTCCTGTAGTCACGGTTCTAGGCGGAATCATTGTTGGGCTTGTGGTTGGGCTTGCAGATTTCCTTGGCTCCTTCGGTACAGGCACAGGTATCTTGCTATCGGTGGGTATAATTTACCAGTATTATGAATTGTTAATGCGTGAGAGAGCTGCCGAGATGTTCCCTGCCTTCAGGAGAATCCTTGGAGAGTAGGCTTAACAGGTTTGCTTGAAAAAACTTTCGCTCCTTATTTAAAGGAGAGTAGTTGTTAGCTTTGAATAGTTAAACGTTCTAGTGCTCTCTGATGGCTATCTTCTCACCTTTAAATAGATTGAACTTAAGGTGAGGTTAGCGTTTAAGTATTGTTTCTGAAATTAATTCGGTCATACTCACGCTGCCCAATTTTCTTATGAGCATTTCTAAACTTTTTTGCCGGTTGTGACTTTCCCAAAGTTTTATAAGCAAAAATAGATAGAAAAGATGCGCGCTATGAGCAAGGGCACTTACGCTTCTTGCTCAAGGCAAAATAAAATTTAGGAGAAAAAGAAAAAATGCAAATGCTAAAAAATAAGACTATGGCTATTGTTATTGCTATAATTCTAATATCATCTATGGCTATTTCGTTTAGTGCTTTATCAACTGTTAGTGCAACAAATACGTATCCAATTCCTGGAACTGCTAATGATGGTTATAATCTGGCAACTTATACAGCGATCCAGCAAGGCATGTACTGGACCGGCATGGATGCTAACGCTTCTCTTTTAAGGCTGGAAATGTGGAACCGCTTTGGAGACAAGGTACCTACACACGTATTCATCATTACCGCACCTAGCCCTATTGGTGTGGGCCAAACATGTAACATTGTGATGTTCAATCCGCAAGCGCCACCAAACGGACTTGCATCTGTCCTCACAGGTTATCCTGTAAGATATTCATACACGTTCAAAGTGACAAAGCCTGACGGAACCGTACAGAACTTTCCACAAGCAACAACTACTGGCTACTCATCTTGGAGCCAAAACTCTGTCGCTAACAACGTCTTCGTGTCTGACTCAACAGGATCAACATACATGGCATACACGCCTGATCAAGTCGGCAACTATTCGCTTACGGTCTACTTCATTTCGTTCCAATACCTGTTTAATGCCACAAACAGTCCTGTTTTAAACAATGATTACTATGGCGTTACTTGGTTAACTAGCAATTACACAACGACACTTAATGTGCAGCAAGAGCCAGTAGTGCTTTCTGGTTTAACCTTGCCAGCTATACCTCCATTGCCAACCGAGTATTGGACTCGTCCAATTGAAGGTCAGAACGTTGGGTGGTACCTGATTGCATCGAACTGGCTAAACAGCGCGCATGACTACAACAACGGCGGCTACCAGAACATGGTTCAGCCTGACGGCGTAGGGCCCAACACTGGACACATTTTGTGGACAAGGCCAACAGAAGATCAAGGTGTTCTCGGTGGAACTAACAATGGAAGAATAGGATTTGGCAACACTTTCGACGCAGGAGCTCAATACCAGCCTAGATTCACCACGAAGATAATCATGTACGGAAGACTCTACTATTCACCAAACCTCTACACTAGTGGCTCAAGCGAAATGCTAGACTGTGTAGACCTGAAGACTGGAACACTGCTATGGGAGGAAAACACCACCTCATTCTACAATGCAGCCCCCGGTTTTGCTGCAGGCTTAGGTCAATCTGCAACAGGTAACATGCCGCAATTCGGCTACTACTACAGTGAAGACACCATTAATGAACACGGAATTGACAACCCAGGCTGGCTATTCACTAGCAACTATGGCCTCGGATATCAACCAGAAAGAGGCATTCCTGAAATTCATATCGCCAACGTTCCAGGTGCTACACAACCAGCTGGAGCCGCCATTGGTGAGATACAGGGTTCAGCAGGAGAAAACGTGCGCTATGTCTTCACCAACCTCGGAACAACTACTCCCAACTGGTATTTGGCTCAGTGGAACTCATCAAAAGTAATCCCAGGAGTATACAGCGGCACAGTATCATCGGCAATAGTTGAAGGCAACGTACCAATAACTCCAGCACCATCAGGAACGAACACTGTCTGGAATGGTTCCATGTGGGTAACATCGACTATAGCAAACGCACAAGGTATATCAAGTGGTGGCCCAGCAGGAGCCGGCACTTATTACAATCAACAACCAAGCTATGACTGGAACATATCATCACCAATCCAGTTCCCAGTAGTAATGAGTGGGCCAACCAACGTAGCAGCACCAACCATCGCAGGTGCTTCGTTAACGAATGGCATACTTTGGGGATGGAACGCTTCTGGCAGTACGTCCTATGGCGCATCCGCTAACGGTTGGCCAACAGGCACTAGCGCACCGAACTATGCTTATCCTGACAACGTCTCAATCTGGGCAATTAGCCTGAAACCGAGCAGCTTAGGAACACTAATGTACATGAAGACCATCACGACAGATGATCCAGTAGCAAACACGAACATGTTGATTGAACATGTAGATGCAGACGCAACTAGCGACGGTGTTTTCGTCACCATGAGAGTTCCGGATATGGCGTTCTTCATCTATGACATGCGCACTGGGAACCTGATTGGGCAAACTGATTCGCAAGCCCAAACCATCAGCCCCTATGGCTACTTCACTTGGCCTAGCTTGATATCCATGACACAGACCAAAATCGCTTACGGCATGCTCTACACAGGAGGCTACGGTGGATCCATCTCAGCCTACTACCTTAATAACGCAAGTCTAGCATGGCGGACAGCAATTATCCCACCAGGAACGGCTGGAATCTTAAAGTCTAGCCCTGGAATGATGGGCATGATTGCCGACGGAAAGATTTACGTAGGAACACACGAGCACTCTGCAGAGACACCGCTTGAAGCAGGCAACGTTATCAAATGCTTGAACGCCACCACTGGAGACTATATATGGACAATGAGCGGATGGGCTTATCCATTGACTTTTGCTATTGCAGACGGAGTCCTCATCTACTGGAACCAGTACGATGGACAAGTTTACGCTGTCGGCCAAGGACCAACCTCCATGACCGTTACTGCACCTGATGTTGGCGTGACAACTTCCACACCTGTAACGATAAGGGGTACAGTGATGGATATTTCCGCTGGCACAGCGCAAAAAGAGCAGGCAGCTGACTTTCCAAACGGTGTTCCAGCTGTTTCTGACGCAAGCCAAAGCGCATGGATGGAGTACGTTTACATGCAGAAGCTAAAGCCAACAAATGCAACCGGAGTTCCAGTTTCGATAGATGTCGTTGACTCTAATGGCAACTACCGAAACATCGGCACTGCTACAAGTGATTCCAGCGGCGCGTTCTCTTTCAACTGGACACCTGACATCACAGGCTCATACACTGTCATCGCCACGTTCGCAGGTTCACAATCATACTATGGAACTTCTGCTGAAACATCCTTCTACGCTGGCTCACCAGCACCAACAGCATCTCCGTATCCAACAGTTAATTTGCCACCTACCGAAACATACTTCATCATTTCAACAGTCGCCATAATCATTGCAATCGCAATAGCTACAATACTTATGCTCAGGAAACGAGCATAAAAAACACACAACAAAAATCAACTTTCCCTTTTTTTAGTTTCATTTTAACAAAGCAGCACAATAAAATTCTAAATCTGTCATCATATTCTTAATTAATGTCTTTAGGGTAGGGAACGGCGGATAGGTAATCTTCCATGAGCCGTTGAAGTTGTTGAACAAAGATGAAGGTCATCGTAATTTACGGCACAAGATGGGGCGGCACCGTCAGTGTAGCTGAAAAGATCGGTAAAGTCTTAAGAGAAGAACGCTATGATATTGATGTTATTGATGCCAAGAAGAGCCTTCTAACGCTTAGTTCCTATGACCTCTTCATTGTTGGAAGCGGTATAAGAGCTGACAAGTGGACAAGGGAAACCATGAGTTTTCTTGAGGAGAACGCTGAGTTGTTGAGGGCAAAGAAGACCGCTTTGTTTGTTAGTTGCCAGATGGCTGACCGCGAAAAGGAAGCAAGAGACAAAGCGAAAACTTTGTACCTAGAAAAAGTTGCCGAGAAGTATGGTTTGAAACCGATTTCTCTCGGGTTCTTTGGCGGCTTTTTAGATTTCCATAAAAGTCATGGCTTATTGGTTGATGTTCTTGTTAGGGTTAACAGGAATAGTTTACGAAAGCAGGGACTAGACACAAGCAAAGTCTATGATACTAGAGATTGGAGTAACATAGAGGTTTGGGCGCGCCAGGTTGCCCAAAGTGCATCCAGTAAGCAGTAAATCAAAAGGTAAAGTCATTGATTTTAATATCCTTGAACGGTGTTTCTAGGTGTTTTATGCCTTTATTGTCCAGCCTTTTTTGTCTAGGATTTCCTGTACCGCTGGGAGGTCCAGAGCGAATTTGACGTGTTGGCAGCTGCTTGATTGACAGTAATCGCACCAAACGTTGTCGGGCTTAAAGTAAACGTCTATGATTCTTCCCCTTGATGTTTTGCTGGCGAGGGTTCTGTCAAGAATTCTGACTCCTTGCTCGCTGAGGTTAAAGTGCTCCAGCGGCGGCAGCGCAGGCATGAGCTGTGAGGTTTTTAGTTCTTCAAACCTTTTTCTTATGGCTTCTTTTATGAATTCTGCCCTGCTTTTGTATCCTCTTATTCCGCGCCTTATGATTTGGTCTATTATCGAGGTCACGAGGTTGCTGTTCCCCGCAAGATTTTCCGATTAGTTCGTGGAGAAGAGCTCTGTGGTGTGATCGTTTACAGTTATCCTCCGCCCGCCTGTTACGGAAGACGCTTAGTGCTTCCGCGAATGTCAATTCAGGAAATGAACAAGCAACTAAGCATCATCAGCCGAGTGGTTATCCATCCAAAATACCGAACAATAGGCTTAGGCGCTACATTGATCCGTGAAACCCTGCCTTTAGCTGGCACACCTTACGTTGAGATGATTGCGGTAATGGCAAAGTATAACCCGTTTGCAGAAAAAGCAGGCATGCAAAAAATAGCTAAGCAGCAATCTGCAGACAGCATCTCAGAGGTCTCTAAAACGCTTTCTAATTTGGGTTTTGACTTGCAACTCTTAGGCAGTGAACGCTATGTCCGGGCAAAACTTGAGAGCTTAAATCCTAAGCAAATGTGCCAGCTTAAAGAGGCTTTCATAAAAAACAAGCACCTAAGATTCAAAAAAGAGTTTGCAGTCAGCCGACACCAGCCCTTCGGAAAAACATCCGACTACCTTAACTGCATTCAGAATGCAGATGTATCGAAAATTGCGAAACTGGTTAAGCTCGTTGGAATGCTACTGCAAACAAAGGTTTACTTGTTTTGGAAAAAGCCTTTGATTCTGTGAGGCGAAACAATCGGCAAGGTGCTAGGCTGAGCCAACTACGACACCGACAATGGAAGCATATTCGCGGAAGTGGACCTGAATTTGTCGTCCGTGACATTTTACACAAGTTTTATAAACAAAATTCAATGAAAGAGAGAGCTATTGAGCGAGAGCAATCTTTCGCTTTCGTTCAATATAATTAAGGAGAAAAAGAAAAATGCTAAAAAATAAATCATTTGCTATCGCGATTGTTGTTTTTCTGATGATCATAATGACTTCTTCAATTGCATTTATACCGAGTACTAGCGCACATTCACCAGGATGGACTATTATTTCCTATCCCTATATCGTTGCTGCTCCTAACCCTGTCGGTGTTGGTCAAACAGTAGCGGTCGTCTTTTGGATCGATGACCCTCTGCCAGGAGCAACTGTGACCAATGACATTAGACGCCATGGTTACACGTTAACCATTACTAAGCCTGACGGAACAGCTGAAACACACACTTGGGACATCATAAGTGACTCAACAGGCATTCAGTACTATCAATACACTCCTGACCAAGTCGGCAACTACACATTCAAGTTTGACTATCCTGCACAAAACTACACTTGGACTTCAACCACTCCTGGAGCAAGCACAATTTACACAGGTGACATTTTCCTAGCCGCCAGCAAAACAATAACCTTAACCGTACAGCAAGAGCCAATTCCAACAGCAATAAATAGCTACCCACTTCCAACTA
This sequence comes from Bathyarchaeia archaeon, assembly GCA_050012335.1. Taxonomy (GTDB): domain Archaea; phylum Thermoproteota; class Bathyarchaeia; order Bathyarchaeales; family Bathycorpusculaceae; genus Bathycorpusculum. The sequence continues at coordinate 15,914 of JBEKHJ010000002.1, forward strand.
ACTACTGGACATACCCGATAGAAGGACAAAACACCTATTGGTACACGATTGCATCAAACTGGCTCGGATCACCCTACATTCTTGGAGCATCCGCATCCTATGGCATTCCAGGCGCTATCCAGCCGGACGGCTCAGCACCAAACAGCGCACACATAATGTGGACTAAGCCAATTCAATACGGTGGAGTTGTCGGAGGTAATAAAACTGCAATTCCAGGCGAAATGTACTATGGAGGGCTTTCATACAACGCCAGGTTCACCAATCCACTGATTATGCAAGGAACCCTCTTCTACCAAGAACCACTTGGTAACGCAGCAGCAGGCGGACTATTTGGAGGCGCAGGCGGAGATTACGTTGCAGTAGACTTGCAAACAGGCAAAGAGTTATGGCGCATCAATGCATCGGCAACAGGCGTTGCTCTTGTGCCGTCATTTGGCTACATTTACTCTTTCGAGAACCCTAACCAACACGGAGTCCTACCTGACGGCTTGCTGATCGCATCCACTACAGGTTATGCGGGACTGAATACAGTTTGGAAAGGATATGACCCAAGGACAGGAGTTCTCACACCTATGACCGTTACCAACGTTCCATCAGGCGCAAGCATAGGCGGACCATCAGGCGAGTACTTATCATACGCTATTACCAGACTTGGAACCACTTGGTACCTATCTCAGTGGAACTCATCTAACGTAATAGGTGGAGGATCGGGCTTGAGTCCAGCCAATTGGTATACTTCGGGACAAGTTCCCGCGAACGCACCACTAACTCCATCAGCACCGGCGAACTGTTACTGGAATGGTAGCGCATGGGCACCAGAGACGGCTATGGTCATACCGGGGTTCGGCACGATGTATAGCGTACCAGCACCCTTTGCAGCAGTAACAAACGCAGCCTACGACTGGAACGTATCAATATCGACGCTTCAAGGAACAGGTTGGGGCATTGGGATGGCGGGTTTGGGAAATATCCCGATGATTAGCTTGGGTAACATGATGCTTTTGGTTCAGGGAACTTTCGGAGGACACCCCGGCGATTACGGTGCAACTGTAACTACTGATCCAGCGAACGTTACAGCCATAAGCCTAAAGCCAGGAACAATAGGAACAGTGCTATGGACACAAACCTATCAGCCAGCGCCAGGCAACGTAACCCGACTGATTGTCGCCTGGGATCCGAGCAACGGAGTCTTTGTCTTCGGGGACAAAGAGACTATGGTATTTTATGGCTATAGCCTAGCTTCCGGAAGTCAACTGTGGGGTCCAACGAAACTTACAAACGACTTTACCACCGACTACAACTACATGGCCATAGGCCTAGAAAACATCGCTTACGGCAAACTTTACTACACAGGTTACAGTGGAATACTCTACTGCTATGACGATAAGACTGGAAATCTACTATGGACCTACGGAAACGGCGGAGCAGGCAACAGTACACTCAGCGGATTCGAAACACCCTACGGTCGTTATCCCACTTTCATTAGCACTATTGCTGACGGAAAAGTCTACTTAGACACTACAGAGCACTCGCCGAACTCTCCACTCTACAAGGGTGCAGAGTTACGCTGTATTAACGGCACCGACGGAACAGAAATGTGGGCCATAATGGATTATGGCCAGCAAATGTATGGAGGCCAATCCCCAATTGCAAGCGGTTACCTAGCAGCCCTCAACTCCTACGATGACCAAATCTACTGTTATGGCAAAGGACCCAGTTCATTAACAGTTACGGCTCCTAATATTGGTACACCGTTAGGTACACCCATAGTGATAAGAGGAACAGTTACAGACGTTGCTGCCGGCACACAACAAAATGAACAGAAAGCTAACTTTCCAAACGGTGTTCCAGCTGTTTCAGACGCAAGCATGGCTTCATGGATGGAATACGTTTATATGCAGAAGCCAATGCCAACAAACGTGACTGGAGTTCCAGTTTCAATCGACGTTCTTGACTCTAATGGCAACTACCGAAACATCGGCTCTACTACAAGTGACGCTAGCGGCATGTTCACTTTCACTTGGACACCTGACATCACAGGCTCATACACTGTCGTCGCCACCTTTGCAGGTTCACAATCATACTATCCATCGTATGCTGAGTCCTCATTCGCTGTCAGCGCTGCAGCACCAACAGCATCTCCATATCCAGTGGTTACTTTGCCACCTATGGAAATGTACTTCACTGCTAGTACAATTGCCATAATAATCGCAATCGCCATAGTCGGCTTACTAATACTAAGAAAAAAGCCATAGCAACAAAACACCAAGCAATACCTCTTTCCCTCTTTTTATTTTGTTATTAAATAATTAATCATAAAAATCGATGGGCTGAGAAGGCTCTGGATAAAAAACGTTTAATCCTATTCTAAGCATTTTTCTCTTATAATCTCTCAGAGATTCAGCAGACCTCACTAAAAACATGTTATCAGCCAATTTGATGTGCAAGGGAGTTTCTAAATGAATCTATGCGCTGCGCCAACAGGAAAAAGTTTTTTCTAAAACAGTTACAACGCTGAGAAGTAAAAACGGTTATTAACGAGGAAACAAGATACGCATAAGCATAAAGTCAAGAGGAAAAATGCGATGTCTTTAGTACTCACTTCGTTGCCTTTGGCAACATTTTTAATTATGGGTATCTCAGCTGTGATTGCGTTCATAAACTCTGGAATAAACAGGGTTTTAATCAACTTTTTTGTAGGCTGGGAACAATACCGAGTCATGCAGAAAGAAATGGCTGAATACCGGTCAGAAACCATGAAAGCTGCGCGAGCTAACGATAAAAAGCAAATGGAAAAACTCAAAAAGAGGCAATCTCAAATAAATAGCATGCAGACAAAAATGATGAAGCCTCAAATGGTCCAGTTTGGAATTTCTTTCATTTATCTAATTGTCTGGTTTTTAATATTAACGCCAACGTTTGGAAGCACCACTATGGCTTACGTGCCAGGCATTGGGGCTATTCCCGTATTCTACTGGTATCCCATTTGTTCGCTGTTCTTCGGGTTGCTTTCATCACGCATAATAGGCATAATGCCCATCGAAACTTGATGCAGAAAACGTGGTGACGCTAAATGGCTAAAAACACAAAAACATGCTTAGCCGAGAAAAAAACCGTAATCTGCATTTCAGGAATGGCTGGAACAGGAAAAAGCACTCTGTCCAAAAAACTTGCAGAAAAATACAATCTAAAATGTTATTCAGGCGGCGACGCGCTTAAAGAACTGGCAAAGGCAGAAGGCTATGACGTTTCGCGTCAAGGCTGGTGGGAGAGCCTTGAAGGCTTAAATTTTCTTAAAGAAAGAGTAATTGACCCTAAATTTGACAAGGCAGTAGATGCTAAGCTCCTAGAATACGCACAGCAAGGCAATGTCCTCTTGGATAGTTGGACGATGCCGTGGCTGCTTAAAGAAGGCTTCAAGATTTGGTTAATGGGTTCAATTGAGAAGAGAGCAACAAGAGTTGCCGAACGCGACAAAATAACCCTTAACGAAGCATTCAAAGTGCTGGAAGAAAAAGAATCTCGCACAAAGGCAATATACAAGAAGCTTTACGGTTTCGCTTTAGGCGAGGATTTTGCTCCGTTTGACTTGGTTTTAGATACCGACAATCTCAATGCAGAAGAGGTTTTTGAAGTTCTTTGCAGAGTAATAGATGACGTGGTTCTTTCCGTTCCTAAGTCTAACTAGAACTTTCTTCTATAACACAGTTACAGACGACTTAAAACAACAAATAACAAATTAGACTCCTCTTTCAAAGCGCCAAACTTAAGAGAAAGGGGAGGAAACAAGTGGAAACCTTAAACCGCATAGCTTCGCTTATCTTCTTAGAAGCAATCATCCTATGCCTCATAGCCTCTTTCCGCCTAATTAATCTCCAATCAACCGTCACATTACTAATCTTCAATATACTTTTCGTCTCGCTAATTTTTCAGCTAAACGGTAGCGTATTAAAAAAAATCTGCATGTTAACAGCAGGTAACATGATTGGCTTGTTCTGGAATCTAATTTTTCATTACTTCTCTTTAGCTGGCTACGCCTATTTTGGAGTAGCATTCAACGCTTTCTACACCTTAATTTACCCTATTTTAAACCTCATGTGGATAGTACCTTATCCCCTCAGTTTTGGACGTATCCACATCATTTTTCCGCAATGCACCAAAACGCTTCGGCTTCCGATAGCAATGATAAGTAACACCTTTGAAAACAACTTCATCGTATTTCTGCCAGCCAGCCTTACCTAACGCAAGAATCTCATCTAACGTAGTTGCACTGGTAACGTCAAAATCTTCATCTCTAAGCCTCATGATCGTATGCACATATCGCTGAGTACTCTTCCAGGACCTGTGCCGCAAAACTCGTGCAATCTCAGGCACATTACCATTAGTCACATAAGCAAGCATTGAACCGCCCCAATGACGAAAACTCTTCAAACTAATCTGTAGAACAGCTGGATTACTGAATTTTTTAGCAACTTTCCTCCGCAACGCGCGAAAAGTATTAGCGACAATTCGATACCTCATCGGGAAAATCCGTTCATTCTCCCTTGGTAAAGCATTAATCATATAGACAAGCCGAGCAGACAACTCATAATGACCAGAGTAATGACGTTTCACTGGATGATTGATGTAGAGCACATTGTCTTTAAACTCACTCCATTTACAAGCAAGAACCTCAGATGGATCAGCAAACGTCTCTTTAAGGCATAACAGGAAAGTAGCCATACGTTTACTTGCAGCACTAATTAACAGATCTAAGTCTTTCTCATCAGGAACAATGATTTCAATTTCATCTTGGTAATAGATTGGCCGTTCCCACGTAACCTTTTGCATATGGCAAAAAGCATCATAAGCACATGCCGCAATCATTTTCATGCTACCGCTCCAAGGTTCCCCGTTAGCCTTTTTCTTCTTAGCAATAACAGCCTTAACGTTCTCCGAATCCAGCAGGTCCGCGCCATCAGCGACAAGCCGCGTTAAAATAGCAGGATAAGTGTTCTCTTCGTCAAAACCGTTCCGCTCCAGATATGCCGTGAACTGCACAATGTAACCGCGCATCGTTTCAGGCAAGAGATCTAGTTTCAGTGGCTTCTTTTTGTCTCCCGCAACAGTCTTAACTTCTGTTGCACTCAAATTTTTCGCTCCTAAAGCGCATATTTGGCGCTTAGAAGCTAAGGCACTGCACGTATTTAATGACCTTTCAGAAGTTTCTTGTAACGGTGGTGACCCTTTAAGGGTCGGTTTCTCACTAAAACGGAATCCGCAATCCCTGCAAAGCCAACGCTGAACAGTCGACTTATCCTTAAGATAACGCAGGCCATCACGATAAACCTTCGTCACCTTAGGGCTGCAACTGGGGCATAGAGGGCTGGCGCCGGCGGAGCCAACGTTGCTCTCCGACTTGCTAACTTTCAGACCGGCTTCTGTTTTGCCAAACATACGTTTTTCAGAGCTTACAGAGTACGGAGCAAAACCAACCTTTCCCTCCCCAACGGCAGCCACTAACCATAAACCTCCTCTGGCCAAACACCCACAGCCAATAACTTCACCTAACTAGCTTTCAGTCGTGACGGCGGCGCCTTCAGTGGCAGCTACTTCTTGGCCATCATAGGTGAAGCTGACAACTTCGAAAGTTCCAAACGAGCCCTTGTGCTGAGGCCTATAATCCAGCAAACCCATCCGGACACCGGCATCTTCCAAAATTTCTTTCAGCGTAGCCTCGATGCCTTCAGGCAGCCACTTAACATTATAGACAAGCTTAAACTTTGCACTCCATTGCAATAGTTTCGCTCTGCCTTTAAGAACCCGCTGCGACTGGATCACAACCGCACGCTCATCAACCACGTACTCAGCTGTGCCAAGCGGAATCTTGTCAGGCTCCACACGCATCGTGCCAGCAAGCAAACTTGAAAGCGAAACCCTATGGACCCTGTACTGCTTAGCCGTATTGATCAGCATGCTCTGCACGCATTCCTGAGGAATATAAAGCTGGTTTTTGCCGTCGATCACCGCCATGTAAGCGCTGTTCTTTGCATCGTTCTCTGTACTGTAATTCTGCGTCTTCATTTTACTTTTACTTTTCAAACTCTCCGGATTCAACCGGTTCATTAGCAAGGGCGTTAAGCCCTTAATTTCAACATTTATTGTTTTAAAGTTTTGACTCATTTTTGTAACCTCACGTTACCATAAGAGGACCCTACCGAACTATGCCTCACAATACATCGCATCACCAAGCCAGGCATCACAGAACCGAACCTAACTGGACACCGCAAAACATGACCTAACCAAAATAGCACCTGAGAACACCATGCCTTACACGACAGGACAGTACCAAGCCAAACTTGACCCCGCCTTAATAGCGCCAAAGCTGACCTCGCCTTGCTGTACCTCACCACTGCTAACCTCAATGAAAGCAAAGATTGAAGCAACCGTGCCAAGCCGCGGCTCACAAGACCCCACTTGACATTGCCAAACCTCAATAACGCCAAACCATGCAAAGCCAAACCGTACAGTGCACCACACCGCCCCACGCAACAAAACAGAACCTCTCCAAACCACGATAGCACCTTACCAAGCAAAACCAAGCCCCGCTCCACCGTTGACCACCCAGCGCAACCGGACATCACAAAGAAACGCCAAACCTTACAAAGCCAAGCTGTACCCCACCGAGCTCCACGGCACAAAACAGGACATCGCCAAACTATACCGTAATAACACCTTGCAGCACCTTGCCGAGCCAAACCGGACTTGACCCAGCCGGACCGGACTCCACACCGCAATAAAAGCTTACTAAACCCTACTTTACTCAGCCTAACCGGACAGGACCTCAACAGACCAAGCCACGCAAAGCCTCGAAACACCAGACCACGCCTAAGAATACACTGCCGGGCACCACTACACACCACAGGACCATACCTGGCATCAATAGCGCCACACCTTACCTTAGAGGACCGGGCAACACCGCATCTTACCCCACGATACAAGACCCTAAACATGAAAACGCAACCTCTCAAAATCCAAATGCGCCCGATTAACCAACTCTTTAATGACAGGATCATCCAGCGGAAAACGCCCAGACTCCGCCAGACTACAAAACAGAACCAAAGCGCCCTTCAGCTCCACGAGTTCACGGCCACTCAAACCAGGCTGAACCTTCCCACTCTTAGAATCCACATGGAACTTCTTGCCGCATGGCGCCGTCAAAGTCACGATAGGCGCAGCAGACTCCCGATAAATCTCGGCAGCCGGAACATGCACAAGCGCCACGATATCTTTCACGTCAAACTTGAACTTCTTAAGCCGAGCAATATTATCCTTGAGCTCCACTTCGCTGAAGCCCTTGCCATGGCCACTGTTAAGCCTCACCGCCTCAGCAAACATCTCCGCCTCACTTGTAAAGGGCAACTCTGAACAGTCAGCATAATCAATTTTCTTAAGCTTCCGAGAACCTAGACGGTGAAAGCCATCCAGGACAATCTTCCTTCCCCGGAACAAGCCAACTTTAAGCGTTGGAAAAACGCTGCCAGCATCCAAAGCCTTCGCATACGCACCTACAACTTGCTGATCCACTTCTTTTCGAGGATAAAGAGACCAATCAAGAACCAAATCACTTATTTTCTCAACTTTAACGGGCGCATGATCCCAATCCTTTGCAATACAAGCAGCAACAGTCAAAACCACTATTGAGAACCCTCCATGGGCACCATTACTTTACCAGAAACAGCATGTTCGTGCCTAGCAAGGTCCTTACGTAAATTCGCTTCTACATCATTTAGGCTGCCGACAGTTGCCATACTACTAACGATGAATTCTTGTTGCCTTAAGAAGTCAGTTTTCAACTCAACGTATCCTTGTCTCAGCGATTCATAGGCTTCAGAAAGAATCTGCAGCCTCTTCTCAACCGATGCAACTTCAGGCTTTGTTGCTTCAACGCTCTTTTCAGCCTTAGCCTCAAGGACCATAGGCGTATTTTCCTTAGCTTTTTGCTTTGCTTTAGCAACCAACTTTTCATATTTCTGCTTAATTCCAACAGCACTGCGCCCTGGAAACTCAGTGATAATCTGAGCAATCCTCTGAACTATCGTTCCTGAAACTTCATCAATCCGCTTAAACAAACGCTGTTCATCTTCAGGCGTCCAATCAGGCCCTTTTTGACAACCCTTAAACTTTTTCTCCTCAGAATTCTCCAATTTTTCACCTCCAACTTGATAAGACGCTTCCTTTGCGACATTACCACGTACATGTTTGTTTCTCGGCTGAATCTGGCCAACAATCCGCAACCTCTTCAAACGCATATTAGCTGAGTTACCTTTTCGACTAGGATATTTTTCCTCAACTTTCACGGCAATATCTGGAATAGACGAGCCTTGATTCCAAAGAGAAATGAGAAGAGCATCTTCCTCAGGTTGCCAATTCACACGCTTATTTTCTTCATTTTCAACTTTCTTATCCATTTCTTTCACCTCTCCATTACCTTGAACTTGTTTGGATGCTGCAGACGGAACAAAAACAACCCCACTCTTAGAAACAATTTTATTCAAGGGCACAAAAGTAACCGCATGATTATCCAAGTCGCCAAAATGGCACGCGAAGCCCTGATCGCCCAAGTCAGCTTCCCAATCAGGATCAAACTCAGATCCCTGGATAACAATGCACTCGCCATACGGCGCCACATTTTTTGATGGACCAAACCGCTGCTTAAGCTCATCAATAGTAACCATCAACGTTTAGCCTCCGCCAAACAAGAAGGACACATAAAATACTCTCTGTGACCATGCGGAGTATCCAGGTACAACCCATGCACTGGGCAGTTTACCACGTACAAGGCCACAGCACCCAAGTAGCCTTCAGGCTTAACCCAACGCAGAAAAGCATAGCCAGAAATCTTAAGCTTCAACCGCTGGCGCAAAGTCAATTCGGGAACCTCACCAAAATTCATTTTTTCGCCTCACCTAGACCTTTTACGTGGTGTCCAGTTGAAAGAGTCACCTTTTTGTTAGGAACTTCAATCAACATTCCATCATATCCACACACTATGCACTTTGTTTTGACAAGAAATGGAATGTCGAACATATTCTCAAGCATAAGTTGCTTTGCTGTTTTTCCTTCACATTGAGGGCAGAGATACCTGTGGGTTGCTTTGTATAGCATTTTTTGCTCTTTGCGGTTTTTCAATTAAACCGCCTCCAAAGGTTTCTTCTCAAAAAGCGCTGGGTTAGGTTGATAGACCCCGCTTGTCACTGCGCAAATCTTCGGGATTCCGTCAGCATAGAAATCCTTGCTTGAAGCTTCATTGACTCTGCGGTCTACAGTGCGTTTGCTTCGGTACTCCCGCCAAGGCCACTCGTCGTCTGCTCGCAACTTGCCTATTTTTTCGGTAACTATCACATAGATGTCCATGAGGTCTGCGGGCCTATGCTCCGTGTTCCAGATTTTGTAGACGGCTTCAACCGCGAGTTTGCGGATGGCTTCGCATTCTGATTCGCCCGCGGGCACGGGCTGAGGTTTCCAGCATGGCAACTTAAGGGTGATGCTGCTGCGCGGAAAAACGTCCAGTTGAGTCACGATTTCGTCTCCTCGTCCAAAGTTGTTTGTTTACCGGACAAGCGCTCAGCAATCAAGCGCTCTTCTTTTTCCGCAGGAACAGCCGCCTCAATGATCTCCGTTTCCTTGAAAATGTTAATCTCTGCCTGGCATTCAGGACAAGCGATAGTTCCTAAGAAAACTTTCTTCGTTTTATTAGTCAAGCTTTCACCTCTGTTTTCTCGGTTTATTTTGTAAGCGAAAGAGTTCTCTGATTTTTCCGAAGAGTACATTTCTCCATTTGGCATAGACAGCGTCAAGCTCAGAGTTCCATTTCGCATAGACAGCGTCACGCTCAGGCTTCCATTTCGCATCGACAGCGTCACGCTCAGAGTTCCATTTCGCATAGACAGCGTCACGCTCAGAGTTCCATTTCGCATCGACAGCGTCACGCTCAGGCTTCCATTTCGCATAGACAGCGTCAAGCTCAGAGTTCCATTTCGCATCGACAGCGTCACGCTCAGGCTTCCATTTCGCATCGACAGCGTCAAGCTCAGGCTTCCATTTCGCATAGACAGCGTCACGCTCAGAGTTCCATTTCGCATCGACAGCGTCACGCTCAGGCTTCCATTTCGCATAGACAGCGTCACGCTCAGGCTTCCATTTCGCATCGACAGCGTCAAGCTCAGGCTTCCATTTCGCATCGACAGCGTCACGCTCAGGCTTCCATTTCGCATCGACAGCGTCAAGCTCAGGCTTCCATTTCGCATAGACAGCGTCACGCTCAGGCTTCCATTTCGCATCGACAGCGTCACGCTCAGGCTTCCATTTCGCATAGACAGCGTCAAGCTCAGGCTTCCATTTCGCTAAAGTTTCCTTAGAAATGCCCTCTGGATCCTGATTCTTCGGCAACCTAACAGATCTGCAAACGCATTTATCGTTTTTCCACGCTTCAATCCCGAAAGCTTCAGCAAAATAAACTCGGCAGCCCTGCTCCAGCCAACTTTGCGGATTAGTCGTTAAATGAAAGCCAGCACTACACATCGACAACTTTCCATGCACCGTGTATTTCTTGCCCAGCTCCCAACTGTGAGAGCCGCCATTGCAACTTTGCATGTTATGCAGGACTTTGAAAAGAATCACAGGCTTCTCTTTTTTATCAGTCATGTTTTTGCCTCCAAATCAGAAACACGCTCATCAAACGCGCCCTCAGCAACCTTCGGATCATGATCCAAGTAAACGTTCATTTCGCCATGCCGATCACACAGCAACCGCTTGCCGTCGACGTGCAACTTGCAACCGCAAATCGGACAAAACTTCGCATCCAACTCAACCATCACGCACACCCCGCTTTTTTCGGCAAAACTACGCCTCTCCGTTTGCTAGTGTGAAGCTCAGGCGCTTTAATGGCGCATGGAATCTTTTTGTCTGAGCAACCTTTCCTGATTGAGCAGGAGTGGCAACCGTTAATTTTCATCTGAAAACGCATCAGTTAACACCTTCCTTGAGAAGTTCCTCAATTTTCACGCCGCAATCATAGCAGAATCGGTATCTTCGACTGTCAACTAGGCCGTCTCGGTTGTAAAAGAATTCAAATTTGAGTTCTGCCATTTTTCCGCAGTTATCGCATATTTCATCATGTGTCATTTTTCACTCAACCTACCTTTTGCAAAGAAGGGCTTGTATCCTTGTTTGGGAAGCCTCTTGGAAGAGAGAAGGAGACCTCAAAACAGTACGCCAAATACGCGCGTGACATAAACACGCAAAACCTCCCAAAGACAGTGCCTTCAAAAAGCCTATTCCCCAAGAACACTAAGCCCCCTGATATTTTCCCGCTTTAATTTTAGTGATTTCTTCCATTCTAAGTCTGATTGCTTCGCTGACAAACTCAGCGACACTCCGATAACTCGGATTTTCTTCAATAAAATTTTCAACTTGAGTGTAAAGCTCTGTTTTAATACTTACACCCTTGAAACTTCCCGCAGGCACTACATATCACTCCTTTCACTATAGCAATTATGCCATAATCACTCTCCCTACATACGATTTACATATAAATTTTGTGGCACAATTAAGGCATAAAGTTAACGAGAAAAAAATTTCAAGCTAGCAATATTTTAAATAAAACCGTAAATTTTTTATGGCAGATATGCCACAATAACATCCCCGATTCACATGGATAAAGGGGGAGAGAAAGGAGAGAAATTGCCAAAAGAGGACCAAGACTTCAGAGGCGTAAGCCTCAAACGGGAACTAGTAGAACAAGTCGAAAAACTAGTAAAAGAAAACCCACAATACAAAAGCATAGCCGACTTCGTACATGAAGCCGTAAGATTAAGAATGGAAGAGGTTAAGAAAAGCGTTAGCTTACCACGCTTTGAACACTTCAACATAAACGACGAAGGCGTAAGAATCACGGATCGCAAACTAGGCCTGATAGCAGACATTTACTTCAAGCCACAAGGAATATTCTGCGACCTAGACAAAAACAACAATTGCGAACACATCGACTTCGCCCTCACCATCCCTGAGATCCAGGATATCATCCGCAAGAAAGTAAAAGAAGGCTGGAAACTCCCAGACGTCTAATTATTGAATTATGCCTCTACGATAACACTCATCCAAATACTCCCTGACAGCCTGCTTAATAACATCCGACCGGCCAGTAAAACCACGCTTACCCTTCAGCTTATCCACTTCATCTAACAGGCTCTTTGGCAGCCGAACAGTCGAATAACCATCATCAACCATCTTAAGGAATCCCTCCCTTAGTCGAAACCTCAATTTCAATGCGTATAGGCGTGGAATCAAATTTGCCTTGAAGATCCACTTGATAACCAACACCCAATTCTTCTATTGCCCTATCAATATGCTCCTTGAAAACTTTAGCTATACGCTGCCTCTCAGGCGAAATAACCGTCAAACCTTACACCAACCCCCATAGACAAGCCACATACATTAGACCTTTTAACTTTTGTTCAAAACCCGCTTGCTCTTCTCAGCAAACTCAGCAGCCGAAAATTCCCTCGCGTGTTTTAAAAAGCATGGAAAAACACCATCAAAAAATCTCTCGAGCATTTGGAAGACTTTGACCTGTCACCGCCGATCAACCTTCACGCTTTCACCCCTAACTTTTTCCTGCAAACAACGCCAAGGCCAGTCTCCAAGCTCTTCCTGCTTGTGATTACGGCGCCACAATGCATACACCTAGCATCATACTGCTTAGCACACTCAGCCGCGATCAGGCGTTTACCACGTACACGATCAGCTAGAGGCGCCATGTGATATCGGGCCAGGAGAATGATTGCTGCAGTGTACTCTTCCTTGCTGTAACCGTACCCTGCATAGTTGGTTATAATGTACTCTGCAACCGCCAACAAATGCGCCTTAGAGGCGTAACCAAAGCGCTGCTCATCATCCTTAACCGCCAAAATCAAGCCTAGAAGCTTAGTTTGAGATTCAACCATCAAAACAGGCACAACCCCTTAACATTCTTCAAGCTAACGATAGTTTTCTCCATCCGATCCACGGGTTTGGATTCTAAAAGAAACTTATCGATTGTTTCTTGAGTTGTCATCCGCTTAACCTCATAACTACAGCGGTTATTTCAGCTTATAAATATATCTATTTCAGTTAATCAACCACAGTTAAACTTAAATATCCACGTGAACAATCACCATTAGGAAGAAAAACAATGAGAAAATACATCCTAACCAACCAAGAAAAACAAATCATCAAAAGATACCTAGAAACAGGCGAAAAAATAGAAGGCTACGCAATGCTACTAAGCCGCTGCCGACATATGCAACCCATCAACGAAGATCAACAGCTAATCCAGCAATTCCTCAAAAAAGCAGAAAACTAGGCGAAAAAAATGCTTTTCAAAAAACCTCTACTAGCGAAAGTCATGGATGGCACAAAAACCCAAACCAGGCGCCTTAGCAAACGAACCTATAAAGCAGGAAGAACCTACGGCGTCACCTGCAGACGCTATCAGAGATCACAAGCCCACATCCGAGTGCAAAGAGCATGGCAACAACGCTTATTCAATGTAACCGAAGAAGAAGCAAAAGCCGAAGGATTCAACAATCTGGCAGAATTCCTAGAAGCATGGATAAAAATCAACGGCTACTTTATCCCATGGCAAACCGTCAACGCCTACGAATTTCAAAAAAAGTAACCCATTAAATTCCCCTGAATTCAAGTAAAATTTATCAGCAAATCGCCTCTAATAAGCCCGAGGATTAAATATGCAAGATAGAACCGGCGAATTATGCCCTGTTTGCAAAAAAGGCAAATTATACCCATCTGGCATCAGGGAAGTTTTAGAACCAGGCAAGAAACCTGATAGTGGCGAGCTTCATAGGGAAAACACAGAATATGAATGCGATAATTGCAAGCATAAAACTAATGCATTTGGGGTTAATATTAGCCCTGGCACAATATCAATAAAAGCGGAAGCAAAGGTTTTTAAAAATAAATCTGAGGAAAACTAACTCTGCCCTTTTCACCTCAGACGCCTTTCTAAACCTCTATTTGTTTTTTCCAAAACAGGTAAACTTTCGTTTGCAGGAGAACCCCGACAATCCTGATCAGCTTGACCAAGCGGTCTAGATCAGCAGCTTCCATCCCTTCCCGGTACAACTTCGTGGTGCCATAAGGCACATGACGCATAGCTGCAAACTCTTTACGGAAACGTTGATGACCATTCTTGATAAACGCTTCCTTCAAAACGGATATCTGCTCACTGCTTAAGCCCTCAAGTTTACCACGTACATACCGCTGACTACCAAGCAGTTGCACGTCAAAACCGAATTTCTTCAGGACCTCAGCTATTGCAAGCGCTTCTTTAGGCGCCTCATGAACACTAACTTTTCGCATCCCAGCACGCTCAGCAAACGGATTATACTTCGCCATTACCGCGATCATCTCAACAAACGGCGTTCCAACCAGCGGTAACGTCTCGCGGATCAGCTTCTCACCTAACCCAATGGTCCTGTACTTTGGATGAACCACAACTCGGCTAATAATGCTCAACTGCTTGTTCAGGTCCTTAATCGACATCCTGGGCAACACTTGGCCGCGGCCAGCACAGTTCGGAGGCGGATAACAATAAACAATAACACCGCAAAGCTCACCACGGCGCCGGACACAGAAAATACCCCTTTTTGCCCCCACATTATGACTTCTGTAATGGAAAACACTCAGTTTACGCCAATCATCCAAAGTGCCACCCTCAACCTTCATTTCCCCGAGCAAACTGCACTCTGCAGCAGGCCTATTAGGAAAATACTTAATGTCGATTTCCTCGCCGAAACGCTTATGCACATGCACCGAAGGCGAGAGATCCACAAACAAGTCATCATGCGTAGTCGCAGCGAGAACCGCTCGTCCTTGCTGACGCGCTAGCTTTTGTACGTTAAAAGCGATAATCTTCGCAGTATCCCTATCCAAAGTTGCGCAGAATTCGTCCATAAGCCACCACTGCTTTCCATTTTTTCCACTCTCGATTAACTTCGCAATTCGGTAACGGTATTTCTGCCCGTCACTCAATTGGCTGTATGTACGTAGGAACAAGAAAGCATCATTCAACCCAACCTTGCTGAGCAGCTCCAAGGCCTCTTCAACAGTGCTGCCAATAGTCTCTATAAGCGGTTTATCCTCTTCCACGTGGACGTCAGCCATGTCGACTGCTTCGTCGCCCAGGTCGGTCCTGATCGCACGTAGCAAAACACTCTTGCCTGACCCAGAATCACCGGTAATCAAAACGATATCCTTAGGACCTACCTGCAGCTCCGCATTCAAAACAGGGAACTTCTGAGCCTCATCAATGCCAAGCCCAAAAGCTTCAGCAACAACAACAGTCCTAGGCGTCAACTCAGTATGCGTCTCATAACTAATGTTGAAAGAAAATCTACCTCGTTCCCTATCATAAGTCCTTTGGCACTTGTGAATCCTAAAGACTTCCCGGCGATCACGCATACAACCTCAACTCAATCCATTAGCGTTAAAAAACCACTCTTCAAACTGACAACCGCATCAGTAGAGAGTAGAGTTAAAGTGAAAACACCACGTAACAGGCCTTAATGTACGTAGTAAATAGCTACCGCTAACCATAATTTACAATGCACAAAAACAGCAAAATTACCTAGTAACGCTCGTAACCTGGTGCTCCTTAACCTTCCTGCGCACTCTTTCAAGCTTAGCCCTACGTTTTTCTTCCAACAAAAACACCGATAACAATGCCTGAAAGACCAGAAATCGACGCAAACACTTCACTGTTCCACGCATGCAGAATAGCCAAGTTCGCAATCTCAATAGCCGAAAGGCAAACGGTCATGCCAATGCCGAATTTCACCACATAAACAAGCGTCTCATTAGGCTCCTCAACAACAACAGCACGCCCAGGAACACGGCGCCGACGCGTCAAAGCACGCCTAATCCGGTCTACCATCCGTGCTCAGCCTCCGCTGAAAAATATGACGCTGAAAAGCCCGACCGCGACTAAGCATCCGATGCCCACCCGCCAAAAAACTGTTAACAAACTTACCTACTGACTCTTTAGGAATGTACCCTCTAGCAATCACCATGACATCAGTTGTCCAGCTTAATGGAATAGCAGTATAATCCAAGTCGAAAAGGCCATCAGCATAACAGAAACTGTTCTGCGCCAAAACGATATGCTTAGCTTTCACGCCTAAAACTCCGATGAAAACTCCCCAGCTCCGCACCGGCACATCAATAGCCCCCCCGCTGCCAAGACTCTTGCCTACAGAAGCATCAGACCAGCTAACTTCCACCAAATCACCTTGGTGAATATTCTTAAGTTGCTCTACGATAGTTTTTTCTTTCTCTTTTTCCAAACCTTTTTCACCTATCCATTAGAGGGCAAAATCAACCTTCCCAGTTCGCAAATTAACCACCAAATTACCAACAACCAAGTACAACGCAGTTTCCCTGCGAATTCCAGCCCAAACAACCTCAACCAAACTAACGTTATCCGTAACCAACAAAGCCTTGTTAACAAAGGCATTATCCGCGAGGCCTACCGCATCAAGCGCCTGCAACACACGACTAGGCGTAGAAACAGCATCAACAAGCGATAATACATCAGATACTTTCAAGGTTTTCAGAATATTAAATACATCAGCAAGACTCACGGAATCCGCAACAGCAAAAGTCTTGTTCCTCAGGAGCGCATCCGCCAAACCAATCGAATCGCCTATAGCTAGCGAAGGCTTATTCCTGTAAACGCTGTCAGAAAGCAAGCTTGAATCCGCAACCATAAGCAGCTTCGAAACTAAAACAGCCTCCGCAACCGCAACCACATCCGCCACAGCCACAGAAGGCTTATGCCTAAACACCTGATCCAGAACGCTCACGGCATCAGCGATTACGGCTGTCTTGTTGATTAAAGCAATGTCCGATATGCCTATGACGTCGGCGACAGTTTTGATTATTGCCCCTGTTACTACGTTAATTAACTCTGAAAGCGAAACCACATCAGAAACAATCAGCGACTTATTACCCAAAACGGAATCCAAGGCGCCAACAGAATCCGCAAACTTCAAAGTCTTATTAACATACAAATTGAACATGGCGGTCGTGTCAAAGATTGCAGGGTCAAAAATGGCAGGATCAAACAATCCGTAAGGATCAACGACGCCTATAGAGTCTGCAATACGTAAGGTTTTGTTGCCTAAGCCAAACGCATCTACAGCGCCCAAAGAATCCGCGACGATCAAAGCCTTGTTGCGTAAAACCGCATCAGAAGCCGCCAATGAATCCGCCACGGAAACGTTAGTAACGCCTGATATGGGCCCGATGTAAACGTCGGCAGCAACAACACTGTCGCCATAAGCGGTGTAAGCGTCCCCAGTCCTGTTAAATGCACCTAAAACCAAATATTTATACGGATTATTGGCGCTTGTGTTGTAATCGTACTCGCATTTTAATACGTCGTTTATCCACATTTTGCCCCAGCCAGAAACAGCGTTTAACATCGCAATTTCTATGCAATACTCTTGCCCTGTTTGTACTGTTATTCCCGAATCTACAATGTTGCCGTTAACGTAAATTCCGAAGTGCGAAACACCACCGACAATGTACACCCAACCTTCCAACGTCACTGTGCCAGTGGAATCCTGTAAAGTCAAGATATTCGAATAATTACCCGTTGTTGGCGAAACCGTGAAGTAGAAGTAAGCTCTTAAATGTAATTCAGTGTATGTACTCCCTAATGTTTCTCTGCACCAATTGGCACCGGAACCGTCTAAATAAGCGCTGTAAGTACCTTCATTAGGATGTAACGTCGAAGTAGCAATGTTACCCGTAACAGTTGTCCATGCGCTAAGATCATTAGTTTCAAATCCGTCGCTAAAAAGCACCGTGAAATACTGCGTTAGGTAATGGCGTTCAAACTCGCCGATTCTCGGAAAAACATGTTTGTGAACGTATGCTTCAAGCGTCTTTTTATCTTTCAAGAATGTTGGCGGAATCTTAAGCGTTAACGGGTACTTCTCTCCGCAATGAGGACACTCATGACTATTCCGTTTAACTTCCTTTCTGCACTTTGGGCATATATGCATCCAACAAGGCAAGTAACGCAAAAGCCAATAAGGAATACTCATGTTGTCTCACTTGTACGTGGTAGGTTTCTTTTCCTTGACTACACCGTGGGTTAATTCAGGGATGGATTCCTTTTTGAAGTGATAATACTCTATACCCTTTTCGTCGTCTACATGCCTAACGTCAATTAAGTTGTAAACGTCCAAACTAACTAAGCCGTTAATCTTTGGATACTCCGTTAATTCTGCTTCAAACGCATCTGTGTACCACTTAGGTCTTGCAAAGATTTTATCCAACAACTCGGTTAAAATCAGATTGCACCCCAGCCCCGTAAACACTCCCTTATCACTTTGGCACTTATGCCATGGATAACTATGAGCTACGTGAACAGCATTACAGAAACCAGCCACGTTAAGCATTATATCCAACGTCAATGGCGGGCAGATGTTATCTTGTTCAATACTCATCACCCATTTATGTCCGCCCTTTTTAGCTTCCTCAAAGATTCTTTTCCAACTCATAGCAAACGTTTCTTGAAAACTGTTAGTTGGATTAATGTGGTCGCATGGAACCTTAAGTTTCTTGAGATGCTCATAATACTGTAATCCGTCCCCCGTGTTATCCACCATAAACAGTGCTCTGTAAGGAAAAACAAAGTCATTGTAAGCGCGAATGTAAGCTTCAAGAGCATAACTTTTGCCTCGGTATGTTGGGCAAGCGACAAGGACAGATTCAGTCACATTCTTATAAATTTCCTTTAGTTGTTTCTTGTTTTTAGTAATTACAACAGTGGGAGCATTTTTCATAGCGTCTTGCTTGTGCCCGATGGTGGGTTTCAGAAAGTCTCCAATACCTTTGTCAGTTGTCATGCCGATTAATCCGCCCTTATGATGTATGCCATGGCGTAGTAGGGTTGAGGCGCAGATAACGTGTCATGGGTACTTACAGCCACATTGGTGGACAAAGCGTGCGCGTCGATGCCGACATTTGTGGTTAAGGCATGTGCATCTATGGCAACGTTAGTTGTTAAACTGTGTGTTGTTACTGCTGATATAGCGGCTGAGGTTGATGCTGAGGATGTTCTCGCTGCAAAAGTAGTGTAAGTATGCGCTGCTACAACAGGCTGAGTTAAAGTATGAGCGGATATTACAGGTTGAGTAAGCGTATGATTAGAAATGGCAGGCTGCGTGACGCTGTGGTCTGCATGATGATGAGTAACTGCGCCTCCATAAGCGGTTAAGGAACCCGTCAAATTAGTTTCTGGAACACCACTAACATCCTGTTTAGCGCCAACCACAAATTTGTCGCGTAAGTCAGGCAGGTTAAAGTGGCTTCCATCTACGTAACCGTAAATCGTGCCAATCGCATTGAACAATACAGCATAAGTGGTGCGTGAAAGACTGGAGCCGTCACAAAGCAGCCAGTTCGCTGGAATATTAGCAATTGCGCCAGCCCACAACCAAACAACGCCAGCAGGCGTGTCATGCTCAGCGTTCCAAGCATTCACACTAACCTGGTATGCTCCATTATTCGTGCCCGTAACTACAGTACTATGCTTAACCATCCATACACACACCAAAAAGTTGAAGAAAAGTTTAGCTGAACGTTATTGCTAACTGCAACGTCCACGTCTCGCCTGAAGCCTTAGTGCCTTTATCCGCGCAAACCCTATTCAAGTTCTTGCCTGAGTCAGTTGAAGCGTTAACAACAGTGTATTCCTGCCAACTATAATTCGCGTCACCGCTTGCGAATGTAGCTTGCCAAGTACAAACCTGAGTTGCACGAGTCGGAAAAGTCGAATCCATCGCCTTGTAAGTCTTGTTAGTGGCTGCCTGCAAACCTGTCTGAGTCGCGACCGCAGTCGTAGTGCTGTCGCCTACGCCAAGATAAGCATGCGCATTATCCCATAAACTGCCCGTGTCACCAGTCGTGCCCGCGATCAAACCGATAAGCAACTGTAAGCCTTCGTTCAAAGCAACGTTATGGTCGATTTCTTCTGTGCCAAAGTAAGCGCCTGGATACAAGACTTTAGCTTCTTCCACAGTTAAGCCGTTGTGAATTGCGTTAGCGATTTTGTCGTCTGGGTCCTTGAACTTGGTTATTGTCCAATGGGCTTTCCAACCAATTTTATCGTTTAGTTTTTTCGTTTTCATTCCTCCAAATTTTCATTTTTATGCCATGATTTCATGACCGTGAAACCTCACTCAAAGTGCCATCAGGATTCCAAGAAAAGGTAAGCGTAAAAAGCAAAGCGCCACTGCCGTCATAGGCTTTGATTGTGGCAACCGTGCCATCCCCATTCCAAGTAAAGCCGTATTTTGCAATTTTCTTGCCCGTGGGAGCACTTGTTAAAGCGCTTAAAATTGCATCATGAATTGACTCGCCGCCCCAAACGCTCAAGTCCTACACACTCCAAAAGCTTTTCTTACCACGCACTCGCAACCTTGTACCTGTTAACGCTGCCCAGTTTAGACCGCAAAGCATACAAATAATCCGCCAACAACGCCTTCTCATGACCAAGCTCCAAAGTAATCTCAAGCTCCTGGGAAGCTGATTTAACATCATATTCAACGCTTAAAATACGGTAGTTGCCGTTAACATTCTCGTTCGGCAAAGAAACAGCAATCTTGTCAGCTGGGAAAATCGGATTACTACCATAGTCAATAACCGTGCTCTTCAGAGTTATGTACTCGAACGGATCCTTCATGTAAGCCAAAGTTGCTAGCGCATTTAATGCGCACTCGTTATCGCTGTAGAGCTCCTCATTAGTATCCATATATTCTCGAGTACCATAAGCAGATTGGCTTCCCGAGTCCTGCTGAACACTGCTATAGCGGCGCCCGCCAAAATAGACCTTATCAACCCAGAACGCTCCAGAGCCTGTAGGCGAAGTAGGCATACAGTAAAAGGCCATGCGCCAAATCTGCGTCCAATCAAAACTCGATGAAGAAAGACTCCAATCAGACGCATTCAAAGACCCAACATCGAAGCTTTCAGTAGTCCACTTATCAGCCGAGCCACCATTGCCTGGAGACTGAATATTAAACATGCGACTAGCAGTCCGACCGGAAGAATCATAAAGCACAAGTTGGCAAAGCCCTGAAAAGTAACTTTCTATCTGAATAGCAAAGTCAAGCTCAGGATACAACACAGCATTAACCAAATGCCCAGTATTCAACGTAAAAAGCAACTCTGCAAAATAGTTGTTACTGACACTGCATTTTACACAGTAGGGGCTACCTATACCGCTAGTATCTAAGCTCAGAGTGCCAACAGGCGCAGTCCAAACACCATCCGTCGGCGTCAAGCTCTGCGTCCAATCAACCTTGAGTAAAGGTACACTCTTAGTCTGAGAACCATAAATTGTAATTTTGTTGCGAATTGCTGTAATTTCTTTCCAGTACTCATAAGACTCTATCAAGTTTGCTAGGCTTACAGGGCTTGTTTTGCTGCCTCTTGGGAAAAACTCGAATTTCCCATCAGGCGTAGTACGAAAATCATAGCCGATAACGCCTGCAAGGTCGCTTTCTGCCGCTATTTCCTTCAGAAGAGTCCATGCTTGCTTATCCGAAACCTGTAGAGCCGTAAAAGTTGTATCCGTATTCTGAACAAGCTCCACGCCACCACGTACATGGCTTATCCCCGAATAGTAATCAAGTATGTCTTTAACGATTGCTTCGCCCTTGTAGCCAGAGTAGTCTTTGGTTATGTTATAACGGAAAAGCTTCTCGCCCCAGCATCTTCCAGCCACCGTAACATAATACTCCGACGGCGTAGAATCAAACTTTACGCTCTCTGTACGCGTTGTTATAAGCTGAGGCACATTGCTGCCTCTACCAATGCAGATATAGCCGTCTTGACCCACATTAAGCGGATAAGCGCCATTAGGACTGTATTTTCCGTTCCAATTCTGAAGCTTAAGCTCCCAGCTGCTAACCTCTTTCGTAGCGCCCAAATGCACTTTAGCCTCAACAACGTCGCCCTGAGAAACGCCGACAGAACCCAGTGCAATAGTCATTTTTGGAATGTCAACACTCATGGTGTTGCACTCTCAACGCCTTGTCGAGACAAAGCTTGTTGTCCAGCCCTAGAAATGCTCGTCATGTTAGTAGTCGTGTTAGTAGCCGCTGAATTGTATGCATTCACGCTTGCAGTTGCATTATTCATCTGCGAAGCAAAATAAGCCACAGCAGCCGCAGCGGCAATAATCACAGCTATCCCAATACCAGTCAACGCTAGAAAAGTAGCCTGACTAATGTTGAGAGCATTCTCCGCGGTAGTCGCAAGCCACGTGGCCGCCGTTTTAATGTTTGTAGCTACAGTCGAAGCCAAGCTTGCTCCGGCGCTTGCTGTTTCCGTTGAAGTATCCAAAGCTACTGAAGCCGTGTGCCCCGTTGTCAAAACCGTTGAGTAACTTATCAAGCGGGCCACTTCGCTCACGACAGTTATCGTCGCCAGAATCGTACGCACATACTTAGTCGTCTGCGAGTCAACCAACCCGAAATCAGTCGCCAACGTTGTTAAACCCAAGCCTAAACTGCTAACGCTGCTTATGCCCCGAGCCACAGTTGAAAGCTTCACCGTAGTCGCTTCAGCGTGAGTTCCCAAATCGTCAAAGCTGGAAGCTGACGCCCGCACATTATTACCCATCTCAGTTGCATCACTGCCGATCGCCTGAAACGTAGGCGTAGCTTCATTAACAGCCTGAATCGTTACGCTTATCTCGCCTAAACTCATGATGATCTAGCATCCACTGCTGCATTTTGAACCGCTAATTGAAGTAAAGAAAAAAGATTAGGAGCACATTCTTGCAATGCTCGAGTCAAAAACAAGCGAGCCTGAATGTATCGTGTACCTAATTCTTGAAAAAGAGCATAAGGAACACTACAAAAAATTTTGACAACCCACGTTGATACTGCTTGAGAATAGATATTTTGCATTAAACGACCAGTGCGTACTGGGGCAAGTTGCCGGGCACGATAAGCAATCTGTTGTGCATTCTGTTCTAAAGCTAATTGAACATAATAATTTAGCCATTGATTGAAGCTTTCCATGTTGCCTGCGAAATTCTCATCATTAACTGTAACAGTGCATTCAATACTCATCTAAAACCACCTTGATGCTTCATTTTCTCCATCTCTTCCTGCGACTGCTTATCAATTTCGCTAAGGATAACAAGAAACTCCTGCAACCTCTTAGCCGGCTGCTGCTTGAGCTGCTGAATAGTCCAACCGAACTCTTTGCACAAGCGAAACTCAGTCAGGGCTTCATGCGGTTTCCCGCGTCTCATAGCCCTTAACAGTTTTTTGTCTCGTCAACTGACACAACACTAAGCCTATTCGCTATTCTGCTAAGCAACTCGCCTAAGGCTATCGGAACTCCATTGTCACCTTCGCTTAACAGGTTCTCAAGCGTTATCGGCTTGTTCTCCGGCTGCTCCACAAGCGAAGCAAAAACGGTTTCCGCCTGAATCGCCACATAATCCGTTGTTACAACGCTGCCTGTCTGAGGATTATACCTCGTATATTTCTGCAGAATACGGTTTCTTTTAGCCCAAGTAATCTCCTGAAAAACGTATTTGCCAGTGTACTCCTTGCCATAACGCTCATCAACCTCAACGGTTTCTTTTCGCATTTTTCAAATCATCTCCATTACCATAAAATCAGCATACCACGTACATCCTAAAGCCCAATGTACGTAGTAAAAGGCAGAATTCCGCCTTAACTCATCAAAACGTCCCTAGCAACAAACGAAGCCTTAAGCGACACCAAATCCTCAATCTTAGTCGGCGCATTTACTTTATTCCACTTGCAGTACTTGAACAAGGCACTGTTGCTAGCCAAACCAAAACTGAGACTAAACTCAGCATCGCTTATGACATCGTCGAATTCAGCTTTGCTCTCAAACTCGAAAGTTAACTCGCCGCTCAACACTCTTTGTCTTGCCTGCAAGTATTTCAGCAAATAAGCTGTAGACCCGATTACAGGCACCTCTTTCAAGTGATTTTCAATGCTGAATTTCCAGTCAGTCACCCGCGTTATAGCAGTCAAGCTTGATCCATCTGCTGCGCCTCGCTGCACACTGCTCTGATAAAACGGAACTGCACCAGCATAATCGCCATACGTTGCTCCAGTAATCTTAGCTGTTCCAACAGTCAAGTCTTGCCCAATCAGTTCTACAGTAGCTTTTATGTAAGATTCGGCGCTGCATTCAACGCTTAACTTGTCGATTCTGCAACCCAAATGCAATAGGCTAATTATGTCTGTGGCGCTTGCGAATAAGCCTTTATAGTAAAGCGCTTGAACGCTTAAGCTGTTAAGAGTTGTAGCGTGCTGAATCAAGGTTATCGGCGCAGCACTCGGCAAAGTATGCGAGAACTTCAAATGCGGCTTCCTCAAACCCTTCAACAACGCCTGCGGATCACGTGAGCCAACGCCCATCACTTTAATCAAGCTTGGGTCCAATTCTGGCTCAAAGCTTTCAGCGTTTACTCCAATCATAACTGGATTCGTCGGCGTAACTCCATAGCTGCTTTCAACAATAAAGTAAACTCGGCTTTCCTGCCCACCATACGTTTCAACCATTTTTCTTTTTCACCTTTTCTTTTGTCATAAAAAAATGACTGTAATGTTTAGAACATGCCTCCAATATCCTCAAGAGACCAGGACTTCAAGACAAATGCTGTCCTGAAAATGAAGGGCTTGACGTCAACTTTGTCTTTATCTTGATAACTTACGACGTCTAGATAGGTGATCCCGTTAACTGTAATCATGCAGCCAACATAATCGCAGTTCAAAACTGCAGGAGTGGTTCCATTGCTTGAATTTGTTGATCTAACAAGAAGCCAAACATATCCGTTTCCGTCAACATAATTAGGCGCCGTCGACGTCAGGCTTATTGTAATTGTCTGGTTACTGCTACCGGTACCGCTTGAAGCATTTTCCCATTGACTAGTTGCTGGATTCCAAACTTTAATTGAGCAACCGTTCCCGCCGGGAGCAGTGCCGTAACCAACAAAAATTAAAACCATACTCTGAAAAGCCGAAGCCTTACTGGGAATCTTTAAGCGAAAAAGCATAAGCGCATACTGAAGGTTCACTGAAGCACTCTTGCTATAATCGGTTGCATCTGCATACCAAATCTTTTGATAATCCAGTGCTGAAAGCTCAGCCCAAGCTGTGTCTGTAGGCGCTAGTTCACTTGTGGCAACGGCTGAAAAGGCTTTATGAGGATCACCACTTGGATAACCAAGCCCAGCAAAATCATAAATCGTTTGATTAGGAATCTTCATGTTCTGCCTAACTATGCGGTTGACCTCTTCAACCATTTTCTGACGCATCAACCTACCAGGATCACTTGAAGCAGGCTTATCTGAAGCCCACAAATTAACAACCAAACGACCCCGACGCTGGCGAATCCTACCAGCCAAATCAACCTTGTGATCCTCACTTGAACTAAGGCCAACAGTAATTTGAGCATCGTAGTTTTTGAAGAGTTCCCGGTCATACCACTGCTGCGAAACGTAAATGCTTGCAACGGAACTATCCTCTTTGACTACGCGAATGTTCTTGCTAAGAAGCCTAATAGTCGTAGTAACTGGGTCTTCGTAACTGCTCATTGCATAATCAACTTCCTACAAGCACTCTTATAATACTGAGGATCACCGTTCAAGTCGAAACATTGAACCGTTAAGACCTCATAATCAACGCCATTCCTGCGGATTTTATCGTGAACACGAACCGGTAGCAGACTGTAAACGGTGATGTTATCTTCCGTAATGTAGCCAGGCTCAAGGACAACTTCGCCCACAGCGCCAAGCGCCACAACCGCTTTGAAGCTTAAGGCTTCACCCCACGTAACACTATCAGCCGCCTCCAGCACTGGAAACAGGCTAAGAGTTTCACCGCTCAAATTGACAAGATTATTGAAGTCCGTTGACGGCTCTTGATAACCTAGGAAAAACCTTGCAAGCCAAGTAACGTTCGCCATAGCCTTCTGAGACGTGATCGGACTGTAATCCGTGAACAGTGGACCCCAAAACAAGAAATCGCTCTGATGATTACTGAGGACCTGCATGGCTAAGGCGTAAGAAGGCTTATCATGTACTGCACGAATTGTGCCAAGGATTCCGATTGTAAGATCGTCATAATAGGCGCAGTCAGCCATTTTGTTAACAACATCAATGTAGCCAGGCCAGCAAATCGAAGGATTATACGCCGAATACTGAGCACTAGCGCGAATTCTTTGAAGGAAACAATAAACTTGCTGGCAGGTTGAACTCCAACCTTCATACGTGTACAAACCTAGCAAGGCAAAGCCTATCGAATCATCATAAACATCTGTTTCACCAAGGCCAACACGGTGCCATTTACCATCTGCAGGGTCAAAGTCTAAGTAGAGATTCTCTAAGCCATATCTGAAAAAGCCGACTGCTTTGCTCATAATAGCCTGGTAAACAGTTGCATTTGAGGTATCATACTTATTTGCTAAAAGTTTTAAACCGATAAGGCAATAAAGAGATTCAACATCCAGCTGTAGCAGCCAGGTATCGTCAATTGCTACCGCACGAGCGAAACCGCCATAAGTCTGCTTATTCTGCATCGTCTGAAGGAAAGTTGAACCCGCAAGTATAGCGGCGTTCAAATATCGACTATCGCTCGAGAGATCATAAGCCTCTAGTAGCGCAGGAATACATCGCCCAGCATCAATGCTCCAGTACTGCGTGCCACCCTCTGCACTCGCAAATCCGCCATAAGCCTTCTTAGCCTGGTTAGTGCATTGCTGAGTTAAGATAAAGTCTGCAAGGACTGTGATTTTATTGAGGATATCCGTTTTGTTGCTTTGAAACTGTGTGCTCGAGTAAGCTTGATAAAGAAAGTCTATAGCGAACGCAGCTGGAAAAGCGCCCTTGCCATAAGCAGGATCAGGACCTTCAACGGCGCCGGAGGCTGCTACATGATAAGTTGCTTGCAGGTTATTCTGCATAGTTACGTTATTACCGACAACTGATGAAACAATGTTCCATTCGCTATTAGAAGCATCTTTTATCTGCACCGGATAACCTGTTTGAAACTTTGTGCCATCCGAAACAACAACTACTTTCTGACCCGCTACCGCATCACTGCTTAAAACTGTAGAAATGACATAATAGTAAGGTGCATAATGCGTGACGAAATCGTAATAGCTTTGAGGAACAGTTCCCATAGCGACACCTATCCTACTACCTCAATGTCGTAACCATCATCAAGGAGCCGCTGAAACTCAGCACTTGACAGAACCATCTTGGCGCCGTTCACTTTCGCCACTATGTAATTGCCTTTTCCTAAGACTTTGTCAGGGTAACTCATGGGTTCATGAGGCCTCCTCTGTAAGTTGGGACTTCACTTGCTGCCGTAGCTTCAGCAGCCATTATGGGCGTTGAAAAGTTCATGAGAGCTCTAATCAAATCATCCTGAAAACTTTTAACGGCGCCCTCAAACGCTAATCGGCTGATGTTACCTTTTGTTATGAACAAGTCGCCGAGGCGATAATCAAAGGCGCCCTGAAGCATCCCGCCGCTCGCAGCCACAAGAACACCAAGGCAAGCCATATCCAAAGCAATAAGAAACGCCCAACTAAACCGCGAATCACTCTGCTGCAAGTCCTGCCCCACAATCGCGTTTGCATACACATTCGCGCGGTCCACATACGCCTGAAAACTCACTTGAGCAACAGGCAAACCGAAAACCGTGTAAGTTAAACCGTCAGAGCTAAGGCTAGCGTTCAAATGATTTTGAACATCCGAATATTGAACATATATTATAGCCATATTTTTTCACCTTGTTAACGTTCACCACGTACATGCCAAGACCCTAGAATGTACGTAATACCAAAAAAAGGAAGGTTACGCCGTAGTTGGTTGATCCACTACTAGTATTACTTGGTTTGTTGGTGCAGGTGCAGGTGTTGCAAGTTTCTCTACCGCTGGCGCCGCCTGTAAAGCTGCTTGCTCTGGTTTACTAACGTCAACTGTGCCAAGGTCCTTCGCAATGGGCGCAACGACTTCTTTGATGCTGTTTAGATATTTGCTTCCGATTACCCCGACAAGGGTTGACGCAAAAGGCGAAACATAGATGCTACTTAACGGAGTTCCCGTGACACTAAAGCCCAAAGCCATAGCAAAAGAAAGAGCTACAGTACGCAGGAACTTAGTTTCGCTAAAAGCCTCACCGCTGAGTTTCCAAGCGATCACTGCATAGATAATTGATGTTATGACTGTAGCGATCAAGCTGTAATAAACTGAAATATCCATAGTCATTTTCACCTCACAAAACGTTTACTTCTTTTTGCCCGCTTCTCCCAGCCATAAAGCTAATGCGAGCCAGCTTCTTCAACTGGGCAAAAAACAAAAATGGAAACTGAATGTACGTAGTAACAGTAGCTTAAGTTGAAGCTAACCCTGTAACCTTCACAATTGCCTCTCCACACAACACAACAGGCGCGTACCTCGTAGTCAAAGTCACATCGACAGAATCAAACTCTTTCTTAATCTCAACATCACTCATCAAAGGCCGCTTAATCACGAAGAAACCCATTGGCGCGTACGCAGCTGACAAGTTCTGGCCAGTACTTACTAAGTAAGCGGTTCCAACCGGGACAACGGTGCTAATGTACACGGCCATGCCATAGATTGTGCCGATCATACCAGTCTGAATCACTGGTTCACCGTACTGCATGTGCAAGCTGAACTGTGGCAGATACATGACGTCCCTCGCGTTTATCGGGTTAATCAATATGCTGTCCGGTATGAAGTTGTACGCTTCAATAGCTGCTTTAGCCTTAAGGATGTCTTTTGCGCCGAGCCCGCCGGTAATAGTGAACTCGGTTCCTGTAGCGCCCAAGCTTGTGCCCGTTGCAGTAATTGCTGTTGTAGCGCCCGCGTCGATGACGGTCATGCAGTCATTGTCAATCGTGTAAGCCATACGCCTCGCTAAACGGCGAAGCTGATCCTCAATCACTGGAATGTACAAGTCCTCAATGTTTTCCCTGCTTATGCGTTCCCGCAAACCCTTCTTGTACGGAATAACTGTCACTGTCGAGTAAGGAGTGAAATCCATCTGTATCTCTGCGCCTTCACTAATTTCCGATATCGC
This sequence comes from Bathyarchaeia archaeon, assembly GCA_050012335.1. Lineage (GTDB taxonomy): Archaea > Thermoproteota > Bathyarchaeia > Bathyarchaeales > Bathycorpusculaceae > Bathycorpusculum. The sequence continues at coordinate 45,133 of JBEKHJ010000002.1, forward strand.
CGCGGATCTGCTGCCAGACTGCTTAACAAACGTAGCTGTCTTGCCTGCAACCAACGGAAACTCAGGAAACAGCTTCTTGATGACAAGTGCCGGCATTGTTAGTTCTATGATTTTCTTATGCAACGCAGGATACTGAACAGCTCCAGTGTCAACCCATGACAATGCATCTCTAACAAAACTCATTGCAAATCACCTTTATGGAATACAAGAAAGCAACGCGTAAATCACATCGCCATCGTTTGTAGCAGCAGTTAAAGCTCTGCCAATCCACTGCTCAGACTTATCAAGCTCAGTCTGGAACGCAGCTTGAATTGTTGTAGTATAGTATGTGCTTGAACCACCAGTCGGTGCAGTCATAACTACGACAGCAGCAACTTTCCCAGCAGTAGAACTTGAAATCCTCGCACCCATCGTAATAGCGCCTGAAGCAACGACTCGCACTAAGCCTCTGCAAATAACAGTAATCTTCTTGCCCGCAACTCCGCCAGTCAAAGCCACACCAATAACGTCCTTCCGAACACCAGCAGTAGGCTTAACAGCAGGAATAAACCCGGCAGCACTAATGTAAACCACGTTGCCAGCAACAACAGTCGCGCCCGTATCAACCACGGCAGTTATCAAGTAACGGTCACTAACAAGTGCAGTTGTACCTTCTAAACTCATGCAAAATCACCTATTTTATTGAAAGCCCGTAAGTTTCTTGTGAGCTCTGAGCATATCCTTGAACCAGTCATAATTGCCAAGTGCATCGCGCTGAATCTCATCAACCGCAACTATGCCTTTGCCGCTGTGTTTAGCTGCTTCTGCGCCTTCCGCCCCTGCTTCCTCTGCTTGCCCACCATTGCCGTCATCTTCAGGTTGCTGCAGCTGCTTTTGAAGATCACTAAGTTTCTTACTCAAGTTACGCTTAGTAGCTTTCTTCGCTACTTCACCCTCAAGATCAGCAACTTTCTTCTTCAAAGCTTCAACCTCAGCCTCGCTTCCGTCAGAAGCATTAATCTGTTTCTCAAGCTGCGTCAGCTGATTCATAAAGTCCTCATACGTCACTTGTTTCGGCGCCTGTTCGCCTGGTGCAGTGTTAACTACGCCCTGTGCTTGTTGTGGAGAAGCACCTTGCTGAGCATTATGTTCAGACATGTGCTTCACCTCTTTTGCTTTCATTTTTTTGTCGTCGGGTTCTTGCAGGTTACCCTTAGAACCCCCATCTTTGTTACCTTCCGATAACTGTGAATCTGTTACGGATTTAACAACTGCATTCCACTGTCCATCATTCATGGCTGCAGCGAAGCCAACAGGCACAAACGCCGTATTTTGGTAAGCTGGACTCGCAACAATGCTGAGCTCACGGACCTTGGGCTTGTGGACGATTTCCCAGGCGCCCGGACATAAGTGAATAAGCATACCCTCTTTCCGCGTAGGCCTCTTGCACTTGCAGCACTCAACATCGTCACTGTCAACCTGAATGCTCACATGCGTCACGTAGCTACGCAGGATTTTCTCGATAAGATTCCCATCTCCTACTTCAGCGCTGAAGAGTACCTGGTCGCCATTACGTTTTGCTGCAGAAACTTTGCCAACAACCATCAAAGCGCTCTCAGCATGATCAACCCGAAGCTGAGCGCCCAATAGCGACTGCGCAAGAAAATCAAGATCTTCCTCAGGCACCTGCCACTTATTCGCATTAACCGAAGTGTCGATAGCTACACCTTCAATATTGATCAACTTCTCTTTCAAGGCAAGATCTGCCGAAACACCTTCCGCCGCCTTAAAAGGCACAAAATACCTTAACATCATACTTTATCACTTTTCCATTTTATCCCTAAATGACCGTTGAACCTTCCAATCTTGATAAAACTCACGGAGAGTTTGCTCTTCTCCAACAAACAAGTCCGCCATGTGAAGACACTTCGCGTTTGTGTCAACGTAAACTTTAAACCCAGCCTCCTGAACCTTCCAATAAAAATTAAAATCCTCACCGAAATCCCGCGTAGTTTCAAACCACGGCTCAGGCACCTTCTCAAACACTTCACGCACAATCAACATGAAGCCAAGCCCCGTAGCATCAACCTCAACAAGCTGGTTACGAGGATAATTCCGAGCAAACTCAATATCCCATTCAGCGTTAACGCCTAACTTCCAAGGCGCACTCCGATCTTTTCGGCGAGCAACCATAGGCATGTAAGGCGGACGCCTATCAAAATATAAACCTCCAACAACAGGAAGAGCATCCCTGTACAACCCTACAAGCCCATCATCGGGAGGCAAAACATCATCATCCAGAAACAAAACGTAATCTGCACCCCAATCCAGCGCCTCTTTAACACTGATATTTCTGGCTTTATCTAAGGGAAAAAACGTGTTAAAGTTCCAGCGAACGTTCACCGGCCCTGCAAGCAGAAACGCTTGGCTAAGCACGCTGCCAAAAGCTAAAGCCCACTCTGGTTTTAAATCTCGACGAGTGCAAACCGCAACGTTAATTTTACCAACCTGCAAGGCTTCCACACACGTTAAACTGCTGGAATCCGCTTTCCACGAGACTGGTACAAAGCCTCTTGCCAAGCACGGAAACCTTGCCAATCCTCAAGCAAACTTTTAGGCTGAGCTTTCGCTACTGACTTTTTCACTTGTTTATTTTTCTGCGACATTCTTAATCACCGTTACTATGAAACATGCGAAATCTTCACGTAAGCATTAACAAACCTTCGGCGCCACTCATCCCAGGCACGAAAATCAAGCAGCGTTTGAATCTCGCCTTTCAAATGCTGATCCAGCCACTTCCGCACCTGCTCACGAGTCTTAAAACGCTCCTTCTCAAACATGTAATTCTGAATCTCCCAACGCTGCGAATTCTTAATTTTCCCAACCGTAATCTTCACGCCCTTACCAAGTTCCTTAACACGAAACACGCTGAAATCCGCAGGATCACGAACCCGATATCTCCAAACAGTTTTATCTTCGTCCAAACCAGGCATTTTTCTTCAAATCCAAACTTTATTGATTTTGTTACCAGTAAACATCTTCTTGGCGAACAACAAGGCAATGACAGTTAGGATGAATGTTAACCGCAAAAGTGTCCTCATCAAGCCACTCACCATACTCAAACATGTCCAACAGGTCGTCTGGATCTTCAAGTTCGAAGGTGTCTCCAGCTCTATCGTCGCAGTCCTCGCAGAGGTTAGGCGAAGGCGCCAATGCCTCAGTAACATAACGCCAAACAGTATAACGAATAGCAGGCTTAACAACAGCAGCCTTAAACGGCGACCGCTTAACTAAATGCGCCCGAGCCCAATCAGTTGCAGAAACAGCCTCTACAGCGTCGACGAGTTCGACAGCCTCAAGCAGCATTAGCTCCTGGCTTGATTTCAGCGACAAGATAATCCTTCCCGTCCTTACGGACAACTACTTTGCTCCCAAACTTCTCACCGGCGCCGCCGCCCTGCTGATGCTGATCAACTTCCGCGGGCTGCTCCGGCAACTTTTCATTATCCTCAGGCTCTTCAGGAAAACCAAGCTCCATACGAGCCTCGCCAACCGTCACTATGCCGTTTTGAACCAAATCTGAAATGTACTTGGCTTTCTCCTGCAACGTCGGCTCCCAAATCGGCGACCACTTAACCTTAGGAACCTCAACGCCCTCGCCAAACTCGTGCTCAATAAGTTGCTTGAACAAAACAGTCTCCAAAACATCACTAATAATCTCCTGAAGCATACGAAGCCGAGTGACATACTCCTGCATAACCACCTCAGCCGTAGCGCGGTTACTACCCTCACTTTCGCCTAAAAATATCTTGGGAACACCAGTAACAGCTTCACGCTGCTTATACAGGTAATCAAGCCACCACTGAATATTAACGTCCTTAGTCATACTTGGAACAACATCGACAGTCACATCACCACGAACAAAAACGTCAGTAGCAGGCTTACGGTCTCGAAAAGCCTCCATCAACGATTGAAGCTGAGCATCACTAAAAGGCCTCTCAGCAGTTCCCGCTTTGACTACGAGCATAGGCTTCGAATAAGTGTGAACGATAACAGCCATATCATCCTCAAGCTGATCAATCAACGCCTGAATCTTAAGCAGAGGCCTAAGCAAACTCGTGCCATAGCTGAACTCGTACCACCAAGACTTGGCACCCCAACGAAAATGAACCATGTCCTGAGCCGTAAACACCACAGGCGGAAAAGTCAACAGTTGAATGTACCCAAAAATGTCTCCGTACTCGTTACGGCGCACACGCATGTGCACAGGATCCAACGGCTTAAGCCAGGTAACCGCACCTGTAGTTTCATCCTTGCAAATTTCCGTAAACGCATTGCCAAACACCAGCATGTCCGTCGCTACTATGCGCAGCGTGTGCAGAATGTTCTGTTCATCAAGCCAATCCGTAAGCCACTCACGAACCGCATCATCCCCGCCATCCAACTCAAAACCATTGCTAATCGCAAGATTAATAGTGACGTCGATGGCAGCTTTGATGTACGGAGTAAACGTGTACAAATCCTTATACTTGGGCAAATCCTCAATCGGAGTCGCTCCCCAAACTTTTTCCCAAATCGCCGAATAAGGCGGAGTAACAAAACCCGCGCCAGAACCCTTAAGCATATACCTGTTAACATAGCCGTAAAGATCAGCATCCTTCTTCCAGCTAACAGGAATCTCTTCCTGGATCTGACGCTTGCTGATATCAGGCGGAACCTGACGCTGAGCAACAAACCTAGTTCTAACCGCTTCGAATCCTTTGCGAATTCTCTCAGCAACAAAACTCACGCAATAATTACCTCGCTTTTACTTCTTTCAAACAAACCATGTCATCAGGATAAAGCTGAGCACACGCCCACTTTGTCTCAGCGTCACAAGCGTCACAATCAAATTTCTGCTCATTCATTTCCTTAACCGCTTGCTGTTATGACAATATCATAAGTGTAATTTGTGACGTTAACTATGCTTGCTGAAATACTTTCAGTCAAGACGCATGGAACGATTGAGTTTGCAGGTACATTGATTGCTCCTTTAAGGTCATATGTGAGACTGATCCATGTGCCAGCGTTTGACGGATTAAAATTGGCTGTAGATATGGTGAAGTTACAAGCCGTGTTCCCCGTATTCTTCAAGTAAACGGTTTGGTTTACAGCACTATCCGGCGACAGAGAACCCCAATTAATCTGTGTAACAGGTTGCGTTCCAGCACTATCAAAGTATACTGCACAATTAACCGTTTTGACGTAAATGGCTCCTGCCGCATGTATTGTACTATTATAGTATAGAACGCCTACCACCAAAGCCAACACTATAACAGTACCGACTAGAACGGCCGATACAGTTCTCCAATTGTTGCTCTACTGAGACATTGCACAACCTCTTTTTAGCAATCTTGATTAACGTAAATTTAATGCGGAAGCATAACGGCGCCCCGACCAGGCAACGGAGACTGAACCGCCGCAAAACAACTTAAAGCACAGCTCCAAAAGACATCATCGTGCCCGCCTTCAGGATGACTAAACCGCAAGTGCCCCGTCTTCATCAACTCGTACTTCTCAATGTTCAACTCAGCCGTCAAATCGATGTCTTCCAACTTTCGGGCAGGGACATAAGGAATCTTAACCTCGCCGCCACGCATCTTCTCACGCAAAATCGTAGCCATCTCTTCCTTCGATTGCACAGTGAAAGTTACACCAGTTACGCCCTGGATGCCGCTGCGAACCATATCCTCAACAATATAGTTCCCAACACCGGTAACATCCGCGTACACGGCCCGCACTGTTCGCCAACGGTCCTGAAGACTCTTCATATAACCGATAACGCTGGCATATTCGGTATGCAGTGGGAAACGGTGCACATGAACTACGCGCAGCACAGAGCCTTGCTTCTCAAACACAAGGACAACACTGAAATCCTGCTCTTTACCGAAGTCAACGCCAACGTAAAACTCGCCCTGAGGCGTCAACTGAAAATCGTAAGGAACCAAATGGCTATCAATACACTGCACAATCAAACTCTGCGTAAGCCAAGCATCCACATCCTCAACGAACTCAGCCATAAACTCCCGCTGAAAACGCTCAAACGGCAATTGACTCCGCATCTCATCAATAAAACTCTGCTTAACCAAGCCACTCTTCACAACGTCCTCGCAGGTTATGGCGTGCTTACTAAAATCTTTGCTCTGACACATACGGTAAAAAACGCTGTCTTTACTCCAAGGCGTACTCGAAGCGATCAAGGCGCCATCCGTCGTGCTCAGCATCGGATAAAGCACATTATAAAAAACGAGCTGATCATCTTTGAAGAATGCTGATTCGTCGCAGATGACTTGGTGCGCCGTGTAACCCCTGAGCATCTGAGGACTATTCGGCAAAGCGATTATTCTGCTGCCATTCCGAAACCGCATAGTTGTACGCTGCAACTTCTCAATAAGCACACTGCGTCGTTCCTGGCTGAGCCCACCCAAAAAATCCAAGACACGATCACTCATGATCATGCTCTGCCGCAGCGTAGGCGCCACAATCAAGGTTAATGTCTTCGGGTAGGCGCATGCGAACCAAATGGCCCGCAAAGCAATGCAGGTAGTTTTTCCAGCCTGCCGACTCCAACACACCACAATACGCTTAGAGCGATCCTGCAGCAGCTCAGCCTGATAAGTCTTCACATCGAAGCCAAAGAAGTCATGAGCAAAGACAACTGGATCTTCAGGCAGTGTAAGCTTTGGAGCTGTCTCTTGCTGGTTTTGCTGCTCCTTGAACTGCTTGATTTCCTTGATTTCTTCGCTCAACTGATTGAGCTTTCTTGATCTCATCAACCAACTGCTCCAACTTCGCTAAATCCTCATTAAACTGGCGCTCATCATACCCCTTAGCCAAATTAGCCATAACCATAGCAACGTGAGCAGCAACATGCGCCCACATCTGCCGCTGCTTCCACGAAATCGGTTCTTCCTTCCCATTAACACTCTGAAATTTAACTTCGCCCTTAGCGATGGAAGTCGCAAGCGTAAACAAGTTCTCTAGGCGATTAATCGTCCTAACCCTCAGCTGCTGCGTATTCAACTGCACTGAGCGCTGAAGCTGAAAAATACGCCTTTGAACTAGAATTGTATAACCAGGATGACCTTTCACACGCACAAACTCCCAAATTTTTTTACTTCTCAACTAGTAAATAAAGCCTAGAAGACCTGTTATTTACTAGAAACAACCCAGTTTTTTTCAACGTTGAAAACTCCCCAGGCCACGAGAATCAACCAAAACCTCGCCCTTCTCAACATCAGGCACATCACTAAGACAAACAGGCTGAGCCAAGAGCGATAGAACATCTTCCCGAGAAACCTTACTAACCGTCTCGCATGCTAACCGATCAGTAAAACTCCGCAAGTAAATCGTCCTGCGAATTTGCCTCTGCAACAATTTATCCTTGCTTCGTTTATGCACCATAAAAAATACTCTTCCGTAAGCCACTCAAGGCGGCTACGAGAAACGCGAACCATCGCTCACTAATACGTACTAACAGGCAGCTCATATAAAACTTGCTGTGCCCCAAAACAAGCCCCAAACCCAAAAACCACCAAAACTAAGCCTTTTCCACTTCAGAACCAACAGTTTCAGATGCACTAGAAGAGATATCGCTCTCAGACTCGCCATAAACTTCGAAGGCAAATCTAGTCAAAGCCCACCGGTGCCCACGCTTCTCAAACAGTACCTTGCCAGTCTCAAAGTGTAAACGCTTATTCATCCGAACAATCCTGCGACTCACATCATAATACTTCAAACTGTACCCGCCACGCTTATTCACCTCGGCAGCCACATCCTTCGGCAACGCTCCATCCACGCCGACCTCAAGAAACCTCTGAACAATCTCCCTATCAACCTCATCTTGAAACGCAAAATACTCCGCGTCAGACTTCGAATAATCCGCCTCACCCAACCGATCCAACTTATGCCGAACCCAACGCAATTCCTCAAGTATCTGCTCGTTCTGGCCAAGAATCTTTTTCGTCACAACCTCATGATACTTCTGGCGCCCTACCTTGTCCTCGATGCTGCGCTTCTTTTTCGGTTTCTCAACCACTTTTTTGCTCATTTGAACAGGCACATCGCCCAAACCTTGCTCAACATGTTCAACCAAGACAATCCACTTCATCAACAGTACTGAAAATATAGTGTCCGCAATCAGGACTAACCACTACAGAAACCCCCAAGACAAAAGCATGGACTTTTCCCATGCAAAAACACCCCGAAAAACAACTCCAAAAAATTTTAAGCAACCTTTCACATCCAAAAACCCAATACCACGTACATCAGCTAGGGCACTGAAAACTCTACCACGTACATACGCCAGTCTACATTGGTGGACCGGGCGGGATTTGAACCCACGACTCTCAGAATGTACGTGGTAAATCACTTAGAAGCCTCCTTTTTATGTAGTGAAATGCAAGCTTGACAAAAAGAGCAAGCGCACTGTTCTTTTTCAGGTGAAAAGTTGCAGTCGCAAGCGTCTATAATTACCCTGTTGCATCTAACCCTTTCTTCAGCATCAGCACAACAGGTACAACCGCAATCATGCTCGATTTCTTCAATTAATAATCGTCTTATTGTTGCAGATGGATCAGAAATCAAAAACATTTTGTAACCCAATCAAGAAACCTTCCTTTTACAAATCTGCCTGCCCAGAAATTCAGTGGATTTTTCTTCAGACGTAAGCTTCGCCCAAGGCTTCTCACCTTTCTTTAAAAGTTCTTGATGATACTTCCACGTCTTACTGTTAACATCATGAAAATCAGCACAATAAGGACAAACACGTCTACGAGACATAATCTTTGCCTCCAGAACCCTTCGGCGCTCGCTTATCACCATCAACATCAAAAAGTTTAGTTAGAATTCCAGTTATCTTCTGAAGCGCCTTATCACTCTTCTCCAAAGCATCAAGCTTCTGCAAAGCCAAATCAATAGCATCCGAAAAACCAGCAATAACCTCAACCGCATCCGGATGCGTCCGATCACCAACCTTAATCACAATACCATGACTCTCCTCAAAATCGCGAATAACCATGTATGGCAGCCGTTCTCCAGCACTGTAAGGAAAATGCCCGCTTTTAGGCCTGATACGCTCCAAAACAGGATTCAACAACTTCATGTCAGTAAGCAAACCAGTGTTAACGAACGCGTCACAAAACAACTGCTTCGCTTTGCCTAAGTTACCAGGGCGCCGAACATGCAAAGTCACAGTGCCGCTCTCAAACCAAACCACACGACCCAAACGGCACTTCCAAACAAGAAACCTATTTCGAGCCTTACTCAACACCCAACCAAAACCAACCCCGCCCCGCTCAACGTCTAATTTAACAACACGCCTTAACGCTTCACTTAAAGCGCCATCAAGCCTCACTTTAGCCTTAAAACAATGAAAACTTGAACACTTTGAACCTCGTTCATTTCGATAGTAATACTTCCACTCCCACTTAGTCTTAGAAACGTAATTGTGATACCGCTTGTAACTTAAATCTAGCAATTTACAGATCTGTTTAGGAGTCAACAATGGATCAGAATGTCCATCACCGTCTAAAAGCTCGAAAATTGCTTTTCTAATATTATTACTATTACCACTCTTACTGTAAGAGTTCAAACCGCGTGAAGTGGTGTCCGGTGCTTTAGCCAAAAAAACGCAGCTCCGCTAAGCTTGCTCCTTCAACTTTCTCGGCTTAAACTCACTACACGCAACACTAGACGCTGTAAGGTTAAAATTGAAACGCCTTGACCTGTTCTCGCTGCAGCAACGACCACACCAATCCGCACAATTGGAGCAAGTATGCCAAACTGTTGGATTCTGCTTTTCCTCAAATTCTTCGCAAACGCTATTAGGAACAGGATTTTCAACCATTTCTTACGCCATCTCCTTGTAACCGCAATCGCAAACCCAAAAGCGGCCTTCGCGCTTAGCCTTCTTACGACAAACCTTCTCGCTCATTTACTACGTACCTCCAGACAATGGTGCCCTTTTTCAAAAGGCGAAATGCATAGCTGCTCAGGCAATTCACGATAGCGTTCAACATCAACAATCGGCGATAAATTGTTCTTTAGGAATACTTTAGTGCCATATTGCCTTGCGCAGATAATGAGATCCTGCACCCACGCAGGCACCGGCTGTACGGTTGGTCGGGTTTGAGCACCAATAATCAACAAATCAATGTTTGACAAATCCATGCTTAGCCTTGCGTACAGAGGTTCAGCGCTGACAATTCGGCAGCCTACAGGCAAGTTCCGGATTGCGTTGATTCTCCACAGGTCTAAGGCATTATTCACTGAAACGCCGATGCTGAGGTTCTTGAGCCCTTCTATCGCGTCTTCGTCGATGTTCTGGGGCTGTTTGGTGAAGACTATGAACTGGTGCCAAGGCGCCTGAATCATCCGCATATAAATCTCTGCTTGCACACTCAAGTCGATTTCTTTATCGTAGAATTCACCCATGAAGGCGGTTCCAATCCGAGCGGACTTCTTGACGTCTAGAGGCTGATCGAAGCGTTCAAAATGCACATGAGGCGCGAACGATACGCAGGCCTCGCAGTTAATGTGCCTTTTCGCCTGTCTGCATGCCCAACAACGTTTTAGTCCGACAGCGCAACCAAAGGCGGAGCAGCCAACAATCGGATTCCAAGTATAATCCAAATATTCAATCTTAGTTCGATTCAATCAAGAAACCTCCTTGCCTTTCTGAGTAAGCGAATATGAAGTCAGAATTCCCTTTTTCTTCTTTGAAAGAAAGCCTTGCTTTACAAGCGCCTCAAGAGAAGCAATAAACTCTCTTTTCCAATTATGGGAAACAACACAGACAGGCTGATTCATTTTCTTAACGATAGATAACGTTTCAATCTCCGAATCTTCCATCAAGAAACCTCCTTATGTTTTCTCCCTGTAGTCATTTGCCTAGCTTTCAAAAGGCACAAGGCGCCCTTGCTGCAATCACTTTCAGAATTGCAGGATTCAGGAACACCTGTGATCATATCGCCCTTAGACTGCTCAGATGTACGTAGTAAAATCAAAACTTGACCACGCTTTTTACTGCAGAAAGTTTCAATGGCTTCCATATACGGCTCCTCAGTTTTTTCGCTCAAGAAATAACCTCCAAAGTTTTCTGCATAACTCTGATAGCAGAAAGCCCCTTAGACTTCTGATCACCCAAAATATCATCTATTAAATCGGCTTTCTTGTGGCCTGACTTGACGCCGCCTTTAACTGCACGAATAACCCGTAGCTCTCCAAGGTCAAGCTTCTGAAGTTCCAACTCAGAAAAAGCCCTATCATACAAATCGCAAAGTAGCTGAGTTGCCTTATCCAAAATCACATCAGATTTAGACCAAATAAGGTCAATAACAACCTCAGGATCATCAAACGGAGCCGGCAAAACCCTAACAAACTGATCTTCCTCTTCCTTAGTAAAATAATTCCAGTTATGCTCACCGTCAAAAATATCGCAACCGCTGGCTAAGTATTCCCTGAGCTCTAAAACGGAACCGGCAACCTGACCAATCTCAAAAACCGCACCCATAGGATGCTCAGGAAAAACATAGCCTTTCGGCTTCAACACCATAACAAACATGCTTTCATATTCATTTGTCGGGTCGCCGCCGCCTGAAACAAAAACCTGACACGAAACCTGAGGCTTAGCCACTAAGAAACCTCCTGGAGCATTTCGCGTGCGGATATCCGCACACCAACGTAAACATAGACCGCTAAGTAAATGAGAAACAAAGAAAAAGAGGGAGAGGCGCGGGAGACGTCGCCACTGCCCTGTGGATAGTACCTTTCTGGTCCTTGAGTTTAGGCTTTCTTCCAAAACAACAAGAAGCAATTATGCAGGCGAAAGATTGATTATCGAAATCTTAAATTTAATTTTTATTTTCTTTACTTCGGTTATTACAATTTACTTAATTCGCCATTATGTTTTTACCTTAACCGTTCTAAGGCGATCAAAAACCAATAAGGCTTCCAATACCAACCCAAATTTAAGATATGAACCAACAGTTTCTATCCTTATCCCCGCCCACAATGAGGAAAACGTAATCGGCAAATTATTAGATAAAATGACTCAGCTATCATATCCTAAAAACAAACTGGAAGTTATAATGGTAGATGATGCTTCCTCGGATAATACAGGAAAGATTGCAGAAGAATATACAAAATTATACAAGTTCATAAAAGTGTTGCACAGAGATAGCAGAATTGGTGGCAAGGGAAAAGCCTCAGCATTAAATGCTGGTTTAAAGCACTCAACAGGAGAAATCGTGCTTTGTTTCGATGCAGATTACCTTCCTCATAGCGACATAGTGATAAAGCTTGTGGAAAAATTCGCTGACCCAAACGTTGGAGCGGTACAGGGAAGACCCGTTGTTTTAAATGAACCACAAAATATTGTAACCCGTTTAATAGCCTTAGAGCGAATAGGCGGATACAGAGTTGACCAAGAAGCGCGCGATATTTTAGGTCTTATACCGCAGTTCGGCGGCACAGTTGGCGGTTTTAGGCGGAGTATCGTGGAGAGTTTAGGTGGCTTTGACGAGTCAATGCTTACTGAGGACACTGATTTAACTTTTCAAGTTTATCTCGCAGGCTATAAAATTCGCTATGTAGGAGACGCTGAATGCTACGAGGAAGCAGTGGATACATGGAAGGCATACTGGCGGCAAAGGCACAGATGGGCAAGAGGACATATGCAAGTTTGTTTCAAGCAAACATTCAATGTTTTAAGAAGCAAAAAAATGAAGCTAAGAGAGAAAATTGATGGCTTACTTATCTTGCATGTATATTTTATGCCCATTTTAACCCTGCTCTCTTTCTTTGTAGGCAGTTTGCTTATTCTTAATGGTTCATCAATTGCTGGCGCACTTTGGTTTACTGTACCTGTATCTTTTTACAGTTTCGTGGGTAACTATGCGCCTTTTTTTGAGATTGGAATTGGTTCATACTTAGACGGCAGAAAACGAATCCAATGGTTGATGCCTTTTTTAATTTTCTCCTTCTTGTTTAACATACTCATCTGTACGAAGGCTTTTTTCGATTTATTGGCTGGAAAACTGGTTGGTAGTACCAAGAGTGATTGGGAGAAGACTGAACACTCGGGTAATGGAAACCGTTATATTTAGAATTAAGAAATAATGCTCGTTAGATACTAATGATTCAGATTTCAAATACACTCTTTACTCTGACAGCCATAGCAACCATAACCTTCCTGCTTATGTTCCTACCAGCAATCATAGAATTAAAGAAACCTAAAGATGCAGGACCAAGACTAATAAACGATAACATCGCAAAAATAAGAATCAGTACCCTAAAAATTCCCATAACAAACATTGAAGAAGAGCAGAAATTTGACAGTCAATCGACAATAAATATTGCCAGTTTCATCTACCTGATTCCAAACTTGGAAGTTTAGTTTTTCTCTTTCTTAATCAGTAATCGCGCGTTTTTCCACTGGTCCATGGCTAACGATAAATGGCCACATGGGCTTCCCTGAAGCGAATAGAAAACGTAGCATAGGTAGTTGCATTGCGTACATTTATGGTAAGTTTCGCGCAGTTCCTTGAATTCTTTGCTTTTCCATTTCTCAGGCAAATCAAAAATTGAACCTGCAAAATTGTGGCTATGGCATCCAGCGATTCTGCCTAAATGGTCAACGACTAGGAAGTTACTTAGTGCTTGGCATTTCCATGTTCTCTTGTCTTCCTCATAGAGGCTTCTTAACGCTTTTAGAAGTTTGTTTGTCATGAGGATTTTCTTATTTTTCTTTTTCATTTCAATTAAGGAATCGCAAAGTTTAACCATGGCTTGCTTATCCGTTATCACTAACTCATCGTTTGCTTTGCCAATCCTAAAGAGTTGGTTTTCGTCCACCGAAACGTCATACGAGTAAAGACAGTACCAGACGGGAATTCCCTTTTGAGTGAAATAGTTAGTTATGTCAACTATTTCATAGAGGTTCTTTTGTGAAATTGTCGGCGTGACACTAACGTTTATTCCCTCATTATGAAGCATTTCTACGGCTTCCATTGCCTTTTTCCATG
>JBEKHJ010000003.1:0-56341 GCA_050012335.1 Bathyarchaeia archaeon
AGAAAGAGAACCCGTTAGGCGTCATCACCAGCGTCGGCGGTCAAATTCCAAACAATTTAGCCATGAAACTCTCCAACGCAGGAGTAAAACTGCTCGGTACTTCCGCTGAAAACGTTGATTTGGCTGAAGACCGCTCAAAATTCAGCGCGCTTCTTGACCAGCTTGGGATTGGTCAGCCTAGCTGGAGCAAACTACTATCAATTGCCGACGCCAAACGGTTTGCCGAAAAAATCGGTTACCCAGTTATCGTTCGCCCAAGCTACGTGCTGTCAGGCTCCGCGATGCGTGTAGCTTACAACGAGACATCGCTGGAAAATTTCCTGAACTTGGCAGCTAAGGTTTCACGTGACCACCCAGTAGTTATCAGCAAATTCATAAATCGCGCTAAAGAAGTTGAGGTTGATGGCGTTTCTGACGGAGAAAACGTGCTGATTGGCGCCATAATGGAACACGTGGAATATGCTGGCGTCCATAGCGGCGACGCAACCATGACCATTCCCCCTCAAGCATTAAAGGTTGAGGTTCAGAAGAAAATTGAGGACTGCACACTAAGCATAGTCAAAGCGCTTAAAATTCACGGACCATACAACATCCAATACCTCGTTAAAGACGACGTAGTTAGTGTCATTGAATGCAACCTGCGAGCATCGCGTTCAATGCCTTTTGTCAGCAAAACACGCGGAATAAACCTCATTGAGCTAGCCACTTTGGCGATGCTAGGCAAAAAAATCGATGGCGTTAAACTCTCACCAATGACCATTGCCCCTCACGTTGGAGTTAAGGTTCCGCAGTTCAGCTTTATGCGCTTAAGCGGCGCTGACCCTGTTCTCGGAGTAGAAATGCTCAGCACTGGTGAGGTAGCGTGTTTAGGAGAAAACTTCTCTGACGCTTTTTCCAAGGCATTGCAGTCTGCAGAATTCAAAATTCCACCAAAAGATGGTGCAGTATTCATAAGTGTTGGCGGCGATGAAGAACGCAAAAAACGAGTTGTGCCGATAGCTAAGGCTTTGGCTGAGATGGGTTTTAAAATCTACGCGACCGCGCATACAGCTGCTGTACTTAATGCTAACGGCGTAAACGCTACAGTGCTCTACAAGGTTAAGGAAGCTCAAGCTAACCCAAACATCCTCGATTACCTGCAAGAACGCAAAATAGACTTAGTAATTAACGTACCCATGGCTAACAAGCAGGCCAATTACTCAGAAATTTTAACCGACGGCTACATCATCAGACGCCAAGCAGTAGAATTTAACGTGCCAGTGATAACGAACTTGCAGTTAGCCGATGCGTTGGTGGAAGTGTTAAAGCAGAAAGGTAAAAATGGCAATTCAATCCGCTCATTGAACGAGTATATGGATGATTTGCCCTGGAAACTCTGGTAAACCATTGAATTGTTGCGCAAAAAATATTAACGTGCGACACCTTTTCGATTGGCATCAAGGTAAGGCTAATTGTCCAAACAGGGTAAAACTCGTACAGTAGAAGAGATTAACGAGAAAATACGCAAAGGCGACGTTCAAGTTTTAACCGCTGAAGAAATGAAAAAACTAGTTGAAAGCAGCGGCGTCGAAGTCGCGTTTAAAGAAGTTGATGTGGTTACAACAGGCACTTTTGGAGCGATGTGTTCCTCAGGTGCAATTATTAACCTTGGGCATTCTGACCCGCCAATAAAGATTGACTATGCTTGGATTAATGATGTTGAAGTTTGCCATCCAGGTGCAGCTGTTGACTTGTTTATTGGCGCAACCAACATGTCCGAGAAGCAGCCTTTCGAGTACGGCGGCGGACACGTTATCCAAGATTTGGTAGCTGGAAAAGAGGTTGAGCTCCGTGCCACAGCTTATGGAACTGACTGTTACCCGAGAACTCAGCTTAAAACAACTTTGACAAAGGATGATTTAAACCAGTTTTACCTGCTTAATTTCCGCAACTGCTACCAACGCTATAACTGCGCCGTGAACAGCAGTGACGAAACCATTTACACTTACATGAGCAAGCTTTTGCCCAGACTGCGGAACGCTACGTTTTCTGGTGCAGGCGAATTAAACCCGCTCATGAATGACCCTGATTACGAAACGATTGGCATGGGAACAAGGATTTTCCTTGGTGGAGCGCAGGGTTACGTTATTGGTGAGGGAACGCAGCATAGCCCTAAAAACTTGAACGGCACTTTGATGGTGAAAGGGGATGCCAAGAAGATGTCGCCTGAGTTCTTGCAGGGCGCTGCTTTCACGCGTTATGGCACATCGCTCTATGTGGGTTTAGGGGTTCCTATTCCAATTTTGAATGAGGGCTTGGCGAAGAAGACAGCGATTCGCGACAGTGAAATTTTCACCGACGTGGTTGATTACAGTGTGCCTCGCAGGGACCGCCCGAAGCTACGGCAAGTTAGTTATAAAGAGTTGAAGTCTGGCTCGATAATAATTGATGATAAGAAAGTCAGGGTTAGTTCCCTGTCTAGCCTAAAGATGGCTAAGAAAGTTTCTAAGACACTAAAGTCTTGGATTGAGGAAGGCACGTTCTTCTTAACCACGCCTATCGAGCGGTTGCCAAGTGACAGCGTGTTTAAACCTATGAGGCAGACTGGGGAAATACCGTTCGTCGTCAGCGTTATGCATCCAGCGGTCACATGCACCGAGAATGAGGAAATACGCGCCATTGCAGAGCGAATTGTCACCAAATCGGTTAATCACATAGTCGTGGTTGATGGCGCTGGGAAGTTGCGGGGAATAGTTACTTCGTGGGATATCACTCGGGCTATGGCTGAAGGCAAAAAAGCGTTAGCAGACATAGAATCACGCAACGTGATCACTGCTAAACCTGATGAGCCGCTGGAAATTGCTTCTAAACGGATGGCGCAGCATAACATTTCAGCACTACCCGTGATCGATATCGAAAAGAAAGTGCTGGGAATAGTCACCTCTGAAGATGTGTCTAAACTGTTAGGACGGTAAAACATGGTAAGAGTTCTCTTAAGGTTCTCTGAAGAACAAGTACCACAACCGATAACTTCCCAAATAGTTCTCGAATATAAAGTGCCAATCGCCATTTTAGCAGCCCACATAAACTCTAAAGGCGGCGAAATACTCGCTGAAATCCCAGACGAGGCACAGGAAAAAATAATAAAAGCCTTCAGAAAAAGAGGCGTCTCAGTTACTGTACCAAAACTTATCGAAGTTGACACAGAAAAATGCTTTAGCTGTGGCTCCTGTGTGGCTCTTTGCCCTGTGGAAGCCATAAGCATAGATAAGGATTCATCAGTGCAGTTCGACAAGGAAAAATGCGTTGGAAGCACCTGTAGCATATGCGTTGACGCGTGCCCAGCCAGAGCCATAAAATCAGTTAAGCAAACTAACTCTGAGCAATCAGCGAATAACAGGAAAAAGTAAAAGTTGACAAGAAACCTATTCAAAGAAAACTTTACCTTAAAAGAAACGCAATGCACCTTAATTTCTGATAAGCAAAAAGCCATCCAAGCCGCCATCGAATCAATCAAACGCAACAGGCAAGAACTCGAAATCTACATAAGAGCAAACCCCAAATTCCTGTACACGCTAAAACCAATCCCTGCGCCAGAAAAACCTCTCGTGGCTAAACTGATGGCTTTAGCCGCAGAAAAAGCAGGCGTTGGACCCATGGCAGCCGTAGCCGGAGCAATAGCTGACCTAGCAGTAAGCGACATGACTCGTGAAGGCTGCGAAGTGGCTGTTGTGGAAGACGGCGGAGAAATCTCAGCAGTATCAAACACGCCTGTTGATGTGGCAGTTGCCGCTGGAGACGAGCCCCTATCAAAACGGTTCGGCTTTCGGCTAACAGAATTCCCAATCGGCGTCGCCACAAGTTCAGGACGATTTAGCCACGCGTTGAGTTTTGGTGATGCCGAGGCAGCAACGGTTTTCTGCAAAAACGCCGCCTTAGCCGATGCAGCAGCCACAGCCGTAGGCAATGTGGTTAAAGGCGAAGACGCCCAAGCCGCCATTCGAGCAGGAATCAGCAAAGGATTATCGATTGAAGGCGTGGAAGGCGTACTAATAATCTACAAAGGCCAAGTGGGCACCGCAGGCAAAATCCCACAAATAATCAAGTGTACTGTAATTTAACTGGTATTATAAGCTACTCAGGGAAGACAAGAAAGCCTTTAGAATCAAAATATACGCTTTCAACGAGCTTTTATATTTGATCGATAGAGGTAGCTGAATGCTGTTTTGCCAGTCTAGTTCTCTCTGAACAGAGACAAGGTTGGGCAGATCTCGATTCCCGTTTTGTCAATAGAGTATGATATCAAGTTTGTGTTGACGCTGACGCCTCTCATCTTTTCCACTTGCAATCCTCAAGTGGTGGTTCCGCCTGAAAAACGAGTCTGCATAATGATGACTCCATGAACCAAAAATTCTTCATCTGCTATCTTTCGTTCAAGCCCCAGATGCCCTAATTCTGAGGGCACGATAACTGTGACTCCCAAGTCAGACAATGCGCGCGTTTTGTAGAAATAAGATCTTTTAGCGCGCTTTCGGAAAGATTTATAACTTGTCAAGGATACTTTCCATGGCAACCGAATTTTGAAGGCTTGTTTGCTTGTCAGGTAAGCAAATCAAAGTTGTGTACAGTGAGGAAGGTTACCACACTTATACGGGAGACGCAAAGAGAGTAGTTGACGTTGAGCTTTCAAAAATTATGCCACTAGTAGCTGACCTTGGACTCCGTGAAAAAATCGAATACGTTTTGCGAACCCGAGGAAAGCGACTTAGGCCAATCTTGGTCCTGCTCAGCGCTCAAAGCGTCGGCGGACGAATTGAAACTGTGAGAAGATTGGCTTTGGCGATTGAGATGCTCCATGTCGCCACTCTTATTCACGACGACATTTTGGATCAAGACATATTTAGAAGAAATGAGCTAACCGTTAACACAAAATGGGGCGTCAGAGACGCCGTTCTAGTCGGAGACGCATTAGCGTCGCTTTCACTTTACTTGAGTGCTGACTATGAAAGCGAAATAGTCAAGATAATTTCACGAACCTGCCTGCTACTATCGGATGGCGAGTACTTGGATGTAGAAGAAGCAATGGACACCCGGAAAGAGAGCGACTACCTAGAAACAATTCGCAGGAAATCCGCCTCGCTGTTCAAAGCATCAACCCAATGCGCGGCAATTGCCGCGAATGCTTCACGCGATGAAACCGATGCGCTGACTGAGTTCGGTGAGAACTACGGCATGGCATATCAAATTAAGGACGATCTCTCAGACATAATCCCGCTTGAGGATGCTCTCCCTCAAGACATCAATGAATTTCGAGCAAACCTTCCCATCATTCACCTATGCGAATCCGCTAAACCAGAGGTCAGAGACGAGCTATTTCAAGCGATTGTTACAACTAAAACTCAAAATCCCCACGAGAAGGAGACCGCGCTTAATATGTTGCGTGAAGGCCTAGAAAGCACAGGATCCCTACGCTACTGCACCGACAAAATAAACCAATACATTACTAATGCCATCACAAGCTTGGAACCACTGAAAGAATCCATTTACAAGGACTATCTCGTCGGAATGGCAGGTTCGCTAAGACTCAAATATTAGTTAGGCTAAACGGACGAGCGCGCATGCATGTTCCTAAAATGGTTAAAAATGGTTAAAAGTCCGCTTTTGGCGTTTAGGTCGCATGTCAAAGCATGTCCTCTGAATGGAACCATCCAGCGTGTTAGAAAGCAAAAAGGCGAATTATGACCACTTTTGACCAATTTCGGAACACCCATGCGCGCTGCGACGATTAGCGCGCTAAAACAACTTTTGCACGCACCTCTGTAAAAAAAACATATACCGGAACGCGTCGGGTTTCCTACAAAAAGATAAATGCAGTCCACACCATACCGTCAATACCAGCCACGATTGTTGAACTCCATGAGCAGGCAGACTTCAAGAGCCAAAGTGTGGTGGCAAGCCATCCGCTACCACTTCGTTCCCCCAAGCATCTTCCCAGCCGTCCTAGGCGGGTTAATCAGTTGGGCAAACGGCGAGTTCTACCTCTGGCTCTTCCTTCTCGTTTTGGCAGTCATAATTATCAACAACATTGGCTTGAACATGACAGATGACTACTTCGACTATAAGCACGCGGTTGACAGGCTGAAGCCAGGAGAGAAGAACCCGTACACGGGCGGAAGCGGCACTCTCAGCAGCGGGGCCATCAAACCTAAGAAAATGTTTCTGGCGTTCTCACTTTGCTTCTCCGTTACCATTGCGGCGGGGCTGTACCTAACAGCCGTCAGAGGGCTGCCCGTGCTACTTTTCGGCTTAGTCGGCGTGTTCTGCGCCGTCTTCTACACCGCGCCCCCTGTAAGCTTCAGCCACCACGGATTTGGGGAGTTGTCAGTGCTCGTGAATTTCGGAGGTACCATCGGTTTGGGCGCTTACTACGTTCAATCGCAGATGCTCACACTGGAGGCGTTTCTGGCGACGCTGCCCATAGGCATAATGGTTTTTTCCATGATTGTCATCAACGAAATTCCCGACGTCGAAGAAGATCGTTCCGCTGGAAAAATCACTCTGGTAGTGAGATATGGCAGAAAAGCAGGAGTCAAACTCTACATAACAAGCTGGCTCTGTGCATACGCAGTTATAGTTGGCGCTGTGGCACTTCGCCTAATACCGGTCTTCGCGCTACTCTCACTGCTCTCGCTGCCGCATGTCTACAGGTCGACCAAAATACTACGAGTACACTACAACCACTCCGTTCTGATGGCGCCAGCGAACTTGGGCACGATAAAAGCGCTCAGCATCGCCAGCTTCGGACTAATCGCCGGCTACGCAGTTCAAGGAATTCTCAAGGGCGCAAGTTTGGCGCAACTAGCTCTCACTTTGTTGCTAGTAGCTGCTGCTTATGCTCCAGCAGCGATCCCAGTGATGCGCGCCGGCAAGGAATAGCTATATCCCCGTTCGCGCGCTTCTTGGTTCAAGCGTTGGTGTTTCATGTTTATGGCTTTCAGCTATTTTTCCGTGTCTTCTATTCAGGTTTAATTTGCTACAAGTTTCGATCAGCTGCGGATTTTCCAGCCTTCGAAGCATTAGCCACAGTTAAAGGAAAAATCTTCCTTGGAGACACGCAATTTCTATGCAGCCCAAGTTGCTTCGGCTCTATTCCAAATGCTAAGCCGATAAGTTGGGTGAAATGAAGCACTGGAAGGTTTATTTTGACGTCAAAACGCGACTCTATGTCCTTCTGTCTTGCGTCCAAGTTAAAATGACATAGAGGACATGCAGTTGCCATACAGTTGGCTCCAGAATTCTTGGCGTTCAGCAAAATATCCTTAGACATTTTCAGCATTATCTCTTCATCAGTTATGCCCAGTGAACCTCCACAGCATCTGGTCTTGCCGTAGTAGTCAACTTTGGACGCACCCAGAGTCTCAACCAGTTCATCCAAACGCATCGGGTGTTCAGGATCATCAAAATTGCAGATGTCTGGCGGTCTGACTAGGAAACAACCATAATAAGAAGCGACATTGAGAGTGGTCAACTGAACCTTGACTTTCTCCTTTATTTTCTGGAGACCTATATCAGACAAGAGAACGTCAGCAAAATGCCTCACTCTGACACCGCCATTGTAGTTGAACCCAGCGCTTTCCAGCGCTTCATCAACTTTGCTTTTCGTTCCCGAATCTTCTTTCAGAATTTTGTTGGTTCTAGACAGAGTGAAGTAGCAGGCGCTGCACAGAGTTACAATGTCCATCTGCATTTTTTCTGCTAGAGCCAAGTTTCTGGCTGCGAGGGCAATTGAGTACAGTGGTTTGAAGGCATACACTGCATCGATGGCTCCGCAACAGTTCCAGTCAGGTACTTCAACTAGTTCTATGTCCAGAACTTTGCTGATTGCCTTGGCTGAATCTTCGTACTCTTTTGCCGTGGATTGAGCAGAACATCCCGGGTAAAAAGCGTATTTCATTGAGATTCCTTCTCATTGGTCTTTTCAAGTATAGTGCAAAGCCATGAAGTCTGTTTGATTTTCGGCGCCCTTATTTGCAGTTTTCCTTTCTTGAATAATCTCAATCCCAGACTGGCGTTGCTGCGAAGACTCCTAAAATCAGTCTTATCCAAGAGCTTAACGAGAAGCTCAGGCTCATGAAGTCTTCCATATTTGTTGACGACTTCAAAGAAATACTTGTGAAAATTCAACTTTGCGCCGTTCTTGACCAGATTCTCTCGAATGGCTTTGTTTCTAAGAGACATCATGAGCGTGGCAAAACTTACATCTCTTGGGCAACGAGTGGCGCAAGTGTAACAACTTGAGCAAACCCAAATTGTTGAGCTTGACAAAACCTTTTCTTTCATGCCCAGATTTATCATTTTTATGATTTGCATTGGAGAATAATCCATGGCGAACCTAGTTGGGCACCCGCCTGCACATGAACCGCATTGAATGCATTCGAGTATTTTTTCTCCCCCTTGCATATTCATGACTTCTTTAAGGAAATCCCTTCTGGATTCCTCGCGCGTAACTGGCTGGGGGGTTTTCGCTTCTGCGAAAAGTTTGTCTTTTTCATGCGACAATTTTGTCACCCTCAAGGTATTTTTTAACTTCTTCACGCTTCTCTCGGGTTATGGGACCCATTTTTTTGACTCGCTCTACAAAATCGTCGAAGAGAGTCAGCATCTTTTCGTATTGAGGAAGAGTCGTGGTGGTAGACTGCAGTCTAAGGGACTGTATTCCAAATTTGCCCAAATCCTTCTTGAAATGGATGACGCGTTCTCTCAACTTGTCTTCTCTGAATACACTGTCGTCTCCCTCTACAAAGATAACACCGTCGGCCCCTGCTGCGAAGGCATGGAGAACATGTTTGATCCCCAGACGGGCTATACTTGGTACCCTCAATATCCTCACCTCAGGAGAATAGCTTCGCCTACTTTGTCCACCTAAGTCAGCCGAACCATAGGCTGTCATTTTCTCTACGAAAGCGATAATCCTAAGCGCCGTCTCTTCTCCCTCAGCGATTCCTTTGATCTGAGCGATCAACTGTTCCTCAGTGGTATTTTTCAGATCTATAGCTTCTTTTGGACAGATTGGAACGCATATACCACACCCAATGCAGGATATA
Organism: Bathyarchaeia archaeon; assembly: GCA_050012335.1. Lineage (GTDB taxonomy): Archaea > Thermoproteota > Bathyarchaeia > Bathyarchaeales > Bathycorpusculaceae > Bathycorpusculum. Next base: position 9,084 of record JBEKHJ010000003.1, read on the forward strand.
GGGTCTATGATAACTTCGTTTTTCCCTTTCTTAATAGCTCTCGTGGGACACTGATCAATGCAAGTTCCACAGAGGTCACATCTCTTGGGAATCAGATAGGCCACTTCAGGAGAAACTGATATTTCTCCCTTGCCGAGAAAGGTTGCAACTTTGGAAGCTGTGGCCATGGATTCCATCGTGGTTTCCCGTACGTCCTTAGGACCTTGAGCGGTTCCAGCTACGTAGATGCCCTCTCTCTTCGTTTCAACTCCTCTGAGCTTGTGATGAACCTCCAAGAAGAAACCATCAGGTCCCAAGTCAATACCAAGCATATCCGCCAGTTCTTTGGCTCCCTTGTTAGGAACAAGAGCGGGACTGAGTACAACCATATCGAAGGGCTCCTCAATATGTTTCCCTAATAACGTGTCCTCTGCCTTTACTATGAGGGAATTACCTTCACGTACAACTTCAGCCGGTCGTCCTCTTACAAAAGTGGTGAAGTGTTCTCTAGCCTTTGCATAGAATTCCTCGTAACCCTTGCCATGCGCCCTTATATCAGTATAGAAAATCCATGGTTCTGCCTCTGGTACTGTCTTATTTAGCAATAAAGCTTGTTTTATGGCAGTCATACAACCTATCTTGCAACAATATGCACATCCCTCGGCGGTTGTTGTGCGGCTTCCAACGCAAAGGATGAAGGCCACTTTTTTTGGTACTTCGCCGGTTGAGGGTTTATGAAGGCCTTGCAGCATAAGTCTTTCGAACTGAAGGTTAGTTATGATATCTGGGTGAAGGCCGAAGCCGTATTGACCAACAAGCTTGGGGTCCATTAGGCTGTAACCAGTACTCACGATTATAGCCCCTACTTTCAAATCCATGAGCTCATCTTCTTGCTTGAAGTTAATGGCTTCACCCTTGCAGAACTTTTCGCAGATCCCGCAAACTCCTCGCGTAAGATACAGACAATAGTCTTTGTCTATGACAGAAGCGTTGGGGATGGCTTGTTTGAAGGGTACGTAAATGGCTTTTTCTTGAACCAGATTTTCTTCAAAACTGCTTGGTTTCTTAACTGGACACTTCTTGGCACATTCTCCACAAACAATACACTTCTTGAGATCCACGTATCTGGGTTTCACTCTGATCTTAACTTCAAAGTTTCCTGAAGAACCCCCGACGGCGATCGGTTCTGCGCTAGTGAAGATCTTTATGTTTGGATGATGTGCCACCGATACCATTTTTGGTGTCAAAATGCAGGCTGAACAGTCAAACGTCGGAAAAACCTTGCTGAGTTGGGACATGTGACCTCCAATGCTTGGGTTTCTCTCAACCAAGTACACCTGGTAGCCTTTATCAGCTAATTCAAGCGCGGAATAAATTCCTGCGATCCCTCCTCCGATCACCAACACACTTTCAGTTACCTTCAAATTCTTTGGAGTTAGAGGCTCCAAATACCGAGCCCGCTGCACAGCAGCACGTACAAGCGCGATGGCCTTGTTCGTCGCCTTTGCCTTGTCGTCGTGAACCCAGCTACACTGCTCTCTAATGTTGACCATTTCCAAAAAGTAGGGGTTCATTCCAGCTGACTTAACCACTTGTCTAAAAGTGTCCAGGTGCATCCTCGGAGAACAAGAAGCCACTACCGCTCGATCTAAACCTTGCTCCTTAACAGCCTTTTTTATCATTTCTTGCCCGGGATTGCTGCAGACGTATTCGAAAGTTTCGGCAACTTTCACTTGATCTATGGAACCAATCGTTTCCTTAACGCGGGCAACGTCCACTGTATCGCTGATATTTCCTCCGCAATGGCAAATGAAAACACCAATTGAAGGCTTTTGGGACATAGAGCCACCAACCTTCCTTAGGAGTATGTTCATCTGTACCAGAAGTATTTAAGATTTTATCCTTATCATATAATTCATAACGTCCCCAGAAAGCGCGTGCTAGAAAGAGAAAAGATGAGAAACCGAGTATTTCAAAAGAGCAAAGGAAAGCGGAAGGATAAAATTTAATATAGGTCATATTCCCTATCCTTTGAAGGGGGCTTAGGGATGGTTGATCTTGCAGCGGTGCACTCTATGCTGATAGAAATGCATGGCGGAATGCTCACGCTGGCAGTTGTCTGTATACTCGCGACCGTTGTCGCTAGGACTCACTTGGGAAAACTAGCTCGATACACAGAGCCTACCGCATATTTGGCGGCAATAGGCGGAGTGATCGGTCTGATAACGTCAGCAATCGTCGGTTTCTACGTTTGGCCCATTGAACTTATCACTACAAGCACTTTGGGGCTAAGCCACATCATGTTTGCGGTTTTCGCTTTAGAGCTCTGGATCGTCTTCGTTTTTGTCAGATCGAAATATGGAGAAAACCTGTGGAAAAACGGTGGTATGGCGGCTGTGTACGCTTGTTTGGCGATATTCGGTTTCCTTTTTGCGGTCCTAGCTGGAAGCTTAGGCGCGCATATGACAGGCAAAGGAAGTGTACTTGATCCAGTTTATGCGTTGCTGGGCGTTAATCCAGTAACTTTCGGGGTAATTGGATTTAACTTTGTGATCGTACTGGTCAGCGTTTCTGTTGTTGCGATAGCCGTGCCCATGATAGTTGTCCTGTATCTTCAGCGACGAGCAAGCCTCAAAGATAGTGTAAAGACCTGACCGGGGTTCTCCCTCGTCTTTTTAGGTTCCGAAGCAAGCCTCTAAAGTTCCTTGCGTTTTGCAGTTTGAAATTAGCCTATGAAATTGAGAAAACCTTGGCCATTCACGAAAACTCTTAAATTATACAATTCCTAACTCAACTGCAAGGTCCCTTTCATGTCATCAAACACTAACACGCTTGAAATCCAAAGTTACGATGATAAAGAAAAAATATTCCTTGTAAAATCACCCAAAGGAAACACCGTGAAGGTTCAAGATACCTTTGCTGAAATGTTCACTCTTTGGGCGGGAAGAATTTTAATCACAGCTCAAAACGAGAAATGGGCACAAATCGCCGCAAGCGTAACCACGGGTTTCGCCACAAGCGTCATCATGGCGCCTGCAGAAGCAGCAATTGAACGGCCAGTTCCAGCAGACCAGACGCCTGACAAACGACCAGGAATGTTCATCCAAATTTACAATCGGGACCGCTTTGAACTTAAGCACCAACTTATGGAGCGCATCGGCCAATGCATTATGACTTGCCCAACAACCGCAGCCTTCAACGGCTTGGACAAAACCAAACGAACATTAGACGTTGGCAACAGCCTACGCTATTTCGGTGATGGCTTCCAGAAAAAAGCCATGGTCGGCGGAAGAAAATGCTGGAAAATCCCAGTTATGGAAGGCACCTTTATAGTTGAAAACGGCTTCGGAGCCATGGAAGCTGTTGCAGGCGGAAACTTTATGATTTTCGCGGAAACCCAGCAAGCGGGTCTTGCGGCGGCAGAAGCAGCAGCAGACGCAATCCGCGCGAACGCTCCTGACGTAATTATGCCTTTTCCAGGCGGAGTTTGCCGTGCAGGAAGCAAAGCGGGCTCACTCAAATACAAGATGAAGGCTTCAACGAATCATCCTTACTGCCCAACCTTGCGCACGCTTGTGCCAGATTCCGTTGTTCCAGAAAACGTTCAAAGCGTCTATGAAATAGTCATGAACGGCTTGTCCTTGGACGCGGTCAAGAACGGCATCAAGCAAGGCGTGACAGCGGCAATCGGCGTACCTGGTGTCGTCAAGATATCGTCTGGTAATTATGGTGGGAAGCTCGGTCCGTTCAAGGCTTTCCTCAAAGACGCCATAGGCGCCACTTAACTTTCGTTTTTTAAATCGGAAATTTTATTTGATTCGTTATAACGTTACTTATTCAATTAAAGATAGCATTAGTGAAGTTATTTGAGCACAGCAAAAAAAACGTCCCTTGAACTATTCAGGCTAAGAAAAACACTCAACTCGCTAGCCAGCAAAGAAGGCAGCCACACCGAACTCATCACCCTCTACGTTCCGCCAGGCAAACAAATTAGCGATGCCTTAAACCTTCTGCGGGACGAATATGGAACCGCCAGCAACATTAAATCAAACGTTACACGTAAAAACGTTCTAGATGCTATCGTTAAAGCTCAGCAGAAGCTCAAACTTTTCAAGGATCCAGGCGAAAAGGGCATAGTGATTTTTTGTGGTGCCCTTCCGCAGGAAGGTGGCGGACCAGGTACCGAACGCATGGAATCATACGTCATCATTCCGCCTGAACCCATCAGGGTTTTCCTTTATCGTTGTGATTCACGCTTCCACACCGAGCACCTGCAGGAGATGTTGCGAGAAAAAGAAACCTACGGCATTTTGCTTGTGGATGCTTCAGATGCTACGATTGCGACTTTGCAGGGGAAACGACTTGAGATTGTTAGGCAAATGCATTCAGGTGTTTCAGGCAAGACTCGTGCTGGTGGGCAATCAGCTAGGCGGTATGAACGTTTAAGGGACATGCAGCTTAACGAGTATTTTACTCGTGTTGGTGCGCATGCGAACGAGGCTTTCTTGCCAATCGACACCCTAAAGGGCATAATTATCGGTGGACCTGGACCAACGAAATACGATTTTGAAAAAGGCGATTACCTCAATTACATGCTAAAGAACAAAATAATCGACACTATCGACACGGCTTACGTGGAAGAGCAAGGCGTTAAAGAGGTTGTGGATAAAGCGCCTGAAATAATGCGCAAAGTCCGCTACATCGAAGAAAAAGAAATCATGCAGAAATTCCTCTACGAAGTCGGCCATGACACTGGAATGATAACTTATGGTGAAGCCGAAGTTCGAAGGCTGCTGCGGGCAGGAGCAGTTCGCTTGCTCATCATGTCTGAGAGCCTTGATTTGGTTCGTGTCACGGTTAAGTGCAGCGCTTGCGGCTACGAGGAACAACGTACCCTCAAAAGCCAAGAGGTAGCCAGTTTTGAGCAGAGCTTAGTTGGGAAACCCTGCCCAAGATGCACAGCCCCCTCTTTAGCAGTGGTGGATAAGAAGGATGTTGTTGATGATTTGGCAGAGCTGGCAGAACTTGCTAATACAGACGTAGAGATTATTTCTGGTGAAACGGAAGAGGGGCAAATGCTAAAGAACGCTTTCGGCGGAATTGCCGCAATGCTAAGATTCAAACTTCAAACCTAACTCGGGTTCTAATTTTTCCAAATTTATTGATCTTCAAAAATTGTTGGCAGTAACTTAGGGGTAAGGTGAAGGGGGTTTGCCCCTCTCCCTTAAATTACAATCCTTTCCATTCCTCTTAAGCGCTTGTTTTGTTTAAAAGGGATATTTCGGTTTCTGATATATCAATACTCATTTGTGTGCAAAAGCTGCTCGGTTTGGGTTTTGGTGATGCCCCGCACGAACAGTTGCTTTTGGCGAGAGGCGGCGCCGCTGGCAAGCTCCACTTTTGCACGCAGGAGCTTTGAGAATTCTTTTATTATTTGTTTGTTGACTTTGCCTTTTTCTGGTTCTTCTGTGCTGTGGACCACGATTTCGTCGTCATCAAGTTCTATGCGGAATTTTGGAGCGTTTGGTTTTACGAAAATTGTGATGATTACGCCGTCTTTGGTTTCGTTGATGCTCATGCGGTTATGCACTCGGCTGCTTGTGCTTTGCTGCTCTGCAGTGCCCAACTGAACTTGTTGCGCAAGGTTTTGGGGTAGAATTTTTCTATGTCGAACTTGACTTTTTTTGCCCATTTCACGTAAGCTGTCGGGTCAATGTACGATTTCAGCGATGTGCCCAAGTTGTATTCTTTTGTTAGCTTTGTCAATTCAATGTCCAGTTTGGCTTTTTCGATTCTGGTCTGGAGTGATTCGGTTTTTTTGCCCTCTGCCTTTTTTTGCTGCAGTTGCGCCTCAAGCGCTTTGAGGTTGGCTTCTTTTTTAGCTAAGCGCTGGTCAAAGGTTGGCGGAATCTTCCTTTTGTGATTTGCCACTTCTGCCACTTTATAATTAGCCATTTTGGCAGCGTAAGTCTTGCGGTAATCTGGGTCGTCCTTTGCTACTCCGCTTTTATCGAGTTCTTCTTTGAGTGTTTTTGTGCATCTCCACGTGCGGAAAACCTTAGCGGTTAACTTTGGCATTTTCTTAGAGAGGAAGCGGGAAACTTTCTTGGAGTCGACGCCTTCGAAGAGGTATTCTTTGCTTGTTTCCATGTAGTGTTGGATGTTTCGGATGACTTCTGGTGGTGCTTTAACGTTTTTTATCCATCTGACGCTGTCTTTGCCTAAAAAGTCAAAGTGTATGGTGTCGCCTTCTATTTTGATGTGTTCTGCCCTGAGCGTTATGGCGCCCACGGTGTCAGCTTCATCTGGGTCTTTTTCGTCGCCAACCCTCATGTTAGGCACCAAAATAAGCCACGACACAGTTGCAACCTTGCGCCTTGCATCATTTTCATCGTTAAGATTTTTGAGTATATGCTGTTCAATTGTTTTGATTTGTTTGCCTAAGGTTTCGGCTTTCTGGAATTTTTCTTTCTCTCGATTCTGTTTCAGAAATGCTGCGTCTGAGAACCAGACGTACTTGATTTTGCCCGTTAACTTGTCTTCCCACTTAGCCACGTACATCCTGTCGGGTTCCCAAACTACGCCTTTCCAATGTCCCGGCGGAACAGGCGCATCAGGCGGAAGGTTAAGGATTACGTCTTCTTCGTTCGGGCCATCCTTCCATTTTCCACGCTGCGGGTGGTCACCGCGTCCAGCGAAAAGGCAGGATGGCTCTGCAGCCCAGTTGGCGATTTCCAGTTTTTCTCCGTCAACTTCGGCATAACCGTATTTTTCTTTGAATTCTAACCGTTTAGCTTTGCGCTGTTCAGCTTGCTGTTTCTTCTCTTCTTTGCTTATGCTTAACTTCTTTTGTTTTTCCTGTTCAATATAACTGGTAACTTCTGAAAAGTCGATTTCGCTATCCAAAGGCTGGTTACCATTGTTTAAGTTTGCTGAAGGATTATCGATGATAGTTAGGTATTTTGAAGAAAAGGCATCCAAGAAACCTGCCGAAGAGTTCTCCTTTTTCAACTGCCAAAGAAATTCCCGCATGAAATTCCTCTTAAAAACGCTATCTGGCGGAGAAACGGTTGACAAGGTTTTTCTTATCCACGCAACCGCCATCTGTTCACTTTTAGGCGTCAGCTTTATTGGTTGACCGTTAATTTTGATGCTGAAGCCTTTGTAATCGTAATACGGAACGAATATGCCATTATGTTTTAAACTTTTCATAACATGTTTCATTAGCTAGACCTCAAACTTCTTGGCAAGGCATCTTCACAGATTGACACATTGCCAAGATATTTGCGATACATGGCTTTTTATTTTTCGCTTAAGGCTGTAACTTTCTATTACCTCTTTTCCGCGCCTTAAAAACATTCACCAATAATCCATTCAAATTACTGGAAAAAAAGCGTTTTTTGCTTTTTCAAAGCCCTATCACTCTGCAGTTTCTTGTAAACCATCTCAACATTTTTTCTCTCAACATAACCCTTATGCGGGCGGAAACCTCCGGAGAAACCGCCTGGAATATGCATTAGTTCATGAATCAAAGTTCTCTCTTTATCCTCATCGGACATTTTATCAAAAATCTCTGAAATAACCTCAATAATGTAGGAAGGCGGCAGGTTCAAAACTCCTTGCCAAATCTTGCCTAAACCGTGAATTCGCGCGATTGTGCGCCTAGCTTTGGAGCCTTTGCTTCTGACGCAGAAAACGAATTGTGGCACAACATGGTAGAACTCGCATTCTTGGGCTAACTGGTCTACTTGCTTTTTGATTTCTGGGGCTTCAAAATACTTTATCGGCACTGGTCCTCCCTCTCTGTCTCTATGTGGCACTGTATAAGTGGTTAGAGTTTTAAAAGTTACGTGCCCCTTTGAAGAATTTTCTTAAGTTCCATCCAGAATGTAGCTACAAACGATACGGCGATGACCAGAGCCCAATCTTGAAGTCTTAAACCCGTAATTTGCAGAGCGGTCTGTGTAAACGGCAATGAAGTGCCTATAAGCAAAGTTACAAACACAAGCAGTGCCCAAAGAAGCATGACTTTGTTTGACAGCAAACCTTCCTTTACCAATGGTTCTCGCTCAGACCTGAAGTTGAGTGCAAGGAAAATGTGTCCAAACATCCATGTTGCAAACGCTACTGTCCGAGCGTAAGGTATGTTTTGTGTTGTGTACCATGCAAAGAGGAACGTAGCAGTGACTGCTAAGAAGAGGCTTAATGCACCCAAAAAGAGGCTTCTTAGCATGGGCTGGTTTATGAATTTCTCGTTTGGATTATTCGGTGGCTTGTTCATTATGCCTGCTTCTTCGGGTTCAGCGACGAAAGTGGCAGATGCAGCTAAGTCCATGAATAACTCAAGCACTATGATTTGTATTGGGGCAAAAGGAAGAGGAATGCCCAATATGATTGGGACAAGGAAAATGGAAACTAAGGCTACTTTGCAGGCTAAGTAGTAACGAATTCCCTTCCTTAAGTTGCTATAAAGCTTCCGTCCTTCTTTAACAGCAGTTTCGATAGTGGCAAAATTATCATCGGTTAAAATCATGTCTGCCGTTTCTTTGGCAACGTCGGTTCCACGGATGCCCATTGCAACGCCAATGTGTGCTTCTTTGAGGGCTGGAGCGTCGTTTATTCCGTCACCTGTGACGGCTACGATTTCGCCGTTCTCCTTTAAGAGCCGTACTAGCCGCAGTTTATCTTCAGGGGTTACTCGTGCAAAGACAAATGTGTTCTTTAATGCTTTCTTTAAGTCATTGTCAGTCATTTTTGAGATTTCACTGCCGGTTAAAACGTTGGCGCTGTTTATTCCAACTTGAGAAGCGATGGCTCTAGCGGTTTCTGGGTGGTCACCAGTAATCATCATTACCTTTATGCCTGCTTGTTGGCATGTGCGTATGGCTCCTTTGACTTCTTTTCTTGGTGGATCAATGAAGCCTAAGATGCCGACGAAAATGATGTCTCTTTCAAGATTTTGCTCATTAAACGCTGAATCAGCCTGTAACCTGTGGTAACCAAAAGCTAATAGGCGTTCACCCGACTGGGCCATTTGCGCCATGACTCTGTTTACTTCGTTTCTTGTGGTGTCATTGAGCGGTGTTTCTTCACCTTTAACTAGGATTTTTGTAGAGTTAGCCAAGAGTTTCTCTGGTGCGCCACTGGATAAGACCACTAGGGAATTACCGTATTGGTAGACGTACGAAGCGAGTTTTCGTTTAACATCAAAGCTTAACTCGTCTTTTAGAACCCAGTCTTTCGTTATGTTTTGGTCAATTCCCTCTTGCTTAATGCATTCCAGGATTGCCTGAGCCATAGGATTGCTTAAGGCAGTGGTTCCTGCCATGTTTCTGATGGCGTCGCTGGCTAAAAGCGCGGTTTTTAATGCTGCTTTCTCATTTTCTTTGAAATCTTGAGCACGATGAATCGCGCCGTCAAAATAGAGGTGTTCTAGTCGCATTTTGTTTTCTGTAATGGTGCCAGTTTTATCTGTAGCTATGACTGTTACGTTTCCAAGAGCTTCTGCTGCTCGTAAACGTTTCACTATAGCGCCTTTCTTGGATAATGCGTAACCGCCAACGCCCAAAACCATGGTGATAATGATGGGCAGTTCCTCAGGGATAACAACAAAAGCCAACGACAACCCGTAAAGTACTGCTTCTCCCGGATTAGGCTGTAAACCTCTGATGTAACTTAAAACTGGAATAAGAATGCTAAAGAAAAGCGCAATCCACACTAGCGTTTTAGAAAGCTGCTTCATAGCCAGTTGAAGGGTTGTTTTTGGCTCCTTTGCCGCTTTAGTTATGCCTGCAACTCTTCCGAGTTCCGTGTTTATTCCAGTTGCAGTTACTAGAGCTTTGGCTCTTCCTCTGGTAATTATGGTTCCGGTGAAAAGCATGTTTGTTTGATCTGTGATTCTGGTTTCGCTCGCCAACACTGCAGTGGCATCTTTAGAGACTGGGAATGATTCGCCGGTTAACGAAGACTCATCAGCTTCTAATCCGAAGGCTTCAAGTAATCTAGCGTCTGCTGGGACTCTTTGACCCGTTTTAAAAAGTAAGATATCGCCTGGAACAAGAAATGCAGTTTGAACTTCTTTTGGTTGCCCATCTCTAAGCACTAGTGCAGTTGGTGGCGCCAGTTGCTTTAGCGAAGCGATTGAACGTTTGGCTCTATATTCATTCCAAACTTCGGCTAAGACAAGGACTATTATTATTACGATTATTGTTAAGGCGTCGCTTAAACTGCCTAAGAAACTGTAGAGTACTCCTACAGCGATTAGCAGCAGAATCATGGGTTCAGTTATTTCTTCTTTTAAAATGCCTAAGAAGCGGATTTCCCTTTGCTCTACAAGAGTGTTTTTTCCGTACTTGCTTAGGCGCTGTGCTGCCTCTTGGTCTGATAAGCCTTTTTCAGGATTCACGCCTGATAAACGAATTAGTTCTTCTGTTTCTCGCGAATGCCACTGGCTCATTGGCAGCACCTGAATCCAATTTTAATTCTGTATAATTGCAGACTTGCGATTAAAAGGGACTTTGCCCTAAAAAGATTGCGTAGGCAATCGCTAGAATTTAGTGGACTCCCTGTTTTCCTTTTTCACTGTTTATGTCATGGTAGACGTTAGGCTTGCATTGAAAACAGCGGTTAATAACAAGAAAACTATGGTTAATCATACTTTTTAGTATGAAATAACTAAAAGGAGCTTAAGACACAGTATGAAAGCAAGGCTTAAAGCATTTTAACATAATAGGCGAGTTAGAGAGCTGCTTCCTTTTTTTGGCTGATGTTCACAAACCGTTCTCTAAATTCTGATGAATATTTTGTCTCCTTCCACTTTTACTTCATGCGTTTGCAGGTCAAAAGTTTTAACGGGATCCACCAACTTTTCCACGTAAACCAAGAATTTCTGCATATCTTCAGGCAGTTTATCCATGCCCTTAAATGACTCCTGCACGGGATCTTTAGTTTTCTGTCCGGTGGTAACGTCAAATTGAGCGTAATGAAACGGACAGGTCACAATCTTTCCTTGCAACGTTCCCATCGAAAGCAAAGCATTCATGTGTCCACATCTATCATCTAAAGCGTAGAAACGCCCATCTACATTTGCTATTAAAATGTCAATTCCATTTACTTCTACACTTTTCATTTTGCCTTTCTCGACTTCACCGGTTTTAGCTACTTCCACAAAAACAGGTTCCGCTCTTACAATTTGCTTTACATTCATCAAAAAACACTCCAAATACTCTACAATAAAATGCAAACTTGATAATCTCTATTTAAACCTTCCCGCAACGCAAGGAAAGACATGATGTTCTGGGCATCGAAGTCATAGTATCCAAGGTTCATGATGGCTATGTGGTTCTTCTTGTAGAATCACTATGACAAACGGACAGTTAAAGAAGCAATAGAACTATCTTCCATTTTCTTTTTTTGTTGTTAAATCACCAAGTTTCTTTAGGTAAATAAAATTTCTATTACTACGTACATTCTGGGGTTACTACGTACATCATAGCCTTAGCATGTACGTAGTAAGTAGTAATTAGGATTAAACTAATTAGCTTAATACTCTCTAAATAAACGACTAATCCATAGTTTAATGCTTAATAACTATGCGTAAGCATGTATTGGCGCCATCGGAGCAATCGCCAAACAGGTATTTATTTTTTGAAACCAATTTTGTGCTTGTTATGCAAAACTTTATTACAGCGCCCAGCGTTTTGGATTTCTAAAAAGGTAGAAGCAAATTGAAATTCGGCACATACATGTTTGAAGCAAAGAAAGTTCTAGGCTTTGACTTTGACCTTTTCCGAGTTAAACCAGAAGTAGGCAGACGATTGCCACCGCAACCTGACATGCACAGCAACATTGCGATTTTCGGAGACAACGTTACTGCCCGTAATCATCCAGATTGGATTTCACAATCAGACCTAGGTCCTGCATGGAGAACAAACGATAACTTTAATGTTCGGTGGGACATTCTCTGTGCAACCCAACCAGAGCATCGTGCAGAACAACTAGACTACATTGAAGACGTTGCTAGAAAGAGCCCGGGAATATGGCTAAACAGTATCCACTTCGCAGAACACGGTCACTGCATTTGCCCGCGCTGCAAAGAACTCCACGCAAAAAGTGGCTTAAGCTGGTATGAATGGCGCAGAAAAGAAATCACCGACTACATGGCGCAAGTAAGCGAACGAGTACGCGACCGAGCAAAGAAAAAGTTTGTCATCGGCGTTCTCCCAGACCCAGTCACAAACTATGAACGCTTCGGCGTCGATTTTGATGATTTGGCACCGTTAACCGACGAATTCCTCGTCGTCATGTTCAGTAAAAACTACGCTACACCTTGGTATTGGGAAATGCTCACCCGTAACTTCAAAAAACTCTTCAAAGACGTACCTCTCAACATTGCATTATACGTTATCGGTCCAGGTGATGACCCGAGAGAAACGCCAACCACAAGTGAACTCTTAACATTATCAGTCCGTATGGCAAGAGCAGGCGTAGACGGAATTCTTTACTTAACCGACAAAGCTAAACAGATGCAGGATTTCCAGAAAGCTGCAGTAGCGCAGGTTGACGTTCGAGAACGCTTAAAGAGCTATGGCGGCAAACAAGGTCAAGAAGTTCTTGACTTCGTTACAAGCTGGGAAAAACTCGTAGAATAAGCCTTCAGGACAACGATGCATTGCAGGCAGTACAACCTGATGAGTGGTGAAAACCACCAGGCTGCCCTTTTCTTTAATTTATAATTTAATCACTACTTGTTTTTCACGCACTTTGGGAATTTTTGTTGAAGTCGTTAGCCTTTTTCTGGATTTCCTCTACCTGAGCTTTGGAAATAAAGTGTTCGGAATCTAGATAATGATTTAAATGTATCTGGTTGAAGATTATTAAGTCACTTAACGCGTGACGTAATCCTTGTTAGAAGAAAAATTAACAACAACTCAAAATATTGACCTGAACTTTACTGGTAAGAATACTACTACACTCACTCACAATTTCCACAGTTACCCAGCAAAATTTATCCCTCAACTAGCAGAGTGGATGATTAAGCGATACAGTGAAAAAGGTGACAAGGTCTTAGACCCAATGATGGGTTGCGGAACGGCGTTAGTCGAAGCACGTCTCTGCAAGAGGCATGGTTTCGGGCTCGACATCGACCCTCTTGCACTTTTAATAGCAACTGTGAAGACAACACCCATTGAGCATGAACGACTTGACCGAGAATTCAGTGGTGGAAAAGACTCTTTACTTACGAAATTGCATTCGGACTTCCGTAAGATTACAGAAAAACGATCCAAGGTTATTTTGCCGACCCTGTTCTCAGAAGAAAATTCTCTGCTAAATATACAAATTCCAGACTTTTACCGGCGTGACGAATTGTTTCAAGCTACCGTGCTTGAGGAACTAGCAACAATTAAGACGAGAATTGACGAAATCTCTGACTTGGAAGTGCGAAATTTTTGTTTAGTTGCCTTTTCAGCAATCATTAAGACCGTATCCAACTGCGACCCAAGAGATATTGAGCCTAAACTCCCTCCACCAGAAAGAAAGCGGTTGGACAAACCAGACACATTGAAAGTGTTTGAATCTAAGTTGAAATCTATGCGTACAAGGATGCATGCTTTCGAACGCCTTTGCGACAGTTTAGGATGTGCCGATAAATCTTGGCAACCCCAACTATTTTTGGGTGACGCTAGAAACCCTCCTTCAGACATTACCGGCATCAACCTAATCGTGACGTCCCCGCCTTATGCAAATTCAGTTGATTATCCAAGAATCCATAAATTGTCTTTCTACTGGCTAGGTTTCGCAACATCAGAGAACTTGCCTAATCTTGCCAGAAAATATGTAGGCACAGATTTGATAACAAAAAGAACGTATCCTGAAGTGCACTGCTTTGGAATACCTGAATTAGATGCACCTCTCAATGACATAGTAGAAAAAGATGAGAAGCGAGCTAGGGTTATCTCCGCTTATTTCGAAAACATGAAATCTTGTTTAGAAAAATACTACGAAGCTCTCCAAGATGGCGGAACCTGTTGCTTGGTTATAGGGGCATCCTGCATAAAAAATGTCTTGGTTCCAACACACGCCTTATTACGCAAGATAGGTATGCAAATTGGATTCACATTTGTCGAATCAATTGAACGTACTATTGACCCAAGGCGAAAGCAAAACGCCAATGCGCCAAACGAATTTGGCGGCGGAGCTATTAACAGAGAGTACATATTGGTATTTCGCAAATAGTTTTAAGGGCCTGCCGCCAACACTTAAATGGTGCAAGACTTGGCTGGTACTGTTGAACAAGAAGCTTATCTTCTTGGCTGTCTTTTTGGTAGAGGCTCGATTTATCAATCTCAAGATGGAAAGAACTATGATGTAATCCTTCGTCTGCCTTACAAAGAATTTTCTCCGGTCAAGGTTGCTATAGTGAGCCATCTTCTTTCTAAAAATCATGATGTTGATTTACCAGAGCTGCAAAGTCTAGCACAAGTAAGGTCTGCTGGTATTGACGGGAGAAGTCTTGGTTTCATATTAAGAACACTCAGCTTGTGGCACCCTCGAAATGTTATGAATACGCCAAAACCGATTGTTAAGAGGAAAGGGCTTTGGGGAATCAAAAGCAAGAAAATGGCTAAAATGTTTTTGGAGGAACAAAACCTTCTCCACAACAGGGAAACGGATAGTCTAAAATTCGTGTTACAACACCTCGCAGATTCGGCAAAATACATTTCCAATAGTCCAGTAACGCAACCTGCAGAACCCTACAAATTCGGCATTATGAACCATATTGTCGTTTGCCAAATTACTCCAATGATTTTTGAGACGCTGAAAGCGAAATACGGTTTAGAAGAAGGCGAGATTCATTTACACTATCCTGTACCAAGAGCTGTATTTCAATTTTCAAAAGACGCCATCGCAGAATTCATAAGAGGTATAGCAGATACTATAGCCGATTTCGATAAGGCATGGGGTCAGGATAACGCGTGGAGAGTTCAGTTTAGTATTCTAGGACCAAATGAAAAACTGCCTATCGATATTTGTGAACTCTTGCAGAGTCGCCTTTCTGTTCCAATTCACTATATCGATTGGGCCGGCGGGAAGCGTGGAAGTAGGGACCATTTGCTCAAAGTAAACATTAGAGCGTTCGAGAAGATAGAGGACCTTTTCTATAATCAACGAAAAAAATTGGAATTTGTTGAGCATCTGACCGACGCTAAAGAAGGCGGAATCCCTGACCCAACGCCATGTCTTGGGTCTACAAGGAAGAGCTCTGCTAAGTTCATAAAAAAGTGCAGGTCAAAAGGATGTTGGAGATTATACAAGAATAAAAAACTGTGAAGGCAGATATCAAATTGGACGAGGGAAATGTACGTAGAGATGCCTTGGCGTGGCTTTGCAACCGTTATAAGGATTTCCGTTTCGAAATACCTCTAATGATATTTCATGGCAAAGGTATGACGTTATCCGAGTACGTAAGGCGTAATGTTCCTAACCCTACAATCATTCCACGGTATGGGTCGCTCCACATAGAGCCCGACCTGATTGGACTTATTGCGATATCCGAAACTGTATTAGCGTGGATTATTGGGGAATGCAAATATGGTACTCTTAACTACGCTGATCTAACTCAGGGCAAGAACTATAGTGACATTGCAAGACCGTATGAAGGCTATTTATTCTATACTGGTGAACTTTCGTCATCAGTTAAAGCTAATATTGAGAACGGAAATGATATGTTTCAGGGAGTTAATAGACTGGGAAAACCTGTAAAAAAGCGTCTTCTCTGCTATAGGCTTGTTGATGGTCGTTTTGTTTTACATGGCGCAGGTTAAAAAATTTTCTTTATGTTCTTTTGTACTTGCCGTAATTTTAACTCTAAAGTTTGTTTGTTTTTGCTTAACGGGGTCACTAGAATTTGAACTTTAACTAACCCTCACCTTTAGGTTGTTTGCTGGTGTTTGTCTGAGAGTTCAACAGAGAAGTAATTGAGTTATGAGTTTGCTATGCTCAATTTATCCAGACCTTGTGATGCTTGTGACAAGATGCTTGGTGGTGGCTTCAAACACTGTCCTAAATGTCAAATTTGCTTCTGCATTGTATGCTCATATGATTGATGTTCAGCCAAAAAGTTCCCACTTGAATGCCTTATGTGTGTTGGAAAGTTTTCATGAAGTTAAGTCTTAAATCTGTATAGTGTAGAAATATGCTAAAATGCACAAGGTAAAACAAAAAAAGTAATGTTTTAGTTTACTTTTTAGTTGTTTAATGAATGTAGTCTAACGTTTTGTTTTGGCTCTCGTGGATTTCCTTCATTGATTCGTATTGGGCTTCGATTAAAATTTTGAGGGAGTCAATGTTTGTCTTTATGTTTTCTATTTCTGCTGTTTTGAGAAGAACCCCTGTTTTTGCAAGTTGGTCGTTGATGTTGCCGACGGTTACTTCAAGCACTTTAACTTTAAAGGCGAAAATCTGAAGAGTATATAGCAAACTAAGCTGGGAGTTTAAGGCTTCAAGCTGGTCTAAATAACGGGTTTTCCTAATAAACGCCTTGATTTTTTGCTCTTCGGACGCTTCAGGTGACTGCATGGTTTGCTCGTACAGGGCTGATTGTTTCCAAGTTGCTTCTTTTGTTTCATCAACAACTTTCTGTATTCGCTTTGCAGTTTTATCTAGCATGTCTAATACTTCATCCAACCTATTCTCCCCCAAATTAACGGTGACTATGCTTCCAAGAGACTATAACAACCATTATATATAATTTTAAACCCCAAACCCAAACTTATTTTCAGCGCTTGCGTTTCTTGAAGTAAACTAACAAACCAGCAACCACCACTGCTGATGCGCCAGAAACCGCGGCGATAGTTGCGGTTGGAAAAGGCTCCAGCTTCGCTACGGTGAAACCGATAGTTTCGGAGGCGCCAATATTCCCAAACGTGTCATTGGCGTAGACTATAATGCTATGGAAACCACTCGTTATGTTAGCTACGATAATATTGCCAGTGATGGTTACGTTTTGTTGCCCGTCAAGACTATAGCCTGCTCTGAATACGCCGTTTAGGTTGATTGGTTGGTTTGGGGTGTTAGATTTATTTGGAAGAGGTTTGGCCAGTCTTTGCCTGTTACGAAAAGTCTGTCGTTTTTTTGGTCGTATGCTATGCCGTTGAGTACGGCTCCTGGGTTTGAATTGTTTGCGCCTGGTAGTCCTGTGAGGTCTATCCAAGCTTTGACTTGTCCAGTTTCTGGGTTGATTATGGCGATTGTGTTTGTTTGCCAAATGTTGGCGTAAACGTCACCGTTGATGTACTCTAGCTCGTTAATGTTTACTACAGTTGTATTTCCGTCATGCACTTGGATTTGTCCTATCCGCTGGAACGTTGTTGGATTCAAGAAGTATAGGTTGTCTGAGCCGTCGCTCATGATTAGCTGTTCGCCGTCAAAGGTCAAACCCCAGCCCTCCGTGGGGTAAGTAAAATTCCCCAGCACTGCAAAGGTGTTTTTGTCGTAGATGAAGCCTATGTGCGACTGCCAAGTTAGCTGGATAATGGTGTTGTTGACGATGGCTATACCTTCGCCGAAATCCTGAGTCGGCAACATAACCTCCTGCTGCACATTGCCTGTGGTCAAGTTCACACGGCGTAAAGATGAACCGCCGTCAAGTCCCGTGCTCTCGTACAGGAAACCATCCGAGTACACGAGCCCCTCAGTGAAGGCATTCGGGTCATGCGGATACGTGCCAACTATGGTGTAAGTGTAGTGGGTCCCAGCGGAGTTTGCTGAGGACTTATTGTTGTTCAGGAAAACTAGTATTGAAGCGCTCAGAACAAGCATGATTACTATGAGCAGCGCGGCTATGACTAACGGCTTCTTCATTGCATTTTCATTTAGCAGTTCTCATTAATAGGCAAAACGGACAAACCCGCCCTTTTTCCTTTGCAAACCGAAAGCTAAACCGCAACTTTCTGGAACCATAGAAAAGTCTTATAGCCAAACTTAATAATTACTTATGGTGATGCAGGCAGTGAGGCTTGGTAACAATTAACCGCAAGAAAGTCTCAGCTGGAATTGCCATAATTGTCATTATCTTAATTTTTCCTTGGACTTGCCTTAATACGCAAGCGGAAACGGACATAACGTTTAATTCTGCAGACAAATTTAGTATCCCCTCGTATAATGGCGCCATCAGTTTTGCCGTAAACGGCACCTATTCCAAGGCAACATTTGAAAATGACACTTGGACTTTTACGAATTTGCGCCTTAATAGGTCGCAGCCGCTTGAAAATTTTAAGATTTCAACTCAAAACTCCAACGTTACAGTCTTCTCTTACATAGCATTCAACACTACGCTTCAGAGCGCACGGTTAAGATATGCGGTTGAAGGTAAAGGTGAGCAGATTTTTAACTTTGGTCTTGGCTCTCAAGGGGGGGAATGGAGTGGTGTTGATTGGAGTGTTATCACAGGTAATAATGTGTTCATGGCTGAAGGAGAGGGCTGGACCATTTCGAATGACGGAACATTGGTTGTAACTGGCGTAACTGGTAATGTAAGCATCGTGCACTGGGGCTTTTCTGAAAATAGCCTGCCAAGTTCAAACTTGCCTTCCTACCTGCAGCATTCAGTAGCCATTGTAATAGCAATGGTAGTGGCTGTCACGGTCATTGTCGCTATTATAATTAAAGTAAAAAGCAAAGGGCATTCGGGTGAAAAATAAGTTGGTGAAAGTGCTTTAGGCTAATTAGCAAAGGCTCGGCATTAAATAAAAAGTAGGAAGCGCAAAGATGTCGTGGGAGACTCCCAGTGCAATCGTATTACCTGTATACGTTTTGATAGTGTTGGTTGGAATCTATCTTATCTTTAGATTCGCCAAAAACAAAACCCGTAAAGTCAGCTCCCTGCGACTTTTTATTCAAGTAGCCGCCGTCTTTGCTGTGTTTATGGGGCTCATATTAGGCCCCTTCAACGTACCAATATTCCAGCCTTTAGGGTCTTCGCCGCGCGACCGGTTAGTTGGGACTAATTTTTTTGGGACCCAATTTCCAGATGGCTTATCTGTTCCTATTTTAGCATGTTACTATCCTAATGGGCGAACAGTTACTTGTCCAATTTGGCAAATTCAAGCTTACATTTTCCCTTTTTGGAATTATCCGCGAGGTTATGAGGTTTTCTACTCTACTTCTGGTTTGGAGAAGCTCGCTATAGTTTTTGGCTTGGTGGCTGTGGTGTCTGTTGTTTTAGGGAGGTTTTTCTGCGGTTGGCTG
Organism: Bathyarchaeia archaeon; assembly: GCA_050012335.1. Lineage (GTDB taxonomy): Archaea > Thermoproteota > Bathyarchaeia > Bathyarchaeales > Bathycorpusculaceae > Bathycorpusculum. Next base: position 28,311 of record JBEKHJ010000003.1, read on the forward strand.
TGTCCTTTCGGCCTTTACATGGATGTGTTAACACGAACTCGCAAAGCCCTACGGTTGCGGCATTTTCGTTTTTCCGAAAAGACAAATACGGCGCTTGGACAATCACGGTATATCATAATTGCGGTTTTTTTGATTCTAAGTGTTATTTTTGCCTCGTACGCTATTTTTGGCACTCAGCTTATTTCAGGCACTAGACCCAGCGGACCTGAAGGAACTGAAGCTGGCATTGTGGGCAACATCAACGAGCCTTTCTGTTTGGTTTGCCCCATGAGGCCCCTTTGCGTGTTAATCGAATGCGGTTTAGGCTCAATGAAGTTCTCGTATGTTTCGCAAATAACCTATGGACCGCTGTGGATAACAGGCGGTTATATAACATCCATAAACTTAGCTATCTTAATTGCAATCACAATTCTAGCTCTAGCCTATAGGCGATTCTGGTGCAGAATCTGCCCCCTAGGCGCGTTAACCGCCTTATTCAGCACTTTCACCCCTTTCAAACAAATCGCCCTAACACGCTTAATTAAGAACGAACAAAAATGCACCAAGTGCGGAGTCTGCAAACGTGTCTGTCCAACTCAAGCTACGCAAGTTTATGAAAAGAAAGGGGGCGACGTAACTGAATCAAGATGCATACTTTGCGCACGATGCGTTGAAATCTGCCCCTACGAAGATGCATTAGAATTAAAAGTTGCTGGAAAAACAGTGATGAAATCAAGAAACTGGCTAGAACAACAAAAAATAGACCTCGAAGAAAAATAGAAGTCAATCAAGCAAAAAGTGACCCGGGGTTTATTCGGATGGACGCCGTAGCCATTACTGAACCCTTTCTTAAAATGGAATTTTACCATTAGCGCGGCGCTATTGCCCGTTTGTCTCTATAATTGTCTGGTTCTTTCAGTTCTCTTTGGGTTTGGCTGCTTTGTCTTCTTGGGATGCTTGCTTTTTTTGCGGCTTCTGTTCTGCTGTGCTTTGTGGTTGTTGAGGTCGGGAGAGTTTGTAGGGCCACCAGTTGAGTTTCTGCGCGAGTCCCATGAGTGAGGGTACGAAGAGGAGGATGACGACGCTGACGTCTATGAGGATGGCTGCGGCGACGGCGAGGCTGATTTCTTGAAGAATGGCTATGTTTGTTATGAGCAGCGACGCGAATACTGTGGCGAGTACGAGTCCTAGGCAGAGGATGGTTACCCAGACTTTTTCGATGGCGGCTGTTATGGCTTCGTTGTCGGTTTTGCCGTTGAGGGCTTCTTCGCGGATGCGGGTGACAAAGAAAATGTCGTAGTCTATTCCGACGCCCAGCATGGTTACAACTACGAATAGAGGCGCAAAGTCTAGGATGGGCAGGTTAAGGTCAACGTAGAATATGAGTGAAATTATGGCTAAGGAGAAAACTACGCTGCAAAGTATGGTAATTATCAGTCGAACTGGCGTAAAGGCTGAGCGGAGCTGGAAAAACAAAATCACGTAAACCGCAACTGCGAGAATTATTACGACCTCGGGAAGCAGGTTCGCCATGAACGCTTGGCTATCATAGGTTGACTGAGTTTGTCCTCCAAAGTAAACCGTTACGCCGCTTACGAGGGGCAGCTGGTCGATGTTCTTCTCCATTCCGCGCAAAGAGGCAATGGCCGCTTGGCTGGAGGCGGAATCGGAAAGACCTACGTCAATTACCGCGGTTTTGTTGTCTTTTCCAATCGTTGAAAACATTTGGCTTTCATATTGTATGCTGAGTGGTTCAGACATGTTCTCGATGGACGAGTAGTTGAATGCGTTTCCGAAGGGTCTAGTTGGGCCTGCAACGCTGGTGACACCCTTGGAGTTTGCGGCGGCAGCTGTGATTTGCTCAAGCTGGTTCAGCAGTGTCTGGTTAAACTGGTTGTTTCCATAGGTTATTTGTGTGGGAGTTGTGACGACGATGGATGTTGGCTCTATTGTTCCGCTTCCGAAGCTGTTTGCTATGACAGTGAGTCCTTGGTTGCTGGGGGAGTTCGGAATAAGCTTTAGAAAGTCTTCGCTGGTAGGAGTATTATATGTGACGAAAAAGGCGCCTAAGGCTACTACACTGATGAGGATTACGATGGGCACTTTTCGTTTAAGCGTACCCTGTGCCACGCGTCTTAGTATGTTCCTGTTTGGGTCAGACTTTGCTTTGCCGTGCCTGTTAAGTCCGGGCCAGAAAATCCTGTCGCCTAAAGCAATCTCGAGGGCTGGGAGCAGCGTGAGTGACGCCGCGAGCAAAATTGAAACCCCCAGTGCTATGGCAGTTCCGACATCGCTAAATATGGGTACGTTAGCGGCTGCCATGACGATGTAAGCGACGATTACGGTTGCGCCTGCGGTTAGGACTGCTTGCCCTGCCCACTTAATCGAAATGCCCACGCTAGCCTCGATGGATTTGCCTTGTTGCCTCTCTTCTCTTGTCCGCCTAAGCTGTAACACCGCGTAGTCGACGGCGAGACCCAGCATCAGCAGTATGGTTAATGTTGGGGTGAGGAAAGTCAAGCTTCCATGGCCAATTTTCACAACGGCAACGTAGATGGAGGCAAGCGCAACTGAAATCGAAACGCCGCCAAGCAGAATCGGAATCAAAGCAGCCACCGGCGCCAAAAACAGTAGTCCAACGATTAAAAGGGAAATCGCGATGCCTGGTCCCACGGTGAGTTCAAGGGCAGGCAAAAACGCGTTCTCCATATCCTTAGACAAAACTGAGCCGCCAGTTACATAAACCGCCCCAAAGCTTTGCAACCCAGAATTTTGTACATCTGACTCTACGTGAGCAATCGTGTTGGCGTCTGGACTGGACGAGAAACTGAGAACAATTAGCATCGAATCATTCTCCGAATTAACAAAATTACTAGTCAGCGCATTGGAGGGCACGTACGGATAATCCGTGTATGGTTGAGTTGAAATCACGTTTTCGATGGCGCGGTTCACGTCGGCAACTGTTGCATTCGGCGAAAGACCCGAAAGGAGATTGCCCAGAGACGTGCCGTTTACGGAAAAGAGCGGGGAGTCTGAAAAGGTGCTTTGGGTAGCGTTTGAAACAAGATTGCAGGCTAGATTCCATGTCTGGGCGCCGTTGGGTGATGAACCAAGCAGATAAGTGGACTGCATTAGGTCAGAAACTGAAAAGCCTGCGTCTGCAGTTGTCATGTTAGTATAGCTGTTTTCTAAGAGCGTGACTGCGTAGTTTCCAAGCGTTGCGTTTAACGGTGATGATCCGAAACTGTATAGTTGGTTGACGAGGCTATATGGTGAGGCTCCTAGGGAAGCTGAGAGGTCTGCAGGGATGCTTGAAGACATGGTTGAAATTGTCAAGTTCGCTACTGCATCAGGTTGGTTCCAATTTGTAGCGTTCAAACCGGACGCCACAGTGCTCATCATTTGACTTGTCTGATTATCAAGCTGTGGGTTACTTAGAAGCGCCGAGACGGACTGGTTTACGGCAAAGGCTTCGCGGTCAAGCACCGTTGTGCTGTCTGGGAGAGCTTGGAAGCTGGCCATCCAAGTGTTAAAGAATGCTTGGTAGTACCCGATGGATTGGGGGTCGCCTCCGAAATTAGAGGTTAAGTTGTACACGGTGGCGTTCGCTTGAATATTCGCAATATATGGGTCCGTTACGCCTTGAGCAGTGATTCCCTGCCAAACGCCGACGAATGCTGCTGGTACGCCGTATACTAGTTGGGCTGTTTGGTTAATCCCTGTTTGCAGCTGAAACAGGTTTGTGCTCAAAGCAGAAAGATTGTCCTGCAGGGTATATAGTCCAGAGTTAATGGTGATTATGTTTGATTGAAGACTTGCCGTCTGATTAATTATGCTTGGTAAGGATGAGTTAAGCAGGCTATCCTCTAGCGAGTAAAGGCTTGATTCTCCAGTGTAATTGCCAATATCTTTGTCTGAGGCTAAAGTGTCGTTGAGTGCAAGCACGCTCTGCTTTAACGAATCAGAATATACTTGAGCACCTTGAACGACAACGAGGATGCTGCTTCCGCTACCATTGGCAGATGCTGGAAATTGAGCCTGCACTATGCTGGCTGCTTTTTCGGACTCGCTGTTGGAAGGCGCCCCAAACCCGCCGGTCAGGTCATAGGAAACAGCTGAAAAGAAGCTTGGGATAAGAACAAGCGAAAGCAGCACCGCAACCACCCACGCTATGATGACCCAGCGGTACCGCCTCCGGATGAAAACGTTTAGTGAATCGAAAAAAGACTTTGGCAATCAACATCATACTCCCAATAAACAACTTTTACGCGGTTACTATGCAGCTACTAATCATAGCCATTGTCAGTTTACATCGCCTTTCTTAAGGATTTCCCATAATCCATCCATAAACAAACCAACGCAGATCACCTTCCTCACTTTTCGATGCACTCGCCAAAATGACTGCTGTTTGTTGAAGTGGATCGGGGGGATTTGAACCCTCACCAAAGTGGAGATATCACCCACACAACCCTCTTTTTTTCTATTTTGTGAAAGCGCCCTAGCTTAAGACTCGTTTTTGGCTGTGCTTTACAAGTCTTCACAAAGCATAGTGTGCTTTGCAAGGCTCAACAAAGCGCAGTGTCAAAGTGGACATATAGAGACAAAGGCTAACTATTTGTAACAGCATTATTTTATATTCTTTAAATTATAACCAGCTAACGAGAAAGAAGAAGGAATTAACTAAGAGCCACGTTGGGCGGGTCTGGCTGCTAAATAAGATAAGGCGTCCCTCACTGTTTTTGCGCCTTATCGATGTTAGCACTTGGCTAAATCCGCTTAATCACCCTTCTTGCCATATAGCGTACGGTACAAGCGAATCCGCCCCACCTTGCGAGATGTTACAAATGTTTTGTTATGGACAAATTCTTTCTGTATTGAAAGCATTCTGGAATTAATAGAAAACAACGGAGAATTCCAGCAAAATCCTGAAACCTGGGAAAATTGAGAAATCAAGGGTTTGTCAATTTTGGTTTTGTTTTTTCTCGTTCGTTTATTAACCGTTGCAAGTATGCTACTGAATCTTGTTTGAACTTTTCTTCAGCGCCATTGACCTCTTTCCTAAAATTTTCTTGGGATTCAATACTTGGCATTCTCTGAGGCTCTATTTGTGAGAGTTGTTTTTGCAATCTCAACACCAAGTGTCATCTATTGCGAAACGCGATATAAGCAATATTTCAAAAGCAGACATATATCGAAACTCCGTTTCGAAGAACCTTGGCAAAATTAGTTGGATTCGAGCCAGACTACGAATCGATTCTCAAGGACAAATCTTATGACTAGAGAGGAGGCGAGCGCTGATAAATCCAAACCAAGAAAAGCGACTCTAAAAAGTGCGGTTCATATGATAATTCACCCAGCATTCATTTAGCTATTTTTAGCGCAATCTAAGAAGTGGTATAGAAATCGAGACTTTTCCCCGATACTTAGTTTCCGCATTCAACTTTGTCTATTCTATGGTTGCTTATACGGGGTTGCGCTGAGCTTCTTTCTACCTCAGATATTCAACTTTGCGCTTGTGATACCGCTTGCATTCTTTGACGATTTTTTTCGCGTATGGCGGGTACATCATCATCCCTGAAAGCAACATTAATTGTGTTGCCTGATCTTGCCTTGTTTCACTGTATTCTGGGCATCCTACGCATTGATCGGGGAACTCATTGAAGCACACATGTTGTATTTCCAACACTATTCCTTCCCCACATATTAATTGGAGCGTTTAAGTATTTAAAACAAGCTCAGAGCAATCTAAGTTGAAGGATATATGCGCTTCTTTGATACCATCTTCTTTATCCTCCCTTTCGTCAAAGAATTTAACCGCTTATAAAGGTTGAATTTGACACCGCAAACGACCATAAAAGTTTTCAAGAAAACGTTTATGGACAGCCATAACTCTTTTAAATATTTTTATACATATGCATAACGGAGGGCACATGTAGACATGCAGAAGGTCAGGATTATATTAATTTTAGTCAGCGTCTTCACATTATTGACGCCGTTTGCGGTTGTCGGAATAACTTACCGAAATAATCCCGTCCAGATGGTTGTCCCTCCGCAGATACAACAGATAATCGGATCGTTCGGTTCAAGCAATGGTGGTTCAGGAAACGGCAACTTCTTCTCAGGCAACATGGCAGTCTCCAGCGCTTCGTCCACAAACACTTTTGCCATCCAATTCACGAATCCGTTTAATTTCAGTGTGACATTGTACTCTGTGAACGCCACCGTCACGACCGGCAGCAACAACAATAATAGCAATAATAACAATAATAATAACAACAATAACAACAACTCAAACAACAACAATAACAACTCAAATAATAATAACAACAACAATAACAACATCATTTCGCCGCCGGGCAATAACAACAACTCAGGAAACAATAACAATAACAACAACAATTCAGGAAACAACAATACCCCGTTGGGGACCATTATATTCGTCGGCTCCGTCAGCGTAGGTGCCGCGCAGACGGTTACCATAGACTTCGTCTTTACTTGGGCGCCGAGCGCTGAAAGCACCTTCCAAACTCAAAACCCCGCAGCCACAAGTATAGACGTCAACTTGGTAAATCTGACTGTTAATATAAGCGGCATTACGGTACAGATGACTCAACCTACCTCGGCAACAATGGAGATTACACCTTAAATTGAACAGGTGAATATGAATGGAACGCAAAATCAACTTGCTTGGAATCGCGGGTGGCATCGCCGCCCTTATTTTGGCAGCAGTTTCTTTATTCGTGCCCTGGTGGCAACTCAGCATCGCCAACGGACTTGCCAAACTCAACGTTTCTCCTTTAAACATCAACGTCAGTTTACCCGGCTACAGCGGCATCACGGTGCCATTGATATGGGCCATAAACATGGCCTGCGCTCTCTCGCTGATCGCCAGCGGCATAATCATGCTAATCTACGCGACATCCCCCCTAAAACCCTACGCCAAGCGCCTCTTAGGATTCGCATACAAAACACCTTTAGTGCTGGTATTGGTTTTCACAGTTTTGCTGTTCGCCCTAACTCTTGTGGCGCAAAAAGCAGTCGGCCTCAACATTCCCCTAATGGGTTCAGCCAACCTCCAAGTACCCCAAACGTTAACATCACAAAACGCGATCATCAGCGTAGCCGTTTCTGCGACTTTCCTATGGACGTACTGGTTCGCAGTAGTCACCGCCGGACTTTGCGTAGCCGCCAGAATCTACCACCGAAAAATCGCCCCAGCCACTCCAAAACAAATAAAATTACCTCCACCTTCCGCAACGCAACCATCTCCTCCATCTGCTCAGCCCGCTCAATCTGCAACGCCACCCGCTCCGGCCGCATTATCCGGCAATAAGTTTACGTTCTGCCCCACTTGCGGAGAAAAACTACACAACCTATGAACAAACTCCATTTCAAGAATGGAGTGGACCGGGGGGGATTTGAACCGTAATGGGTTCAAACCACAAAAGCTCTTTTGCTAAAATTTGCAGAATCAGGCTATTTTTGTTAAGTTTATACCAAGGTTTGAAGCTGCCCGTCCCCATACCCAAACGGGTTCAAAAACTTTTTTCTTTAAACCGTTGATAAAGTTTGTTTTGTACTGAGTTTGTCGTCTGGGATGGGGCGTGAGTCGAACTGGACTTATCCCCAAACGGGTCTGAGCCTCTTATAGCTTTTGAAGTCGAAAGGGAGATCATACCCCAATTTACCAGTAAACTTTGGTTAACGGCACGCGCTCATTGTGAGGTTCTTGAGGTACGAAATAGCACTCGCCTTTGCCAGCGCACGTAAGCTGTGCTGCTTGCTTTCAAGAAGTTTAGCGGGGATTCTTGTTAAGTAAGAGATAGCTACAGCATAGAATGATGACAACATCGATTACTGCAGCGATTAACGGATTGATTGAGTGACTAGTTATGTGAGCGAATGTTCCGCCGATTCCGTCTATCAGAGGAAAGATCAAGCTTAGATAAATAAACAATCGTTTGCCAGCAAAAAGACCAATACCCATAAAGACGTAAATTACTCCAAACACAATATCTATTGTTGACACGTTAATCTCAGTCACAGAAAGGAAAAGCCCAACAGCCAAATGAAAAATTGAAGAAATCAAGATAAGGACAGCCACAGAAAACCTCAATAACCTAGTAGAATGGATTTTTTTTGAAACCTAATGGCTTGTTTGTTGCTTTCGATATGAAAAACTATGGAAACACGCTCCACGCCAGCAACCCGCATGCGCTAATGCTTAAGAACGCAAAAGTATTTGAGAAACATTTTTCGACTTGTTTGTAGTTGCGTTTGCATTGTTTAAGCGGGACGTTTGTATATGAGCGAGATGAAAGGGAAAACCTGTATTGTAACGGGCAGCAACTCTGGAATTGGGAAAGAAACTGCCTTAAGCTTGGCGAAGATGGGAGCCCACGTTGTTATGGTTGTTCGCAACCAAGAGCGAGGAGAAAAAGCACGGTTGGAAATAGTGAAGCAAACCGGAAACAACTCCATCGATTTAATGATCTGCGACTTGTCTTCTATGGATTCAATCAGGCGCTTCGCGCAGGAATTTAAGAGGAAATACGACAGACTCGACGTGCTGCTTAATAATGCTGGAGCGATGTTCAACAAACGAGAGGTTACTCCGGAAGGTTTTGAGCGAACCTTGGCCGTCAATTATCTAGGACCATTTCTGCTTACGCATGAGCTGCTGGGTTTGCTAAAATCCAGCGCGCCTTCCAGAATAATCAACGTAAGCTCAGGACTTGCGAAGAATGGCAAAGTGGATCTTGAGGATCTTCAAAGCGAGAAAAACTATAGGGGAACAAAAGCCTATTCTCAAGTCAGAGCACCAGTCTACGCTAACACAAAACTAATGGTAATGATGTTTACATATGAACTAGCAAGGCGGCTAAAAGGCACAGGGGTAACTGCAAACGTCCTTATGCCTGGATTTGTCGCGACTAACCTTGGAAAAAACAGCGGCAGCCTCAGTTCATACCTCATGTTCAAGATGGTTCGTCCAATGCAGGTAAGTCCCAGGAAGGGAGCAGAAACGTCTGTTTACTTAGCCTCCTCAGACGAAGTAAAGGACGTAACTGGAAAATGCTTTGCTAAGAAAAAAGAAGTAATGACTTGCCCCGAGTCATATAACAAAGAACTGCAGAAACGATTGTGGAACAAGACGGAAAGCATGCTCGGTTTACCTCCAGAATAGAAAAGGACAGCTTAGACCTGCACGGCGCTACTTTAAGTTTGCAAGCAGTGACCTTTCTTCTTCTAAAAGGCTCAGAAGAGTCTATTCCAGAGGAAAGAATCTCCTCATTCAGTTGCCAGATTCAACGATCAGAGTTCATTTTGTTATGTTTGGCAGCTACACGTTAAACAACCCAAGGAAGAATGTAACACCTAGTCTCTCCATCAAAACACAGAGTACAATTATTGAATTCTACAGATGCTCGATTAAGATGATCCGCAATGAAGAAGTAGATACGTTGTTCGATGAAGAAGTGGACATAGTATCTGAGAAGTGGAACGCCAAAAAAGTGTTGGAGCTGACCTTGAATCAGCCAGATGAGTTTGTGTGCGATGTTCTGCTGGATCAATCTGTTTTTGAAGGTGTGGGAAACATAATAAAGAATGAAGCTCTTTTTTCTGCGGGAGTTCATCCATTAAGCAAAGTAGGAAGAATCCCGAAAGAGAAGATGGAAGAAATTATTCGTGAAACTCGCAGTTTCTCAAAGCTCTTCTACGAAACAAGAAAAAAAGGCCAAGAGCTAAAGACATACTTGAAAATATACCAAAAATCAAAATGCCCTGGCTCAGGAGAAAAAGTTGTTCGAATGATTACCGGAAAAAGAAAACGATTGAGCCACTTTTGCCCAGCCGTGCAGTTTCAATATTCATAGTAGCGCCTCGCTCAACTACGTTGACTTCAGTTTGCTGCACCAAGCTGATATCTTGCTTTCCGTCTCTTCTCGATTCTCAAGGGCTTTCGAAATTCCAAGTTCGCTGACAATGTATCCATTCGGTATAAGAGGCTTCATCATTGAAAGGGTTCTTTCGTTTCCTCTTCCCTCGTTTGTGGAAAAAAGCGCGATCTTCTTTTGCGAAAGATCATTTTCCTTCAAGTATGTTCTTATTGCTGGCGTTAGCCTGCTATTCCAAACTGGTGTGCCAACAACTATCAAATCATAATCCTGAGGCGACTTTTGAGTTTTCTCAATTTTTGTTTCCTTGCCGCGGGTTGCATCGTATCCTGCCCTTATAAAACCCAGCCATCCGCGCCTATTTTTCGAATCAATCACTTCTTCAGTGTCTGCACCAAGCTCTGAAGCAACCTTCTCAGCCACAAACCTAGCGTTTCCAGTTCGAGAATAATACACAACCAAGAACCTCATACATATCTCTCCTATTTCCAAATGGTTTCTAACTGGGCACTCAACAGAGTTTTCTGTAACTTGTATTGTACTCTTCAGCTTGTTTGCGCCAAACATTATTAACCCATAGGTATCTGATGATATTTTAGATTATGCATGCGCTTCAAGACCTCGAGCAAACGCAAAGTTGAGTTGGACTCTTTGCGAAATTAATTGGATTCGAGCCTGAAGTGGTCTGGGTCTCTATGGGATTTGAACCCCCACCAAAGGAGATATCACCCGCAAACTTCCTCTTTTTTCTCCTGCCTTTTTCAACCGCACCACAGTTTACTCCGTATGAGACCCAGTTTTCAAACTCTCTCTTAAAGCCCAGTTTCCAGTCAAAACTCAGATCTCAAGTCTTCGTCGTCGGCGAGGAGCTGATAGAAAGCATAGCTTTTCTCCAAGCCTCTCACCTACTTGTCTTAATGGCGAAAGATTTTCAGAATCGAAAAAGATAGGACTTACGCATTTATCTTGCCGTTAATGCGGCAGGTATTCTGATAGGTTTCTATAAAAAAATGAGATGCCCCGCGGGGGACCTTTCTCTTAAGCTATTGTGTACTATTGTTTTATGGTGGCGGCGGAGGTGGAAAGCTGCTCTGCATTGTCTGAGATGTCGGCTTTCTTCCATGTACCAGCAGAACGGTAACTACAACCACCACTACTATGACGGCTATGATTACAATAATGATCCACAGCATCCACCCTGCAAAGACCGAAGTTGAGGGCGTTGATGTTGGTTGCGTTGTTGGAGTAGATGTAACTTGCTGACTCTGAGCCCAAGTTACGCTTGTTGTAGATGAGACTGTCATAGTTTGGTTAGATGGGCTTATCGCAGATGCACTGATTACATCGGTTCCCGCTGTTGTGCTTTGCCAACTGAATTGTGCTTCTCCATTTGCGTCGGTAACTCCTGTACCAGTAATTCCTTGGTTTGGTCCAGAATCAATTTTGAAGTTAACCGTTACACCTTGCACTGGATTAGCAATGCTGTCTGTAATGTGTGCAGTAACTATGTGATTTGTTCCAGTTACGGCACTGGTTGACGTCGTTGTTAAGGCTATGCCTGATACACCTACTGTTCCCTGCAATCCAGTCGGATTCCATTGCTGTTTGAGTTCCAAATAGAAAATCATGCCAAGGATTCCGGATACATCGTTATTGTTTACCTCCGTGCCCGTCATTGGGTCCATGTCTTCACCGTTGAAGATTATGAGACCTTTACCGTACTCGGCGTATGTGTGGACAGGTCCAGTGACCCCGTTAACGTTAGTGCAAACCATGTGTACGCGCCAATTTTGATCGAAGGAGGTCATCGCGTTGCTGTCACCAGTCTCGGCTATACTTGGGGCGCAGAGTGCGTTTGCATTGAGATAGGTTGCGCTGGTTGTCGAATTTGATCCAAGTGTGTTGCTTTCAGCTATCCAGATTTGTCCTCCGGACCCAGTTGCGCCTGGATTGCTGCTAGTGAACGGATAAATGAATGATGTGTAGGTGTTGGTTGTGATTTCGGAGTCGTATATTATCAGTTTTCCGCCGTTGAAAACGAAGTTCGTGATTCTACTGTTGAATGCGGAGTTTGCCCAGTAGTTAGGGATAGATCCGTAGGGATCGCCTGTTAAGTAGAGCTGCACAAATACAACAGTATCAAATCCGCCTGCTTGCAAAGGATCTGTGGCGGAGTTCATAATAGTGTCCGGACTGAGATCTGAGAATGTGAATGTATCGCCGTTTGGCCAACCACCAACTAGGTCACCATTTTCGTTCGTCGGCAAAGTTCCGCCGTTTTCTGCTTGACCATATGGTCCCGGAACGAGTGCAACATTTGAACTCTTAGGAATGGCTGCCGCTTTAGCATTTGGAACTATTGCACCGCTAACAAGAGCAAATGCAAACAATGCAAGAATCAGAATAGTAAATAGGGTTTTTACATTTTTATTCATATTTTTCCCCTTTTTCTCACGAAAAATAGTTACATGCCAAGTTGTATTTAATATTTATCTAGACAGTAAATGCGAATTTAATACTCGTCTTTCCTCATAGGTGCTAGGGCATAGCTTTAGGATGCTTTATACTCAAAGTTCAAGGGTTTTGTTCAAAGATTTGTTTCGCCGCTTTTCATGTTTGAAATGAAGAAGACTCCTGGTACCAAAAACGAAACCTCATCGATTTGACGCTTAACACAGCACTCATGAAATGCTACGCCGAAGGATTCGCAAAAACGCTGCGCGAATACTGGCACGCCCCAAAAAGAGGTTTGTTAAAAAGCATGTTGAAGTGGACCGGGGGGGATTTGAACCCCCGACCTCTTGAGTGCAAGTCAAGCAGCTGTAGAATAAGGAAATAAAAGAATTTTCAGTGCAGTAATGCCTAGCTCTCCAATGGTTTTGTTGCAATAGAAAAGCTAATTTACTATTTATGTAAAGCAGGTCTTGAGGGGGAACCAATTCAGTTTGAAGTTAACGCACCGCACTTTCAGTCCGCTTTTCGCTGGATTGCTAACGGGGCTGCTTTTATTCAGTTTTTTCTGCAATATTGGGCGTTCAGAAGTAGCCAACGTGACTCCGTTGGCAACTCAGCATTTTGATTTCTCCCAAGAACTCTTTGGCAGCATCTTCACGTTAAGCGTTGGCGTTACTTCTCTCAACCAAATGTCTGGGCAAGTTACGCTCAATGGTGGCGATACTCAGAGACCGACTATTCCCTTTACTTGGGATTGGGGGGACGGAAGTGTATCCCAAGGCTGGTTCCCGCAGACACACACCTACGCCGATACTACAAAGAACTATGTTGTAACTGTCACCTCTCATTACAGCCAAGGAACAACAGCCTCGTCCGAGGTACTAGTTAGGTTTACATCGCCCTCTATAACTCCTGTCTCATTGCCATCAAATGTCACCGTTTCGATCCCCAACCAAGCCGTTACCCTAACCAGCAGAATGTATAGTATACCAACTAGCCTAACTTATTTTGACGACAGTTTCTTCACTCTCATAAACAGATCCACCGTCGCATATGTTTTATCGGCAGCAGCGTCAATTCAATATGACTTCGTTAACAACAACGTGTATTCAATCAATGGAAGTTTCAATCAGGTACTCTTAAGGGACCCAACATTTAGCGGTATGTACTCGCTTTGGTATACAAATCCCGTAAGTTTTGGCGCTGGAGACAGTTATTTTCAGGGTTCAATTGGGTGGTCTTCATGTTTCCATGAGATGGGACACGACTTCACACTGAACACCCCAGCAAACTACTATTATGGAGGCAAAATTGATGGCAATGCAAACGCTTTGTATTCGGAGGCAATGGCTCAAATATTCCAGCATGCAACCGCCTATTCACTGATCAACAACGCAACAACATACGGTTTGAGCGACGACTTAGTCTTCGAAATCGAACAAAGCGCAATACAATCAATGCAGATTGTTAGAAATTCATATGACGATTATGTTAGTTCAGGCTGCCATTATACTTCTTGGAATAACCCTGCTACAACCACCGATGAAACCTTTGATACATTCATGACTATCGCTTACGAATTCTTTGCTCACGCTGAAAACTCAGGCGCAGGCTACCAAATTCCCCTAAAGCGCATGATGACTTTCTTGCAGACATTTGGACCCAGTGATGCTTTAAATTACAGTCAAAATCAGGACACGCCTGCAGCAGAAACCTTCAGATCCACTTTTATGGTTGCAGCATTATCATGGGCGTTCGGTCAAGACCTTCGATCTGAATTCCAGAATTTAAACTTCCCAATCAACGATCAAACATATGCGGAACTTGTGAACAGAGTAACCCAGTCACCGCTTCCCACACCTTCAACAACACCTACTCCTTTACCTTCACCAACTCCAACAGCCTCGTCATCTTCTCCCAATAACCCGACATCAAATCCAACGGCATCATCATCTAACCAGCTGCCCCAATCAACCTCAACTTCGACGCCTGCGCCTGCTGTTAGTTCAACGCCGTCAGTTCCAGAGTTTCCCACGTCGCTAATTCTCCCTGTGATGATCGCCCTCATAACGCTAGCAGTCGGGTACACTATAACTCAAAATTCAAAAAAAAGCAGGCACTATAAAGGAAAAATATCGCCAAAAGCAGCAAACTAAAAAGCCATTTTCTTTTTAATTGTAGTGGACCGGGGGGGATTTGAACCCCCGACCTCTTGAGTGCAAGTCAAGCGTTCATACCAGCTGAACTACCGGCCCGGTTGCTTTCCGAATGATTAACAACTCAATAATATTTAGGTTTTGTCAGTAAGGAAACCATGCGAATAAAAAAGTTGTTTGCTTAAATAAAAATAAAGAATAAATTTGGATTTTAAATGGTTAAGCATTTAAGCTTAATATCGTCTTGACCTTGCTGGTCGTTTCTTAGCCCAGCATTCTCGGCAGTAAACTGGCCTGCTTGGGTCTGGCTTGAATGGAACTTCACATTCCTGACCGCATTCAGAGCAAGTTGCCTTGAACATTTCTTTCTCGGACACTACTTTCAACTCCTTGTTTCTGTTTATGGTGCAAAAACTGCTTTTTGCACGATGCATTTATGCATTGCATTGAGGCATATAAAATTTGTCGTTAAGAGAAAAACAACAAACGCACAAAGTTAAGCGGTTGCTTGGCATAGATTTATCAAAAAAATCAACTTACCGATTTTTTATTTTTTGGGGCTGCAGGGTGCAAGTCAAACGCGGTTGAAAAAGCTTAAATCTAAAGCATTCGAAGTTTGAGGTATGCAAGATATCGAGGATATTAAACGCATCCTTTTACGGCATAAGACAGAATTGAGAAAAAGATTTAGAGTGAGAACCATCGGGGTTTTCGGTTCCTATGTGCGTGGTGAGCAGAAACGGCAAAGTGACGTGGATGTGCTGGTTGAGTTTGAGGAACCTGTGGGATTGTTTGAATTTATGGATTTAGAGATGTACCTGACTGGTTTGCTTGGTGTTAAGGTTGATTTGGTATCAAAGAAGGCACTCAAGCCACACATTGGTGAACGCATCCTCAAGGAAGTAGCCATGATATGAAAACCCGTGACTACAGGGACTATTTGCAAGATATTTTGGATGCTGTAAATGACATCGAAAGCTTTGTTGACAGCATGACTTATGAAGAGTTCATCAAGGACAGAAAAACCTTGAACGCTGTGGTACGCAGCATCGAAATAATCGGAGAGTCATCCAAGAATATCCCTGAAACAATAAAAGCAAAATATAAAGAGCTTCCCTGGAAGCAAATGACTGGAATGAGAGACAAACTAATCCACGCTTACTTCGGGGTAGACGTAGAAACCCTTTGGAAAGCAGTCAAAGATAACATTCCGCCGCTGAAAAGGTCAATCCAGAAAATGCTAAAAGACCTAGAAAAATAAGTTGCACCAAAATAGCCGCTAAAAGAGCCTAACAGAGGGAATTTCTGTTTCAGGCTAAAGTGTGTGTTGGTTATGGACGTTTGGTTTAAAAATGTTATATTCTAAAATTGCTCATAAGTTATTAGCTGAGGAGGTTTAACGTTTGGAGTTAAAAACAGTTAAAATAGACCCGCCGAAAGACTGCAACATCATCTTAGGCATGGCTCACTTCATAAAAACCGCTGAAGACTTGTATGAGGCTCTGGTTAATTCTGTGCCCAACATTAAATTCGGCGTAGGTTTCTGCGAGAGCTCAGGACCTTGCTTAGTTAGGCATGAAGGAAACGACGAGGAATTACGGCGTTTGGCAGCCCAGAAAGCCTTTGAAATTGCCTGCGGCCACAGCTTTCTCATTTACATAAAAAATGCTTATCCATTAAATGTTCTGGACAAAATCAAGAAGGTGCCTGAAGTATGCACAGTTTACGCTGCCACTGCTAACCCGCTAGAAGTATTAATTGCTGAAACTGCTCAGGGCAGAGGCATTGTTGGCGTTGTTGATGGCTTGAAAAGCAAAGGCATAGAGACCGACGCTGACGTTAAGGAGCGGCGTGGGTTCCTGCGAAAAATAGGCTACAAACTCGGCTAAAGACGATTATTCTTCGGAAGCTAAAATGCTCTTAAACAGCGAGTCGTCAATGTTTCCTCCAGTTACCACTACAGCAACAGTTTGCCCAGTGAATGAGTCGTTGTTTTCCAGCAGCATTGCGACGCCTGCCACGCCAGAACCTTCCACCACTTGTTTTTCGTTTTTCCAAAGCAAGTAAACCGCATGCCTAATGGATTCTTCTCTAACCAGCATTACCTCGTCAACGTATTGCTGAGCGATGGTGAATGTGATGGAGCCTTTTTCGATGCCTCCTGAGAGCCCTTCAGCAATGGTGTAGGGTTCGTGTCTGTGTGGAGGAACGATTTTGCCCGCCTTCAAAGACTCGTACATGATGGGTGAAGCTTCGGATTGTACGCCGATGACTTGCACGTTAGGTCTTTGGATTTTAACGGCTATGCTTATGCCTGAAATTAAGCCTCCTCCGCCAACAGGCACGATGACGACGTCAACGGTTGGAAGTGCTTTGAGGATTTCTAACCCGACGGTTCCGTGTCCAGCCACAATCAACTCGTCATTATAAGGCGAAATGTAGAAGCATCCTTCTTGTGTTGCAACTTCTTTGGCTTTCTTTTCAGCCTCAGAGTAAGTTTCACCGAACAATAAGAGGTCGGCGCCGTACTGTTTTATGCCTTCCACTTTAATTTTCGGCGTGTTAGTGGGCACTACGATTTTTGCTGAGAAACCCAGTTTTTGGGCGCCATAAGCTACTGCTTGACCATGATTGCCAGCCGAAGCCGTTACTACTCCTCTGGCTTTTTCTTCAGGTGATAAGTTGAGTAGTTTGTTTATTACTCCGCGAATTTTGAAGGAGTGAGTTACCTGCTGGTTTTCAAGTTTCAAAAAGACATCATCGCTGCATAGTTCGCTTAGAAACTTTGAGCGAGTTAGTGGCGTGGGCTTGGCGTAGGGTGCTATGGTTTTTTGTGCTTGCTGTATATTTTTGAGTGTGACCATCTTGTTTACCGCCTAAAGACCCTCATTTAACCTGTAAAGTTAAGCAACCATAAACTATTTTAGTTTACTTAAGCATCAAACCTTAAACAGCATTTCCAAACTGGTATTTTTATGAGTTTAGAGAGAAACATGGCTCAAATTGAAGCTTACAGGCAGCAAACGTCAGAGGAGCAGCAGAAACTAAAAGATAGAATGGGCAAAATTAAACATAAAATCGCCGTCATAAGCGGTAAAGGCGGAGTTGGAAAAAGCACCATAACCGTTAACCTTGCGGTAGCATTCGCACAGAAGGGAAACAAAGTTGGCGTTTTAGACGCGGATATTCATGGACCAAGCGTTCCGAGGCTTCTTGGATTAGAAGGGCAACGCGTTAAAACTGGTCCGCCGGGCGCTTTTCCCGTTGATGGACCATTTGGGATGAAGGTTATGTCCATAGATTTCTTTTTGCCCGAGGAAACGCCGACGATTTGGCGTGGACCATTAAAGATGCGGGCTATCCGCCAGTTCTTGTCGGATATTGTTTGGGGTGAGCTTGATTTTCTCTTTATTGATTTGCCGCCTGGAACAGGTGATGAACCGTTAAGTATTGCTCAGCTTTTGCCTGAGATGGATGGTGTAGTTATTGTTACAATGCCTTCTGAGTTGTCAAGCTCTGTTGTTAAGAGGGCAATCACTTTTGCTGAAAGATTAAACATGCCTATAATTGGTGTTGTAGAGAACATGAGCGGTTTTGTTTGCCCACATTGCGGAGAGAAAACTGAGATTTTTCGGTCTGGCGGCGGGAAAAAGATGGCTGAAGAAGCCGACGTTCCCTTTCTCGGCAATATTCCCATTGACCCGAAGGTGGGTGTGGATTCTGATACGGGGCATCCTTTTGTGGTTGCACACAAGGATTCTGCTGCGGCTAAGGCTTTCATGGAAATTGTTAAGAAAGTTGAAGCCTACCTGAAAAATAATCGCAAAACATGATATTAAAAAGCTAAAATGATTGTGGTTAATGTTGTAAAAAGGTTGGAGAGCTTAAAACTCCCAGATTGATTGTTGTTCGCCATGTTACTCTTTTGCAAGAGATATCTCTATCGTTGAAACCATTCTGGACCTGTTTTCGCCTTCTCTTGGTGGCATCTCTGCTGTTCCGATTGCGATTTTTGAAACTTTGAGGTCTTTGAGGAAGCGGCTTCTTGTTATTTCTGCAACGTCAACAGCGGTAGTTATTGCTTGTCCTCGTGCTTTTAGAGTTATTTCTTTTTCTATGCCTGAAGAGAAAGCTGTTATGATAGCGAGCACATAGCTCATTGGTGGTTTGTTTCCAACGAATACTACATTATTAGGTTTTTCTGCCATTTTCTTTCACTCCTTTATTTGTTCATTGCGGTAGTAACGTTCTTCTTTGTCTTTTTAGACTGGGAACGTTACTGCCTTAGTACGTGAAACTTCCTTATAAACGCAATTCAGTAATCTGATATATCGAGCTAGCGCTAAATCAAAATGAAAAAATCTATCAATGAACTATTTTTCGAAAAAGGCTTGATTTCTGCACTCTGCATTGTAAAAAAACGCTACAGTTTTATATCTCAAGCCTTAAGGGAAGAGTAAAAGCCGGAGAGTTATTTCATGTCAGTGTCGCCTAGTCTGAGGGAAGTTTTAGCAAGAAGAATCGCTGGAGAAATAATTCTTTCAAGTAAACCCGGCGCCACCATGCGGAAATGGCGTGAGCTTTTTGCTGTTTCGCAAATGAGTCTTTCAGAGACAATGGGGTTGTCCTCATCGGTGATAAGTGATTATGAGAGTGGACGAAGACAAAGCCCAGGCGCCAAATTCATCCGAAGGTTTGTGCTTTCGCTTTTGCAGATTGATGAGCAAAAGGGCAGCCGCTTCATCAGAGAATTCGCAAAACTAACAAGTTCGCCCAGCATGGCAGTCGTGGATTTGCGCGAGTTCCCTATTCCGGTGAGGGTTGAATACTTATGCAAGGCTATCGGCGGCGAAGTAGTAGCCTGCAAAGACAAGAACGTTAAAGAAGTTAACGGTTACACGGTCATCGACAGCAGGAAAGCCATTGAAGCGTATTCTGGCTTGGAGTACGCGCAGTTGTTTGGGGCAACGACTGAGCGGGCGCTGGTTTTCACGAACGTGGAAGCAGGCTGCTTGCCCATGATGATTGTGCGAGTTAGCAGTTTGAAACCGCGGATTGTGGTTTTTCACAAAACCCAACCTGACGCCGAAGCCATACGCATAGCAGAGTACGAGCAGATACCGCTCATTTACTCAACTGCGCCAAGCGTTGAGCAGCTGGTGAAGTCTCTGAGGAAGCTGTATCGTATAGCTTTGCGTATTAAGCTTGGAAAGAAGCGGGTGCGTCCACCACCAAAAATAAGCGCATAAACACGTCTTTGCTAAGCTATAATCAACGTATTCTTAGAAGTTCGACGCCTAAATTGTTGAATTCCTTGTCTCTACCTGCCACCAGCTTGGTTTTATAGCTTTTAGCAGTTGCTATAGCAAAGGCATCAGCAAGCGATAAAGAATGGTTACATTTCATTTGGGCCGCTTCACGCCATAAACCGTTGTCTTTGATTGGAACTACTCTTAGACCGTATGCACGCAGAATCTTTTGCTTCTCTTCAGCTACTTCAGGGCTTATCCTTGATAGGATATAGTGAACTTCGGTTAAGTTGATTATGTTTATGTAACCTTCAGCTTCGCTGTTTTCGATTTTTTCAAGAATATCCCTGACTTGGTCACCGCCAGCTTCGCCAAAGAAGAAGGCTAAAATAGCTTCAGAGTCAAACGTTAGCAGATTTAGCACGTTTACTCCACTCCTGATCTTGCGCAGACTCCTCTTTCCGTGCCTCTTCTAATAATTCTCTAGCCGTTTTCCCTTTTAGCGCCCCTTTTAATGAACCAAATTCGTCTCTCGGGGAAGGGACAGGCTTTATAATGATGCCTTTTTCATTCTCTTCAAAAATGATTTTATTTGTTATTCCGTATTTTTTTCGAAGTCTTTTAGGTATTGTAGCTTGTCCTTTTTTTGTAACGCTGGTAACTTCAGCCAAATTAATCACCATTAATACTTAATCTCTTTAGTAATACTTAAATTTGATGTCTTACCTTTTTACGTTAGCCTTCGAAGCATTATTTCCAACTAACATAGTGCAGTATATTTTATTAAGGGTGGAAATGATGAAATATTAAGGGAAAAAATGGCTAAAAGCAAAGTTAAGATGGATGGGAAAGGCAGAATCTTAATTCCCAAGCATATACGGAAAGCAGCTCAACTTAACGAAGGCAGCTATATCCACATTAGTTCAAAGGGAAAAATAATTGTTATTGAGCCCGTTGATTCTGTTGCGGACAAATACTTTGGTGCTTTCAAAATAACCAAGTGGCCTGAAGACTTGGATGAACTCATGGTAGAAACAGCCCAGAAATGGCGCGACTGAACCGATAGAGTTCAATGTCCTTCGTATATAAATAATTGTAATAATAGAAAAAAGAGTGATAAGCATTAGATTAAGATAGTTTAAACTTAAGATTACAATATAGAAAAGAAGCTATCGTAAGGATATTACGATTGGTTGTTTTTGTTGTTGTAGTCTGTTGTTAGCACGTTCATGGCGCTCAGCACTGCTTCCATGCTGGCTTTGACGATGTCTTCGCGGACTCCCATTGCTGTTACTACTCTGTCGCCTTTGCGCATTCGCACGACAACTTCAACCATTGCGTCTGTTCCGCCAGTTATCGCTTTAACATTGTACTGCTCCAGCGTGATGGGTTCAACTTCTGCAATTGCATTTTTCACCGCGTTTATAGCTGCGTCAACGGGTCCAACGCCGACTGCTGCTCCCCAAACGTCCTTGCCGTTTAGCCTAAGGCGTACTGAAGCGGTTGGCGTCACTTTGTCGCCGCTTACCACCGTTAACTCCTGAAGTAGTATTGGTTTGGCTTTGCTTAAGCCCATGACGTTTTCCGCTATCGCCAATACATCGGCGTCCATGACGGTTTTGCCTTTATCGCCTAAGTCTTTGATTCGCTGGAATATTTCTTTAAACTGCTCCTCATTGGACTGCAAACCCATCTTTTCCAACGCGGCTCGTATGCCATGCGTTCCAGAATGCTTTCCAGGCGAAATTCGCCGTGTGCCACCGACCAGTTCAGGAGCAATCGGCTCATAAGTCAACGGGTGCGCAAGCAAACCCTGCGTGTGGATGCCTGATTCATGCGTGAAAGCGTTTTCACCAACGATTGCCTTGTTAGGCTGCACAGGTATGCCCGTTAAGCGCGAAACCAGCTGTGAAGTGCTGTACAAGAGCTCAGTTTTGATTGATATATCCAAATTGTACAATTGCTTTAACGAAACCACAATTTCCTCCAACGAAGCGTTCCCAGCGCGTTCGCCTAAGCCGTTTATGGTTGCGTGAACCTGTGTCGCGCCAGCTCTTAGTGCTGCAATCGAGTTGGCTACAGCCATTCCGAAGTCGTTGTGGCAGTGAACGCTTATCGGAACCTTCACCGAATCGTAAAGCGCAGAGAATAACTCGTATGATTTCTCAGGCGTTAACACACCAACAGTATCACAAGCAACCACGCGGTCTGCCCCAGCAGCAATGCCTACTTCGTAGACTTTTTTAAGAAAATCAAGCTCTGTCCTCGTGGCGTCTTCAGCCGAAAGCTCAACAATTAAGCCACTGCTCTTCGCAAGCGTAACACACTCTTCGGCGATTTTAAGCAGTTGCTCTTGAGTCTTATTCAGTTTATACTTTAAGTGTATGTCAGAGGTTGGAATAACTAGGTGTATGCTGTCTGCTCCGCTTTTTGCTACGGCTTCAATGTCGCCTCTTGTGCCTCTGGCGCAACTGGAAATTTCAGCCCTAAAACCCTGTTTAGCGATTAGGCTTACGGCTTCCATTTCACCTTCAGAAACAGCGGCGAACCCAGCTTCAATCACATCGACGCCAAGCTCGTCTAAGCGTTTAGCAATTCTCAGTTTATTTTCAGGAACAAGTGATACTCCGGGTGTTTGTTCACCATCACGAAGGGTGGTGTCTAAAAATCTTACACGTTTAGGGAAGCGGTTAGATAAAGCAATACCCCATTTTAAATCACATCTCTTTTTCAGAGCGTCAACCTTAAATATAAAATTATTGGTGTCTTATGCAGCACAGAGGTTGAGTAGAATGAGAAGTGACGAGATAAAACTCGGAACAGAAAGGGCACCACACAGAGCCCTCCTAAAAAGTTTAGGTTTAACAGACGAAGACATAGCTAAACCATTCATTGGAATAGCGAACAGTTACACGTCAATAGTTCCTGGACACATTCACCTAAGAACCTTAGGAGAAGCGGTGAAGGAAGGCATTCTTGAAGCCGGCGGAACACCCTTCGAATTTAACACCATAGCCGTATGCGACGGCATAGCCATGGGTCACGAAGGCATGCGGTATTCACTTCCAAGCCGCGAATTAATCGCTGACTCAGTAGAAATCATGATGCAAGCCCACCGATTAGACGGCATGGTGCTGATTTCAAACTGTGACAAAGTCACGCCAGGCATGCTCATGGCAGCAGCAAGGCTGAACGTGCCGGCTATATCCGTCACAGGCGGACCAATGGCATCAGGCATACTGGAAGGACAAAAAGTCGGCGTCAACAACGTTTTTGAAGCAGTCGGCAAAGTCTTCGCCGGCAAAATGACAGAAAAAGAATCAGCATTGCTTGAGAACGTGGCTTGTCCAGGCTGCGGCTCATGCAATGGCATGTTCACAGCAAACACCATGGCATGCGTAACCGAAGCGTTAGGCATGTCGCTTCCCTACTGCGCTACAGCATTAGCGAATGGCGCCGCCAAACAGAGAATTGCCAAAGAGACAGGACAAAAAATCGTTGAACTCATCAAGAAAGACATCAAGCCCTCACAGATAATGACTCAGAAAGCCTTCGACAACGCAGTCGCAGTGGACATGGCGCTTGGAGGCTCCACAAACACGGTTTTGCACCTTTCAGCCATCGCTAAGGAAGCAGGAGCTAAGCTTAGTCTCTCAAATTACGACGAGATTGGACGGAAGGTTCCGCACCTCTGCAGTATGGTTCCAAACGGACCTTTTGACATGGAAGATTTAGGTAACGCTGGCGGTTTACCTGCGTTGATTAAGGAGCTTAAACCATTCGTGCACTTTGAGGCGTTAACAGTTACGGGTAAAACAGTTGGCGAAAACGTTGCAGAAGCCAAAGTAATAAACGCTGAAGTAATCCGCCCATTGGATAAGCCAGTTCACAAGGAAGGCGGCATCGCCATACTCAAGGGCAATTTGGCGCCTCAAGGAGCAGTCGTCAAAGCGGCGGCAGTCTCACCTAAAATGATGAAGCATCAAGGTCCAGCGAAAGTTTACGATTCAGAACGCGAAGCTGAAGAATCAATTAAGCGGCACGAGGTTAAAGCAGGCGACGTCGTGGTTATTCGTTATGAAGGACCAAAAGGTGGACCAGGAATGCCTGAAATGCTAATTCCCACAGCTACAATTGCAGGTATGGGTTTAAGCGAAAGTGTAGCCTTAATAACTGATGGCAGGTTTTCTGGTGCGACCCGTGGACCATGCATCGGGCATGTTGCGCCTGAAGCTTTCGATGGCGGTCCAATTGCGGCTCTTAAAAACGGTGACAAGATAACCATTGACATTCCCAACAGAGTTTTGAGGGTGGAGTTATCGGAGCAGCAGCTTAAAGAACGGTTGGCAGCATGGACGCCTAGAAAGCCTAAAATTGCCAAGGGTTACCTGAGCAGGTATTCGCCGACTCCACTAGAATAAGTAATTGAGAAAGTTAAGAAGAAAAGGGAAAACAAGAAGGGCTAATAACCGCTAATTTACCAATAGCAACCACACATGCCTTCGCTGGAAAAGACTGGAAACACCAACCAAGTCTTCTTGGCAAACTGGCTTCAACAACAAAATAACACTCACTAGTGCTTGGGTAAGTCTTAAGCTCTAATCCGTTTGGTCAAGCAATGCTCAGGTAGGGTGGTTGTGGTAGTGGCGTAACTACTGCAAATACTTTTACGGCTAAAGCCGTTACTTTTTGTTAGCGTCTTGCTTGAATCAGGCACGTAGTGTTTTTGGGGCAAAGCAAGAATACCGGAAGTGTCTTTTTATGGTTTTAGTTGAAGGCGTCAAAATGAAAGCTAAGCGTATACCAAAAAAGCAGTTCGTTACAGCATGGAAAACGCTGTCCAGCAAGCCATTGCCTAAGGTTAAAGTGCTCAAATTAAGTGATGAAGATTTTAACCATGTTATTCAGCACAGGCACTGCGTAGAAGATGACCTGCGAGAGATTGAGGAGTGGGGCAGGACCCTGTCAACTAAGGGTACAGATGCGTGCGTGTTTAACGCTGACGAAACTGAAGACGCCGATTACATCATTCTGGTCAGGGAAAACCCGTACCACAGTTTGGATGAAATTATTCTTCACGAGCTATCGCATATTGCCAGAGGAGACCTCTAATCGTTAATTCTATAATTGATTCACTATTTGTTGTTGCTGTATTAACACAACCACTTATATTTTAAAGTGTAATTATGCTAAATGCTAGTTAGCGTTCTTTTCTGAAGGGATTAATTGTTTGGTTAAAATTTCTTTTAACGAAGAATTCAACAAATTCGACTTGAAAAGAGAGCTCAGAAATGCTGGTTTTGAGAACTTTATCGTTGATAATATTGTTGAGCGTGTGAATGAAAAGAAAGTTGACGGTTGGACTATTAAGCAAGCGCGACAGGAAGCAGTTAGAGAAATTGAAATTCTACTTAGAAGTACTAAACATTCCTTCGATAATTTTCGGCTGAAAAGTGGAATTACAACTGAAGAAGTTACGAACTCACCTTTTTAGAACAAGCCATATAAATTTATAATAAACTTTCTAGCATGAGCGCTAATCTAGAGGCATCATTAACCGTATATCTTTTCTTTCAACAGGTCTATTGTAGTTTGTACAGTATCATAACATTTTTCTGCTTCTTTAAGGCTAATTGGTATATCATGTTCTGTATCTTTGGGATGAACAATTAAATTCCTTATATGCTCGATCTCTCTTAATCTTCTCCATAAATCAGCTTGATTATGCTTTAAATCAAAATCATTCCCAAATCTCCTAAATACAAAAAGGAGCTTTTTGAGAGTGGAGCGATACTCGTCTTGCTTTGTAATTTGTATCTTACCATCATCATCAACTTCTATCCTTTTCTCCGTAAGAAGTGCAATTTCGTATTGGTTTAGCGAATGGTCAGTATTAACAAAACTGTAAGCTATGTAATTTATCCAGCCTTCTAAAGCGCTCCAAGAACCGAAAAAAACGGCTCTACAATACGATAACATGAATTCTTTTTGTTGTTTTCTTTCACAATCCCGAGCTAGTATGAGATATTTCTTGCTATCCTCCAAAAGGGAAGAAATTAACTTCCCTAAACTCACAGTACTTTCTCCTTTAGCTTTCTGGCCTTCAATGCTGAAACTTTTGCTTCATATGACATTATAGCTAATTCGATTAATGTGTTAGAAATTCTTTTTTGTGCGCTTGATTGAGCATATTGTAAAAACAATTCTGCAACTCTACCTCTGTCTTCTTCGGTATAGCGAACACCTAAGCCTCGATAAGTTGGAGGATCCTTAGGATGCCTGCTTCCAGACATCGGTTTTGCCGCAAGAGGATCTTTATCTCCACTATGTTTCGGTAGCTGATATAGCTTTTCTAATGCATCTTTATTATCTTGAAGTAGTCCTGCTATGAGAGACCAACTTGAAAGAATCGCCATTGAAATTGCTTTGTTTCTGAATTCATTCTTATTTAATTCAGGGTCTTGCATTACAGTGTTAATTTGTTTTTTATGCAAATTAGCGAAATTTTTACCCGCAATTATAAGATCAGCATTTTGCCAAAATTTCTTTTGGACAAGTGCAAGATACTTCGGGTCATCTTGTCCTGATTTACACACATAAGGGATTATGACTAGATTCTCTAAATCCTTCGCTTTATTCTTCTTTCCTTCAAAGAAGTTCACTATGAAGGTTCTGGCCAATCTTACAGTGATTTTTCCCTCAGGGTTTTTTCTAT
Source organism: Bathyarchaeia archaeon (assembly GCA_050012335.1). GTDB lineage: Archaea > Thermoproteota > Bathyarchaeia > Bathyarchaeales > Bathycorpusculaceae > Bathycorpusculum. Next base: position 54,763 of record JBEKHJ010000003.1, read on the forward strand.
CAGCAAAATCTTCGTTTGTTTGAAGTAAACCTACTTGATGACAGAATTCCCTAAGCTGGGGACCCCTAACTGTTTCTTGCATTCGGTCAATAAGATCAGTTGATATGGATATGTTAGTATTAGCGATTTGTGCAATTTCATTCCTTTGATCTATTGTCAAGCCAAAAAATATCTTAAAACCATGGTATCGAGAAACTTGATTGTGATCAAAGGCTCTTCTTATCGCTTCAATGCGATGCTGTCCGCCCAAGATTTTTAATGGCTTTTCTGCTCTATAATCGTAATTTAATTCTGCAATAATATCTGAGAACTGTCTTTGTGTGTTAGCATCTACGCACATCCTAATGAATGCAGGATTACTTGGTTGGAGCTCTCTTTGTAGCCTAAATTGCTCTTGTTCGTCTGGATCTAGTACAGCATCGTTATCTATCAATGGCAAAGCAATATTGGCTTGGATATGGCACTCAATATAGTACCCCAAACTTTTGCCGTCTTGTAAAAGGATAAAAGGAACCTTTCTCAACGATTCGATGGTTGGTATTTCAGTCCTGAAATCAGTGATAAGTTCTTCAATGTCAAAATTTGGTTGTAAAATGTTTTCGCCTAGTACATAGCAATCGCTTGGCATAAAAATGTAATAAGTGCTATTAGTTTATTATTTTTGTGTATTGACTCTTTGGTCAAATAATTGTTGCTCAGGTTGAGCCTTACTTCATTTTGTTGACAACGCCATTAGCAAACATTATAAGCCCTTCAGTGTCAGGCAAGTCAGCGAAAAACAGCATAAAATAAGTCACACCCAAATCCACATAAACCTGCAACTGCGCTTTGCACTCATCAGAAGTGCCCGCCAAAGTATTCTTCTTGAAATCTTCTAAGCTAACATTTGCTGGTTTTCGCTGGGAAATCTTTTCGCTCAGTTCTCTTTGATTCTGCGCAATTAGCACTTGGCCACCGGGCCAGCAGGACTTCTCAATTTCCATAAAGTTTCTGCCAACTGCTTTGCAATTGTTCTCTAAAACCTCAAGTTTACGCTTATAAACTTCAATGGATGGCAAGAAACCCCAATCGAACCTGTTGGCATATGGAGCGGTCGCTTTCCGCATTAGTAGTTCGCTGCTGCCGCCCACAGTTATGGGTGGATAAGGTTTTTGCAAGGGTTTAGGCTCGCAAACAGCATCTTTTAATGTGTAGTGTTTTCCTTGGTAGTTTGCTTTTTCTTCAGTCCACAGTCGCCTTATTACCTCCAAAGCTTCGCTTAAACGCTCTATTCTGACGTTTGGTTTAGGAAAATCAAAACCATAAGCAATGTGCTCGGTTCTTTGGGTGCCTGCTCCGATGCCCAGCTCTAACCTGCCGCCTGATAGGACGTCAAGCGTAGCAGCCATCTTGGCAAGCAAAGCAGGATTCCTATGTGCGGTGCAGGAAACCATGGTTCCAAGCCGTATCCTACTGGTTAAAGAAGAGAGCGCGGAGAGAGTCGTCCAGCATTCAAGAATAGGCCAATCATTATACATCAAATGGTCATCCAGCCAAACTGAATGGTAGCCTAAGTGTTCACATTCCAAAACAACATCTC
>JBEKHJ010000004.1:0-47131 GCA_050012335.1 Bathyarchaeia archaeon
ACTTAGAGAAAACTTGTTAACTCTTTCCACAATAACCCTTGACTTGAATAAGATTGGATACAAGGCTATGGCGAATCTATACATAAAGGTTTCAAACCGAAGCAAAATGTCAGAGATATATTCTCAAATGCTTCAAATTCCAAACTTAATAGTTATTATAAGACTTATAGGATTTTACGATTTATACGCTGCAATTGCTCTTGAAGATTTCGAGAAAATGTTTGAAGCAAATGAGAAAATTAGAAGAATCAGCGGTATAGAAACAACAGAAATTTTTCTAACACCAATGCTTCCTTCATGGCCTCTAAACTTGTTCCCTTCATTGCTTGAAAATGAGTTAATGCAACCAAAATACTGGCCTTGCGAAACACAAAGTTAGCAGAGTAAAAAAAGAAAAACACAGGATTTTTTTATCAAATTTTTAACCGCTTTCATTTTAAATCAAAAATGCGAAACGTTTAAGCATCAAGCATCTCTTTTTGAGGGATAAATAGTGAAGCTGTGAAGCCTGAAATGAAGCCTCATGTAACCTTAGTTAATCCAGCTGCTCCAGTTGGCGCTGCAATGCATATGCCCTTTGCGTTGTTAGGTTTAGGGTATTTGGCTGCTGTTTTAGAACAAAACCAGTATGAAGTTGACGTGATTGATTGCCAAGTGCTAAAGCTTTCATTTGAAGATTTTAGAAGCGAGATTAGTAAGCGCCAACCTAACATAGTTGGGGTTACATCTTCTACCCTTACGTATCAGTCTGCGCTCAAATTGATAAAGATTGCAAAAGAGGCTTGCCCAAACTGCATAACCGTTGCTGGTGGTTCTCACGTGACTTTTTGGGATGACCATGCACTTGAAGAATGCCCAGAACTAGACATTGTTGTAAGACGGGAAGGTGAGAACACATTTTTGGAACTGGTGCAGAGAATAGAGGCAGGCAAAAGCTATCATGATGTTGTTGGCATCACTTGCAGGAAAGACGGCAAAATTGTGAGGAATCCAGATAGACCGTACATTGAAGATTTAGATAGCCTGCCTTTTCCAGCGCGCCATCTCTGGCCAATGGAACGCTTCCGCGAAATCGAGGACATACTCTACTTGGCAACAAGCAGGGGCTGCGTTTACTGGTGTGAATTCTGCACAACTGTAAGAATGCATGGGCGCAAGTACCGCATGAGAAGCCCGAAAAACGTGGTTGACGAATTAGAGTTGCTGCACAAAACCTACGGTGTTAGCAAGTTTACGTTTTGTGATGACGCTTTTACGGTGGACCAGCCAAGGACAGAGGCATTATGCGATGAAATCCTTAAACGCGGATTGAAGATTGAGTGGAATTGTGGAACACGCGTGGACATGCTAACAAAAGAGCTACTTGCAAAGATGAAGGAGGCTGGATGCATCTCCGTTTGGTTCGGAGTTGAATCTGGCTCACAACAGGTTTTAGATGCTATGAAGAAAGGAATAACGCCTGAACTAACCACGAAAGTCTTCGGCTGGGTAAGAGAACTGGGCTTGAAACCTATTCCAAACGTTATCCTTGGCTTCCCAAGCGAAACAAAGAAGAGCGCGTGGAAAACCATCAAGTTTGTAGAAAAAATATCGCCCGATGATGTAGGCTTCTACAATGTAGCGACGCCTTTTCCGGGAACACCCATGTACGACTTAGTTAAGGAGAAAGGGTGGTTGAGAGTAACCGACTTTGACAAGTACGACACCACGAAACCGATTTTTGAGACACCGTGGCTAAGCATGAAAGAGCTGGGAAAGCTGCGAGAAGGCGCGTTTCACCACTATTATCTGCGCAGAGCATACTTCTTTGACAAGAGAAGACGAATTAAGCTGTCTACCGCAATGGTTGTAGCCATGCATCTCCTTGCAAATATTAAACTTAAGCTAAGAACCAAATAGCTTAGACGCGAATTCAAATTCAAAACACAGGAACTTTTCACAAACGGGAACATTGACGAATTATTATCTATGATTTATTCTTATTCTTTCTCCTAAACTGCAATCCCTCAAACAAAAAAATGAGCGCTGAAACAACCGTCACCACTGTTAAAAGCCAGAACGACTCCTGAACAGAGGCTCCTACAAGCAAATGAGGAACCAAAATCGCAATCTCGGCAATCAAAACGCCTAAGAAGATAAATCCGAAGATGGCAAAACTTGGCATAAGAGTTTTCCCAACCCAAACGTACCCTTTCATGCCCATTTTTTTCTTAACCACATAATTGCCGTACTCATCTTTAATTACCAAGCCTAAGTCCATGAGTTTCTGAAGGTTTCTATACGCAACGCTTGGGCTACTGAGGTTAGCTCCACGCATCAAATCTCTAGGTCCAATAGGCTTCCCAACCTTGACCATGTAAACGTAAGTCTGAAATGTTGTCGCGTTTAGTTCTTCCTCAGGCTCCAAGCCAAACACCAATTGCAATCAATAAGCATAGTTTGCCCTTAAAAAACCAAGCTATTTTGCACTAAAAATAGCAGATCATCCCTTTTATGTTGTGGTCGCCTTAAACTAAACGTTTTAAAGTGTTTTACCTAAACAAAAATCGACCTGTTGGCAGATCCAAAGACTTAGACTTTTAAACTAAAGTGAGGGATAGAAATTAGAAACGAGACTAAGCTTTTGCTAAGTTTAGGAAAATACAACTGCTGCATAAGCGCTTTAACAAGACGCTTTAACAGGGTATGCTGAGGCTCTGAAACATTCTTTAGGAGAAAAAGAATGCAAATTTCTGACATTAACGTTAATTTAACCAGAGCCTTCTCAGCCCCTGTCTTTTCTTCTCCATTGCTTTAAGACTAAAAAAGGGGAAATTGAAGTGTTATTCATTTATTTTGTACCTATGGTCGTTTTCTGAGCATCATCATAATTAGAGCACCGATTATGACGATTACAACTATTATGATTGCAACTGCAGGAATAAAGTACATGTCAGCGACAGATGTTGGAGTAGGTGTAGGAGCAGCGGTTGCTGCTGGTGCGTTCATCATGTTAAAGGTGGTTTCTGAGTATGATGGCCAATAACCATTGGTGCCCTCAAAGTTTGCGAAAACTGTGAAGTTGCCTGGGATGTCAGGTGTCCATGTGAGGCTGAAGGTGCCGCTTGCATCAGTTGTTGCAGTGCCAATGTTTCTGTAGTTGCCGTTAGAGTCTAAGACGTAGAGTTGTACTGGAACGCCTGTGAAGTTGGTTGGCAGTGGTTGCTGCTGGTAGACATAGCCCATCCATTCCCGCATGCTCGCGTCAGAGCAAACTGGAACACCGTTGGGGAAGTCTGCCGCCTGCTGTGTCTGTGTGGTTCCTGCTGAAGCGTCGGTGACTGTGCCGCGGATCACTAAGCCTTGGCCGTACATTATGGCTGCGTTTGGTGCGTTAACTGTTGTTTGGCTTGGTCCTCTTCCGATCACATAGATTTGCTGGTCGTAGCCGTTGAAGAAAGTTGCATAGCCATCTGCGATTGCATAGGCCATTGTTCCGAACTCGGTTGTGTAGTCTGCTAGCGTATAGATTTCTGTGCCGTCTGTGGCGTTTATTGCTCGTGTCATTGCGCCTTTGTAGATTGGTGTTTCAATCGTGTGCTCGGCGGATACTATGTATACTACTCCGTTGCCAATGGCGTTTATGAGACTTGGATAGTTGCCGGGGACTTGGAAGCCACTGTCTGTGCTGTTGCCTGAGCCGCCGTTGCCGTATGTCCATAATAGATTGCCTGTCTTTGTGTCGTAGCAGTAGCAGATACCACCGTATTGCATTGTGTAGAGATGCCCGTAAGCGAAGGTGTTAGAGATGCTGCCTGATGATGGGCTTCCGTAATAGTCCATCGCGACTTGACTTGGAGTTGGACCCCAAAGTTTCGCGCCGGTGTCCAAACTGTATCCTACGAAATTATTTGTTTCCCTAAGGTTTTCAACGAAGACACGGTTTACCGGGTCAACTCCGGCTTCTAGCACTGTGAGGTTGCCTGCTGGTGGCTGATACGTCTGCATCCAGGTGATGTTTCCCAAAGTGGGACCAGGTTTTAGGCTGACTGCGAAGTATGTGTATGGTGTCCAACTATTTGATCCCATGAAGGTTGCGCCTTGTCCGGGTAATGTGCCGTTGTAGCAGAGCATGGTATCGTTGTAGTACGCTTGAACGATGGTAACTGGATTTGATCCTGGAGCCATGTAAGAGACGACTGGGGTAGTGGTTTGTGTTGTTGTTAAAGTTGAGGCGCCCATTGTGTTGAGCCATGGGATTGATACGTTCCAGTCATATCTGAGGTGGGAGTTTGGATTGGCACCAGTAACAGGATCGATAGTTTGCCATACTGATGCGTTGACTGCTGCGGTAATTGCTGTGTAGTTTAAGACTGAAGTTGTTCGAACATTGTTTTCCCATGTAGAAGTAGTCACGTTAGTGAATGATGGAGTGTAATAGTAGTTGTAGGTGTAGTTGTTGTAGAGGCCTTGATAGCTGACGCTGCTTGTATCAATGGCTGGTGAGAGACCTGTCCATCCCCACAGCTTGGTTGAGTTCCATTCAGCTAAAGTGTAACTTGCGTTAACGTTGTTGGTGCCTCCGTTGGTTATGACGTATCTAAATTGTTCGCCGCTCGGACCGGTTACTCTTGTAAAGCCAGTAGCTGATGGAGCACTGGTTACGTTGAATAGCCAGAACCCTGTCCATGCGTCAAAAGCTTCTGCGAAGTTGCTTGTGAAGAGAATCGGTGGGGAAACTCCGTGTTGGTTTTGGTCTTGAACATCATATATGTAAGCAAAGGATATTGCGGGTACATAGCCTACTCCGTTAGACAAAGGCATGTTTACGGCATTATTGCTTTGCCATTTGATTTGTCCTGTTATCAAATCGACGCAGGTGGTTGGTCCAGAGCTTACACCGGTGTATGAGACTGGCGGGTTGTAGATGAGTAATCCTTCGACGATTATTGGGTTGGCGTATCTTTCGCTGTAAGCAGAACCCTCGAAATATGTATCTCCTTGAGTGGGCAATCCGGTGACTCCACCAACAACTCCTCCGCCCTGAATCGGCTTTGTCCACATTATGTGTCCGGTCAGTGGTCCAACACAGTCAGATGGATTAATTATTTCACCGTTACCTCCGGCATTGTAGCTTACCGCTAAGCCTCCGAAGCCTGCTGCGCCGGTTCCCATCCAGTTTGAACCCAAGGTAAACCAATAGGAGTTTTCACCGAAGATAGGCCGTGTCCAGTATTGGGTTGGCAATGGAGTTTGTGGGTAGGTGGGAACTGGTGATTGCTGAACAGTTAAGGTGCATGTCGCGGATGCGGCCGTATAGGTGTCGTTAATGTATGCTGAGCGTGGATCCATGTTGCTGGTTGTTAGGGTTTGCGCTGGGAAGTTGAATGTAACGTTGTATGTGTCTGGAGTGGTGGGAACCCAAGTGTAGCCCTGGCTAGAGGTTGTGTCTTGAATTGTTGCAAATGTTTGCTGGAAAACTACCGCCCCGTTGGATCCGGTGATTGTGAGTTGGTAGTTTTGGAATCGCCAGCTGTTGGTGACTGCTGCGTAGTAGCTTTCACCTGGGAATTGTCCGTAGACTCGGTTGACCCACATGTAAATTAGTGCAGGTTGGCCTACGCCTACGGTGGTTGGTAGGGCAGTGACGTAAGCGTTGACTGGGATGTTAATTCCAGGATTGTGCGCACTAACGTTGGGCATAAGTATCAGTGAAGCGCCTATGGAAGTTACGAGCAAAACAGTAGTCAAAATTGCAAGGCATTTATTCTTATTACTGCTTTTTAGCATTTTTTTTTCTTCTCCTTTATTTATAGAGGAAGCATTCAACCGATTGTTTATTTAAGGCTTTTTAAAATTAGGAGGACTGTCTCTATAAAATTGCTTTTTTAATTTGTTATTGGCGTTTTTGTAAGAGGCAGATTTGGATGAAAAAATCAAAAATAGCCTAGATATTTTCTTGTTCCTTTTCAGTGGAGTCGATATGTGTGTGAAATAGTGGTTCCCTGGATTCTGAAGCCTTAAACGAAAAAAATAGTACCTCAACATCTCCACCTATCAAAAATAGTCAAATAAACGCCACAAAATCCACAGGGGCAAAGATTGCTTCGCGATTAATTTAAATAATGAAAAAGCCCATGAAGCTACGAGGGATCAGTAGTCTCAGCCAAGCAAATCAGCATGGTCCAAGCAAGGATTCTTAAAGAGTTAATAGCGGATGGGCGGCAAAGCGACAGCGAAATTGCCGAAAAACTTGGCCTCACAAAAGCCGTGGTTAAAAACGGCATTCAAAAAATGCAGAAGATGGGTGTAATCACAGGTGCAACAATCCACATTAACTATAAGTTGTTTGGTTACAAAGCAGTTGCGCATATTTTAATTAATGTTGACTCACAGCAAGCAGAACAACTTTTGGAGTACTTGCAGAAAATGCCAGGGGTTTATTCTGCCTATTCCGAGTCGATTAAAGGGAACATAGATGTAGTCGCGACACTTAAAACGCTTGAACAATTGAACGAAATTAAGGATGCCATCAAAAGGCATTTCTCAGTCTTAGAAATGAGGACAGCGATTTGGACAGACGTAAAAGAAATGAATGAAAACTTGGCGATAACTCCTGAGAACAGAAAAAAGATATCGGAATCTGACAATCATCATGAATATCTTAAGAAAAAAATGTCTTGCCAAAACGTAGCAATAGATCAGATTGATCAAAAAATAGCAGATGTACTCTCAGAGAACGGACGGATCTCCATTGAGGCACTTGGAAGAGAAATTGGAATCTCATCGGAAACTGCTAAAAGGAGATATGAGAAACTAAAGGAAAACGGCGTGTTAAAAGTTACAATTCAAGTTAACCCTAATAAAATTGGATACCGAGCCTTATGCATTTTTTTTACGATCACAAATGAAAAGTCTCCATCTATTATCGAGAAAATCAGCAGGATACCCGATATCATAAGCATAATGAAGACGACAGGAGACTACGACTTGCAAATATGGGCAATGATACAGGATATAGACGAATTGCTCGCAATTCAAGACGAGATAGGCAAGGTTGCAGGAATCAGCAGAGTTGACATTGAAATAGCAGGATTATCACAGTGGGAGAAGTGGCCTTCACCGCGCCAATATATTTCCACGTTTTAGATACCAATTTACCGCCGTTAAAAGCGTCGAAAAATAGCGAAATTTGCAATTTCAAAGAGAAAGTACCAAGAAACAAGAAACGCTTAAAATGTATAACCCCCGAAAAAAAGGAATAAAAGGGACAACCTGTGGCTAAAATCAGTGAGCTTGACTCAAGAATATTAAAGGATTTACTTCGAGACGGCCGGACAGGTTACGATGAAATAGCAGCAAATTGCAGGGTAACTAAAAATAAGATTTGGAAACGTTGCAAAGCAATGGAGGAAAGAGGCGTAATTAGCGGAGCAACAATTCAGATGAATTTTGGTCACTTCGGCTTTGATGCTCTTGCAACTTTGCTTATCAGCGTTGACGCGCAGCAAATAGATCAGACTATGGAATTTATAGAAAAAATTACTGAGGTGCGTGCGTACCGACAGTACAATAGCGTTTATAATGTTAGGGCAGTCGCTACTCTACGGGACCTAAATGAACTTGACCATATCAAGCAGATAATTAAACGCAGGCTCCCCACTATAGGCTTAAAAACTTATATCTGGACAGGGGTCAGAAACATCCCTGAAAACTTGAACCTGACAGGTACGCTAAAAGACTCCAGAGAAAGTTATCCACGGAACTTAAACAAGCTATGCCAAAGGCAAAATGAACATGTTTCTATAGATGAATTAGACAAACAGATTGTGGAAAAGTTAACGTTGAACGGACGCTCCTCGTTTACTCAAATCGCCAAGGAAATCGGAGTATCAACTGACACTGTAGTAAAAAGGTACCATAGGCTCAGAGAAGAGGGCGCCATAAAAGTTTCAATCCAGATAAATCCCAACAAAATTGGTTACAATTCAATATTCGATTTCAATATAGCTTTTATGAACCTCAACGGCTTCTCCAACAGCGTGGTTGAGGAACTTGCAAAAATTCCAGACATAATCATCATTACTAAAACCAGTGGCGATTTTGACCTTCAAGTGACCGCAATGATAAGGGACATTGCGCAATCTTTCGCAATCCAAGACGAAATTGCCAGAATCTGCGGTATAACAAAAATCGAGGTCAGCACGAGGAAAATCCCCGAGAGATGGCCAACCCCGCAGCAATACATATCGACGTTGTAAATAAACAAGTAGCTTAAATCAAGCGCCTATTCTTAGGCTTACGAAAACCGTAATTGATATTAACTGTTTACCAGAAGTATCCACAAAGCAAAGCTTGGGTTAACTCTTGGTGTTAAACCTCTTTAACATACTAATCGCCGTTGGCGTGATGGTTTTAGCTGTAGTGTTAGACTTGGTTCTGGGCGACCCCTCACCTAACTACCCTGAGAAATGGGTTTTCAAGCTGCATCCAACCGTATTGATGGGCAACTTCACCAGAAAAATTGAGCCACACTTCAAAAACAAAGACGCAAAAATCGAAAAGTTCCTCGGCGTACTCTTAGGATTAACGGTGATTGCCGCTTTTGCAGTTCCTACATTTCTTGGTTTATGGGCAATTTACACTTTTGTTCCTTTTTATTTCAACATCATAATTTACGCCGTAATCGGCATCATTTTGCTCAAGATGACTATCTGCATCAAGCTTGAAACCGACTGGGCGAAAGCCGCAGCCAAAGCGATAGAGGCAGATGATTTGGATGAGGCAAAGAAGTACAGTCACTTCTCAAGAAGAGATTCTCGAACGCTGAACGGCTCGCAGATTAGCAGTGCAGTCATAGAGTCCATGGCGGAGAACCTGATTGACTTTAAACTTTCGCCGATGGCGTCGTTTGCACTGTTCGGAGTGACAGGTGCAATTGCTTTTCGAGCCATAAACACGCTTGACGGCATGGTTGGCTTCAAAGATAAAGAACATATAAACACAGGTTGGTTCAGCGCAAACCTAGATACAGTCGTCAACTACATACCCACAAGATTCACGGCATTGCTCATGATGCTGGCTGCCGGAATACTTGGCAAAGACGCAAAGAACGCTTGGAAAATCGCTCGCAGAGACCATGCGAAAACGCCAAGCCGAAACCATGGTTGGCCAATGGCAGCGATGGCTGGCGCATTGCGGGTGCAGTTGGAAAAGCCCGGACAGTACGTTCTTGGGGACAGCTTGGAACCGCTGACGGGTGAGAAGATTTTGGGTGCCCTGCGGATTCGGGATGTGACGATTGTTTTGTGGGCACTTTTGTGCTTGGGCGTGATTTTGGTTACGCGGTTGTTCTTTTTGCCTTTTTAGTGCAAACGTATTAATCGAAGATTTAGGGTATTTCTGATTCAAGAGTGTATAGTCACATGCGTGTTTGCTTGATTAATCCGCCGAGGATTCAGCCGAAAGCATGGGGAAAACCCAATGTTTTTCCACCGATTAGCTTGGCATCGGTTGCTGCGGTTTTGGAAAAAAAGCATATCGTCTGCATTATTGATGCTCCAACGGAAGGCTGGACGAACCTTGTGGATATGGATGAAACCAAGTACCGTGTCGGGTTGAGTGCACAAACCATTGCTGAACGCATTAGGCAGTGGAGTCCTGATGTGGTTGTTATTGAAATTCCTTTTTCAGGTTGGTCAAAAACCGCGTTTGAGGTTGCATCTACAGCAAAAGCCGTTAACAAGGACATTATCGTGGTGTTGTTTGGTCAGCATCCTTCGGCTAGACCTGAAGATTGCCTGTTGAATTCTGATGTGGATTTTGTTGTTGCCGGTGAACCAGAAAACACTGTTTTCGAGCTGATTGCGGCGTTGGAGCAGAAAAAAAGCGATTTCAAAGCAATTGATGGTTTAGGCTTTAGAATGAATGGAAAACCAGTTCTCACCGGTAAGCGTGCTGTGATTGAGGATTTGGATTCGCTGCCGTTTCCTGCTAGGCATTTGCTTCCAATGAAAGTTTACTATGAAGCTGTTAAGGAGAATCCGTTGCGTGGCGAAATTCGCAAGCCATGGACAATAATGATTACGAGTAGAGGTTGTCCGTATAACTGTGTTTTTTGTTCAAACTGTATTGTTTGGGGTAAAAAGTGGCGTGCCAGAAGCCAAAAAAACGTGGTTGACGAGCTAGAGCATTTGGTTAAGACTTATGGGATTAAGCAGATTGATTTTTCAGATGACAACATGACCTTGGATAAGAAGCGCATGGCTGATATTTGCGACTTGATTGTTGAGCGAGGTTTAAGAGTTGAGTGGTTTACGCCTAACGGCATCAGAGCAGACACGCTGGATGAACCGCTTTTAAGAAAGATGAAGAGGGCTGGTTGCAAAAAAATTCGCATCGCGCCTGAATCAGGAGTGCAACGCGTTGTAAACGATGTTATTGGCAAGAATTTGGACTTGAAGAGTGTTGAGCAAGCTGTAATTGCTTGCAAAAAAGTCGGCATAAAAGTTGGCTGTTTCTTCGTTATCGGATTAATTGGCGAAACAAAAGCCGAAATCGAAGAGACAATAAGGTTTGCGTATAAGCTTAAGCGGTTAGGGGCTGATAATTTTATTTTCAGCATTGCCATGCCACTTTATGGAACAGCATTCTACGAGCAAGCAAAAGAAGCCGGTTTTTTGAGAGAAGGCTTTTGCGACTACGCACTCGCAGCAACCGAGCCGTTAATTGAGACGCCTGAGTTTTCAGCGAACGATTTGCGTGAATTATGCGCAAGAGCTAATTTAGTGAATCCAACTTTTACAAGGTACAAGATTTTAAGGGCAATTCGGAATCCGAAAAAAACTGTCAAGCTACTGCTGAAAAAGAAGTAGGGCATGAAAACATCATGGTTTACTCTGGTGCGCGGAATTCTATAGCCTCCTTATACAAAGGAAAAATCCCCAAAAAAATCTGCGGTTAATTCAAATTTAGATGATCTCACTAATGTATGCGACGAGGATATGGCAATTTTTGCTTTCTAAAAAAACGAAAACTGCAGCCTTAATGATTTAAAAAATGGGATCTTACTAAAAGTTTTTTATTGGAACAATAATAAATAATAAATGGTGGAGATTTATGAAACTCGCTGAAATTGCTGTCTTGCTAAGGGAAATTGTCGACAGATGCCCAAGTTTAGATGGAAGCACCATCACGTTGATACCGCAGAAAGCTATGTATCCATTATTCATGGGATACCACATTAGTATTAAGGCAAACCTTACTAAGGAAAGCATTGGTTGCTTAAGGAAAATAGTAGAAGGGCACGACTTAGTGATGCAGATTAAGACTGATTCAGTAGTAGTCTATGAAACTAGATCATTATAAGGCGCTAAATATTGGGCATTATGGGGTCGGTTAAATAGCAAGGTTTTTGAGTGCCTCTGTTTTCTATTGCCTGCCAAGGTGATTAACTTTGTCTAGAAAAGCAAAGAAAGCCGATGGTCTAGAACAACACAAGAAACTGCAGCGCGAAAAGGATCAGAAACGAAAACAAAAAAAACAGGTTTCTCTGCCAGCAAAACACGCCAAAGGCAAAAAATAATTCTTTTGCATTATTTTTATTTTTTTAATTTTTCTTGCACGCACCATACGAGCGAGCAGTTGAAAGAGAGAAAAGTCGCATTTCGTTTTTAGTTTAATAAAACGCAAAACGCTCATTGAAGCGGCATGAAAAAAATTATTGTTAAAACCGCCATAAAAAGTTTTCAAAGTGTTCGAGAGTTTGCTCAGTTACCGCTTCAAATTAGCAATCTTTCGCTCTCGCAAGTTTTATAATAATGTTCTCGTTTCTTAATGAGACATGAAGAGTGCTTCTGAAAGAAAAATTCTTGTCGCCAAAGTTGCTGGTGAACTGTTGTTCTTGTACGGTTTGCTCGCATGGCTCGACGGCGTAGTGATACAGTTTACTAATCCAATGTGGCTGGCAATGCCTGTGTCACATCTTCTTCCCTGGCTGAGAACAGACACCTTCACAATCTTGTCCTTTATTGCAAGTGCCTTTGGATTCTTCATGTGGAGACTAGCCGTTGAACTGATAAAGTCTGAACAAAACAAAGCAACTCATTGACTCTTGCAGTAACCGCTTCCGTCCTGAAATCATTTTTTTGTATCTTATAAATAGTCACTTGAAATTGCCATTTTTAGCTTGAAAAACTCGTATAAACTATCGACTCAGTGCTTGGAATAGACCACTTTCCCATCTATGATTGTCATTTCTACGTTGACATCCTTAAGTTCATCCATTGGAACAGCCAGTGGGTCGTTTGATAGAATCGTTAAATCCGCTAGCTTGCCGTCTTCAATTGACCCTTTAACGTTTTCCTCGCCAGAAGAGTAGGCTGCATCAACCGTGTACATGCGCAAGGCTTCCTCAACGGTTAAGCGCTGCTCAGGAAAACTCTGTCTTGCTACAGCTTCTTGCATACCAAGCAACGGGTTCAAAGGCTCCATGGGGCAGTCTGAACCGCCAGCAACCTTCACGCCCTCTTTAAGCAGGGTTTTGAGCGGATGAAGCCACTTAGCCCTCTCAACACCAAGGCGCTCTGTGGCTGACCAAACTGAGAATTCTGAAGCAATAACTTTGGGCTGAACAGAAACCACCACTCCCTGAGTTTTCAAGCGCTTAACTAATTCTTTGTTTAGAACCGCTGCTTGCTCTATGCGAAAGCGAACAGGTTTGCCTGCTGCTTGTTTTGAAGTTTGCTCGATTACCTTCAATGCCGAGTCAACAGCCTTGTCGCCCATGGCATGTATGACTGGTTGAAAACCCGCTGCTAATACCTGTGCGACCGAAGCTGCCAATGCCTGCTCAGTGCAGAGTAATCTGCCGCTGTTATTTGGTTCATCACTGTAGGGCTGGAACAACGCGGCTGTTTTGGAATCTAAATACCCGTCTGCAGCAATTACAGCGCCGCCAACATGCAACGTTAAACTGTCAGGCTGGAAACCGATAGTTTTCTCTAAGAGCGCTTCTGGGATTATCACGTTAACCCTGACTGTAAGTTTGCCCTCTGTATGAAGCCTCTGAATTATCGAAAGCTCATTCTCCGAGAGCACCAGCCAGTGCACGCTGGTTACTCCTGCTTCAGCGATTTTTTGGCAAGCTAACGCTGTAGCATCCAAAAGCTCATCGGCGGTTGGTTCAGGAACTGCTTGCCAAACTAAGTTGGTGGCGCTGTCCCGTAAAATGCCCGTAAGCTCACCTGTCTGCGGGTTTTTATCAATTGTTCCGCCTGAAGGCACAGCAGTCTGCTCTGTCACGCCCGCTAAAGCTAAGGCTTTGCTGTTTACGGCGCATATCATTGCTGATTCATGGTATAGAATTACTGGGTTGTCTGGTGCAGCCGCGTTCAGGTCGGAGAGCTTGGGCAGGCGTTTCTCTTTGAAGCGGTTCTGGTTCCATCCACGACCGATTATCCATTTTCCAGCAGGCGTTTGCTTTGCTTTTTCTTTTAGCAGGCTTTGAAGTTTCCCAATTGAACCAGCACTGGTTAAGTCAAGCCATAACAGGCATCTGCCAAAATCTGCCACATGGATGTGAGTGTCAATCAAGCCGGGAAGCACAGTTTTCCCGTTTAGGCTAATTACCTTGGTTTTTTCGCCAATCAGCTGGTTAATTTCTTTGTTTGTGCCGACTTTGATGATTTTGTTTTTTGTTACAGCAACTGCTTCAGCAACTGGTCGACTAGGATTCATTGTTTTTACATTTCCGTTAATTAGCGCCAAATCCGCTGACAAACCGCCACTTTTCCCATGTTATCTTAGATGACCTTCGCTATTGACTGCTTGACATAAAAAACCTTGCGTTTTCACGTAAAGTTACACCTATGCGACACTTTCAGCTTATTTACAAAACACATAATAGTTGGCATAACCGTTTTTCATCAATAAATAGTCGGGGAACCCAAACGTGAAGGCTCGCGTAGCACTTGTAAATCCACCTTACCCAGTTGAAGCGCCGCAAGCCATCTTCATCCCTCTAGGCATCAGCTATTTAGCAGCAGTGCTTGAGGAAAACGGGTACAGCGTTGACGTGGTTGACTGCCAAACTTCCAGACCAAACCAAAAAGAACTAGAAGACAAATTCAGAAGCCTCAACCCCGACATAATCGGCGTCACATCCGCCACTCTAACTTACCTGCCAGCGCTTGAAATTTTAAAAGCCGCAAAAACGGCGCTTCCAAACTGTTTAACCATGATTGGTGGACCGCACGTCACGGTTATGGATGAGCAAACCTTCACCGAAAGCGCAAATGTAGACATTGTGGTACGAGGCGAAGGGGAGCAAACCATGCTGGAGCTTGCAGGCTTAGTATCCAACGGCAACCTAAAAAACCTCAGCGAAGTTGCAGGCATAACTTTCCGAAAGAACGGGCAGGTTTTCCGCACGCCTGATAGGCCTTTTATGCAAGATATTGATGCGCTTCCTTATCCAGCGCATAAACACTTTGAAGTAACCAAGTACAAAATTCTCGGAAAAACCTACCTGCCTATCATAACCAGCAGGGGATGCCCCTTCCAATGCGCCTTCTGCGCGGCATATAAAATGTGCGGAAGAGGCTTCAGGGCGAGAAGCCCAAGCAAAGTTGTCGATGAGCTTGAATGGCTAAGAGACACTTTCGGAGCAGGAGCCTTCGCCTTCTATGATGACACGTTCACTTTTGATATAAACCGGGCAGTCGCGATCTGCGACGAAATGAAGGCAAGGAAACTGGGGCTGCCATGGGACTGCCGAACAAGAGTAGATAAAGTGTCCAAAGAACTTTTAACTAAACTAAGAAGTTCAGGCTGCCAGCTCATCCACTTTGGCGTAGAATCAGGCAGTCAACAAATGCTAAACACCATGCGGAAAGGCACAACCGTTGAGCAAAATGCAAGAGCCATAAAATGGGCGAAGGAAGCCGGCATATCCGTAGCCATCTCTCTAGTCATCGGTTATCCAGGCGAAACGCCGGAGATGCTGAAACAAACAATAGACTTCATCTATAAAACTAAGCCTGATTACGTTTACATGTGCGAGGCAGTTCCTTACCCAGGCACAGAACTCTATGACTACGCCAAAAAATTAGGTCTAGAATTGTCTAAGGACTGGAACCAATACCATGAGCAAACACAAGTCTTCAAAAACCAGCTGTTGCCGCTTGAAAAGTTAGAAGAGACCAAAAAAGAGTTCTACGACAGCTATTTTTCCCCAATGTATTACCTAAGCAAGAAACGAAGGGGAGACTTTTACAGCCAAATCATGGCACGCATGGCACTAAACCACCTAGTATCGAAGTACAAATTTTCCAGATGGGCCTTCAAACAAATAGGCAAAATAAGACAACCAAAAAAGAGCCCAGGAGGACACAGCACTCCAAGCAAAGACCAGCAAGGTTAAGCCTCATGGGTGACGGTTAAAACATGTTAAAAGCTTTTTCAAGGCAAATTCAAGGCATAAAATATTTGCTGACGCACCCTCACCAGTTAAAATGGGTAGTCACCAGAGAAATCTATTTTGGTCAACGGAAAAACAGCAAGAAGAAATGGGTTGAGTGGCAAAAGTACGATGCAAAAATGCACATAATGATGATGCAGGCACATGCTGAAACCTTAAGCGTGAACACCCTAAACGCCACAAGAATACAAATCTTCATCGACATGGTCAACACCATAGGCAAGGACCTGAAAATTTTAGATGTTGGCTGCGGAGACGGAGTAATAAGCGAACCAATAATGAAAATGGGAAACTATGTTGCAGCATTAGAACTCCCAACAGTTGCCACATTAGCTAAAAAATGCAAAGTTTCCACAGTTATGGCAGGAGATGCAGAAGAATTAGCCTTTGCCTCAGAAAGCTTCGACTTGGTCATAGCATCGGAAGTTGTTGAACATTTATGGGAGCCAAAAAGCTTTCTAAACGAAGCGCATAGAGTTCTGAAACCTAGTGGCTACATGATAATAGAAACTCCCGAAGGTGAAAAAGGACTCAATTATGATTCCCACAGGAATTTTTTTACTGTCGACCGATTGAAAGAGATGCTTAACACAAGATTCACACTCAACGAAGTCAAACGACTGGAAGCTACAGGCTCCGCTCAAACACCCACAATCATTCTTCTATTGCGCAAAATCATAGCTTAAAAGAAAAGCTGACAGATTGCTTGCAAAAGCACGCATCTATTTTTTGGCTCGTTTCCTGACAGCATAGCCAAGTGCGGCAGTTGCAACGATCACAACTGCAACTATAGCAGCGATCACTGCCACCGAGATTGTTCCTGATGTGACATTATTTGATGGAGTGGAAGATGTTTGGTTAGTAACATAATTGGAGAAACAGTAAACGTTCCAGTCGTTATTTCCCACGTATAATCTTCCGTTGGCTATGGTTGGGGATGACCAGCTGCTGGAAGGTGTGGTTGCGGTTGCGATTTTTGTGCCGTTATTCGTCGCATCAAGGATGTATATGTGGCGTTCGCTAGTGACAATGTAGATTTTGCCGTCGGCGTAAGAGGGTGAAATATACAGCTCGTCCCCGGTGTAGAAGCTCCAAATGGTGTGACCGTTTGTTGCGTTAAGACATGCTATGTTGAATTTGTCGATGATGAAAAGGTCACCGTTAACATAGATTGGAGAAGAGGCTATGAACTCCATGGCGTCGGGATCAGTGAAATTCCATACAAAGTCACCTGTAGCCGCGTCAATTCCATAATAAGATCTCAGGTCGGAGGATGCAAAGACCATGCCATCTGCGACCGACGGAGAACCCAGCATCTCTGTACCTCCTGTGAATTGATATTCGTAGGGAAGTTGTTGTTTCCAAATCAAAGCCCCACTGTTAGCGTCCAGTTTGTAGAGAGCGCCTGCTGTTGGTTCTTCTGCAGTGAAGTAGACAGCGCCATCAGCAACGGCTGGAGAAGATTCGATCTGCCCGTCGGTCTTGACTCTCCAGACGATGCCGCCATTGTTTGCGTCAAGAGCGTACAAGTAGCCGTCCAATGACCCAATGTAGACTTTGCCTCCAGACACCACTGGCGAAGATTTAAGCACAAACGACCCATACGTGTAAGGCAAATCGCCGTTGACAAATGTTTTCCAGATGAAGGCTCCCGTGTAAGCATCCAGACAATAAACGTAGCCGTCGTCGCCTCCAGTGTAAACTTTACCATTCGCTATGGCAGGTGAAGATTCAATAGCATCCTGAGTAGTAAATTTCCAGATGAGATTGCCGCTGTATGCTCCAATGGCATAGATGTTTTTGTCCTGTGAACCAACATAGACTATGCCATTTGCAACGCTTGGCGAAGAAATAACTGACCCATTAGTTGTGAAATTCCAAGTTAAACTGAGGTTTGAGGGACCTACTAGCGCGGTAGAGGAGTGCGTTGGATCTGCCCGCCACATAGGCCAAGAACTAACTGGAATCGAGCTAGACCCTATTGCCCACACTTGATTAATCCTGGAATATTCATTTCCTGAAATTGAGTCAACCGAGGTTGTAACGGTGCCTGGAATGATGTATAAGTTGCCATACGCAATAGCAACAGATTCTCTTGGAGCTAATGCTTCTATAGGAAGCTTCCAAATGGGCTCGCCAGTGTAGGCGTTCAAGCATGCAAACTCGGAGACGCCAACTTGACCGCCATATTCTGCGGCTTCGCCTGTTGTTACATAGACCTTGCCATCCGCAACCGCGGGCATTCCAGGCCAGAGAAGTGTTTCGTCTGGCCCTTTGTATCTCCATACTAGAGCGCCAGTGTCTATGTTGATGGCGTAAAGGTACCCATCTTTGTTCATTTCATAAACCATTCCATAACCTACCGCTGGGCCTGTGGTGAAGTATCCGTCTGTGTCTGGCGTATATGACCACAGGATTTGACCGTTTGTGGCATTAAAACAGTACAATGTGTTGTCATCAGTTCCTCCTCTAAAGAATCTGCCATCAGAATAGGCACCATCAAAGATCATGGGTCCCTTTGTAAGGGTATCCCACACAACTGCGCCTGTCTTGGCATCGAGCGTCATTTGGTGATTCTCGAAAGAGCCAGGAAACACCATGCCGTCGCCGTATGTTGTTCCGATGCCAGTTCTGCCGCCGCCTGGAACATAGGTTTTCCAGACCATAGTTGGCGGTGCCGAGGGATCAGAAAAGTCCCAAGCTTCAATGTAGGAATCTACCTTGGTGTAAAACATTTTCTCTTCTGGACTGTAGACGTTGGCGCTGAAAATGCCAGTGTCCGCGCAGAAAGAGGCGCTAGTCCATAATATGTTCCCCGTTTTTGGGTCGAGACAACTGCTTTCCACAACCATGTGTGAATCGTCGATTTTGTACGCTATTGGCCAAGTTCTGTTCATTGGAATGGCTGTTTCCCAGACGACGTTTCCTGTTTCCTTGTCAAGTGCAACGATTGAAGTGTTGGTACCGACGAAAATCATTCCGTCAAAAGCTGCAAGATAGGGTTGTATTCCCGTTATGTTCGCTTTCCATAGTGTGGCTGATGTGTCAGGGGCTGGTCCCGCTGAGAATCGCGTAAAAGAGGAATCGCCTTGAAACTGTGACCACTCGTACTGATTCAAATTGTCATTAGTGGAAGTTGTATTAGTGGTCACTTGCGCACTTGCATTTCCGTGATAGGCTGATATTGAAGCAAAAATTGTTGAAATAAGCAATAGAGCCAAAATAACTGTGGCTTGGATTTTTTTGGGAATGTCATTTACCCCCTAATATTTATGAAATGTAAATTTTGAAAGAGGTTAAGTCCTTACACCCAATAACGTAGATGATTTATTTCACTATAAACCTTACGGAAACTTAGGAACCTCGTGTTTCAGTTACATTTAAGCAATAAAAATGTGCTAAGACGCCTTAAAAATAAAAACAAGAGAGTAGCGCACAATCTTTTTTAAGTTGAAAAGAAACCTTAAAGTAAATGATGAATCAGCGAAGAGAATTTGAGGGTGGATTTTACTTTGGCGAATAAAGGTCCTTTACTTATGACTTCTTGGAGGGCAACAGGCGCCTGCAATGCCCGTTGCAGATACTGCAATGTTGATGCTACAGGTAAGCACGCCCCAAGAGAAATGAGCACAAAAGAGGCTCTACATTTAGTCGATGAAGTTCACAAATTCGGAGTTAGATGGTTCGGCATAAAAGGCGGCGAACCCCTAATGCGTGAAGATATTTTTGAAATTGTCACATACGCAAAAAACCTTGGCCTTAACGTGTGCTTATTAACTAATGGATGCTTCGTGGATGGGAAAATTTACGATAACTTGGTTAAAAATCAAGTTTGGACATCCGTAAGCATAGACGGACCAGAAGAAATCAACGATCAATTAAGAGGAAAAGGATCATACAAAAAGGCGCTGGCAGCCATCGAGAAATTATCAAAAGGTAAAATCCTAAACGGCTTAGCAGCAGCAATCACAACTATAAATTTTAAGCATTTAGACCACATCGCAGAATTAGCTGACCAATACCATGCTAGCTTTGTCTGGTTTAATCATCTTGTTCCTAGCGGAAGAGCAAAAGAAACAATGGAGTTAACTCCGACGCCTGAGCAGTATGAGTGGACTCTCAACCACATATGGGACTTAACCCAAAAGTACGAGGGCAAATTTGAAATCCATGTACATTGTCCACATTACGCCCGTGTTGTAAAACAAAGAAACCCACCGAACTTTGACGAGTGGTATGAACATAAGTTTCATGGAAAATGCACCTATTTTGCTTTCGGCGGATACTTAAGCGTGACCGAAAATGGCGATTTAATACCATGCTTTTACACTGACCTTCAGCCTTCAGAACCAATGATGCTGGGAAACATAAGAGAAAAAAGCCTCAACACAGCATGGAAAGAAATCCAACAATCAAAATATTACAAGAGCTTCCAAGACAGAAACGTTCTGAAGGGTAAATGCGGAGTCTGCGAATACCGAGAACTATGCGGAGGCTGCAGAAACAGAGCGTATGCTTACACAGGAGACATCTATGAAGCTGATCCAGCTTGCGCGTATGTGCCTGAAAGTATTCGCAAAAAATAACGCGCTTTCGCATTCTCTTTTTATTTTAGTTAAAAAAGAAAATATCTTAATAAGCGAATAAGGATCGAAAATAATAGTAAGAGAGAAGATGAAAGGAATAGCTATTATTTGCCTTATCTTGATAGCGCTTTTTTTGGCTTCAGGCGTTTCAAGAAGCGTTGCTTCCGCGGGAGACCAGGGGAGCGTAGACTCATGGCCTATGTTCCACCATGACCTAGCGCATACTAGCTATTCAAATTCTACAGCGCCAAAAACAAACGAAACTCTATGGAAATTTAATACTGGAGGCCAAGTGGGCTCGCCCTTCGTGATTGATGATGTAGTGTATGCCGGCTCTTACGACCATAAGATTTACGCTTTTAACGCTTCTAATGGTGCGCTAATATGGAATGCCACTACTGGCGGCATAGTGATTTCTCGTCCCGCTGTAGTTGACGGCGTGGTTTACGTGGGTTCAGAAGACAACAATCTCTATGCCTTTAACGCTACTAACGGCAAACAATTATGGAATTACACTACAGGGTACTATGTGGATTCAGATCCAGCGGTTGCCAATGGAAGGGTTTACTTTGGTTCAGAAGATAAGAAGGTTTACGCTTTGAATGCTACAACAGGCGAATACATTTGGAGCTATGCGACAGGGGACAAAATCATGTTATCTTCTGCCACTGTGAGTGAGAGCATAGTTTACATAGGCTCATTAGACCACAAGATTTACGCGTTGAATGCTACAGACGGCGAACTTGTTTGGAGTTATGTAACAGGTGATAAAATAGTTTCTTCGCCTGCGGTTGTTAATGGCGTAGTTTATGTGGGTTCATTAGACGATAAGATCTACGCCTTAGAGGCTTCTAGTGGCGAATATTTATGGAACTTCACTAGTGGCGGTGCCGTGTACTCTTCTCCAGATGTTTCTGAGGGCTTAGTCTACATAGGATCATTAGACGACAAAGTTTACGCTTTAAATGCGTCTGATGGCAAAAATGTTTGGAACTACACAACGGACGCTGCGGTAGCATCTTCTCCAACCGTTACCAGCGGCATGATTTACGTAGGGTCGGAGGATAACAAAGTTTATGCATTGAATGCTTCCAACGGCGAACTCGTGTGGAACTATACAACAGGCGATACAGTGATTTCTCGTCCTGCTGTTGCTAAAGGCGTGGTTTACGTGGGTTCGTGGGATGGCAAGATTTATGCCTTAAACGCTACAGACGGCAGCTATGATTGGAGTTATGCGACTGGCGGCGAGATCGATTCGTCTCCGACTGTAGCGGCTGGTTTAGTATATGTAGGTTCTCATGATGGCAAAATATACGCTTTGAATGCTTCTACGGGAATGGTGGGTTTCAATTGGGAACTGCATAACAGCGCTGTATGGAGCTATACAACGGGAGACATGATTATGTTCTCTTCACCCGCGGTTGCTGGCGGCGTAGTTTACGTAGGCTCATATGACGATAACGTTTACGCACTAAACGCCACGACAGGCGCATACATTTGGAGTTACAAAACAGGTGGTCCGGTGGTTTCTTCTCCTGCAGTGGATAATGGCATGGTTTACATAGGCTCAGAGGACCACAATGTTTACGCTTTAAACGCAACAGACGGCGGCTTTGTTTGGAAGTACACTACGGGCGATGTAATAGTGGTGTCCTCTCCTGCTGTTTCCGATGGCAGAGTATACATTGGCTCAGATGATCATAAGGTTTATTCGCTAAATGCTTCTAACGGAGCTCTCATCTGGAACTACACTACAAACGGTTTAGTAGTTTCTTCCCCGGCGGTTGCAAATGGCATAGTCTATGTAGGTTCATATGACCATAAGATTTACGCTTTAAACGCTGCAACAGGGCGTCTCGTTTGGGATTATGCCACAGGTGGTGAAGTAGCTTCGTCACCTGCCATAGCTAACGGCATAGTCTATGTAGGTTCAGGGGATAACAAGGTTTATGCTCTTAACGCATCCAACGGCAAGCCCGTATGGAAGTACACAACTGGGGGAGAAGTAGCTTCTTCGCCTGCAATAGCAAATGGAGTAGTTTATGTAGGCTCGTATGATGGCAAAGTTTATGCTCTGAACGCCATGACTGGCGCTTACATCTGGAGTTATGCAACTGGAGAAATGGTTGTTTCTTCACCCGCCATAGCCAACAGCACAGTTTACGTAGGCTCATACAACCATATGCTCTACGCGTTTGGTTCTTCATCAAGCGAACAAACCTATTCTGTGTCATTCATAGGTCTTATTTTGTTAATTTTGGCGGCGATTATTGTGGCATCAGTGCTGCTGGCAATCGTACTTTATAAAAAGAAGCATAAACCATAGCTGCTTGCAATTAAACTCCAGTTCCGTCGATTCTGCTTTAAATTTCTTAATTAGCAAAAAGCTTAAAATCCCCAAACAACATTGCCTAAAACCTATATCGATCGAAACGGAATGATTAATCATTCTAATAATTGCAGCCAATGTGTATGCTGATGAAGACAAATAAAACAAAGATAGCACTGGTTAATACGCCGCTCCTCGAAGGAGTCGCCCATCACCCGCTTTTCCCACCCCTTGGCTTAGCGTACATGGCGGCTGTACTTGAACAAAACGATTTTGAAGTAAAAATTTTCGATTGCCCAGTATGCGAAATAGACCATGAAAAGCTTAAGGCTGAGTTAGATTCTTTCCAGCCCACAATGGTCGGAATTGGCTCTATGACTCCGACGATAGAGTCAGCACTTAAGTCTGCGCGTGTTGCAAAAGAAGTTTGTCCTGACGCTAAAGTTTTAATGGGAGGACCGCACGCGACCTTTGCAGATAAACAAATCCTCACTGATGAAAAAGCCGTCGACATTATTGTGAGGGGCGAAGGAGAAGAAACAATTTTAGAACTCGCCAAGCAATCGCCTGAAATGCCAAAAATTGGTGAGATTAAAGGCATAACCTTCCGAAAGGATAACCAGATCATCCAGACGTCTAACAGGCCTTTCATTCAAAACCTTGATGCACTGCCCCGTCCAGCATACAAGTATATTCCAGTTAAAAAATACTGGATAGCAGGAAGGAAACTTCTTCCAATAATGACCAGCAGAGGATGCCCCTTCCAATGCTCTTACTGCGTTGCATCTGAAATGTTTGGTGCAAGGTTTAGAGCAAGAAGCCCAAAGAACGTGCTTGATGAGTTGGAATGGCTCAGAGATGAGTATGGCGCAGAAGGGATAGCGTTTCAAGATGACACGTTAACTTTTGATAGGAAAAGGGCAGTGGAAATCTGCGACGGAATCATAGAGCGGAAAATAAATTTGCCTTGGGGTTGCGGAACCAGAGCAGATGTTGTTACAAAAGAGGTTTTAGCCAAGATGAGTAAGGCGCACTGTAATGAAACAATGTTTGGCGTTGAGTCAGGGTGTCAGAGAATGCGCGACTCGATGAAAAAAAGAATTACTACTAAGCAGTGTGAAAACGCAGTTAAATGGGCTAAAGAAGCGGGCATGTTTGTCACCGTGTCTGTTATTTTAGGGTATCCTGGCGAGACAAAGGAGACATTGCAGGAAACTCTTGATTTTGTCTGCAGGGTAGAACCTGACGATGTGTGGTTATGCCACGCTACGCCTTATCCAGGAACTGAACTCCGTGCTTTAGTGGAGAGTAATGGGTGGAAAATGTCAGAGGACTGGAAGCTATACAACACAATGAACCCCATCTTTGAGGATCCGCTTTTGCCTGCGAAAGAAATAGCTCAAATGAGGAAGAACTTTTACAATAAATTCTATAGTCCACGGTACATTCTGCGTCAAGCTGTAAAAGGATACTTGAAAGGCAACTTGTACAGCAAGATAATGGCAAGAACAGCTATAAACTACAATCTCTGGCGGGCCAAAGCCAGCGTCTAATTAAGTAGAAATTTTAGAGTCTATTGCTTGGTTTTGGGTCGACAACTACCTAGGAAGAGTTTGCTGAGGCTCTGGAAATGCATTTATAGGAGAATATAATGCAAATTGCTATTTCTATGACTATCTTTAGATTAATAGTACAGAGCCTTTTCAGTCTCTTCCTCGGTGTTATCTTAATCAAAAAAAGGGAAGTTGGTTGTTGACGGTTTGTCAACATATTTATGGGCGCTTCCTAAGTATCAACACAGCTAATAGAGCACCAATTACGACTATTGCGATGATCATGCCGGCAGATAGCGGCAGGAAGTATTGGTCAGCCATTGAAGCGGGTGTAGGCGTAGGTGTAGCAGTTGCTGCTGGCGCTTGCATTATGTTAAAAGCGGTTTCAGTGTATGATCCCCAGTAACCGTTCGTGCCAGCGAAAGTTGCAATAACTGTGTAATTGCCTGAGATGTCAGGTGTCCATGTGAGGCTGTATGAGCCGGTTGCATCAGTTGTTGCAGTGCCTATGTTTCTGTAGTTGCCGTTAGAGTCCAAAACATCAACCGTCACTGGAACACCAGTAAAGGTGGTTGGAAGCGGCTTCTGCTGGTAAACGTAACCCATCCAATCCTTCATGCTTGCGTCAGAAGCGCATGGAACACCATTCGGGAAGTCAGCTGCTTGCTGGGTTTGCGTTGTGCCAGCGGAAGTATCCATCACTGTACCTTCTATAAGCACGTTATCTCCGAGCGTTGAAACCTTCGGTGAAGCAGTAACTGTAGTAGCGCTGGGTCCTCTGCCTACACTGTAGATTTGATTGTCATAACCGTTGAACCATGTTGCATAGCCGTCTGCGATAGCGTAACTCATAGCGAAAAATTCGCCAACATAAGAGCTAAGTGTCCAGATTTCTGTTCCGTCAGTTGCATTAATTGCTCGGCTTAGAGCGCCTTTGTAGATGGGTGTTGTAACAGTATGTTCAGAGGTGACAGTGTATAGTACTCCGTTGCCAATTGCGTTTATGAATGTTGGATAGACACCGTAAGCGTTGGAAAAGCCTGCGTTAGTGCTGTTGCCTGCTCCTCCGTTGCCGTAAGTCCATAATAGATTTCCAGTTTTCAAGTCATATGTGTAAAGTATTCCGCCGAATTGCATGCTGTAAAGTTTACCATAACCAGTAATACCATTTATGTATGGTAACGCTGGGTTTCCGTAGTAGTCAAAGGCAGTTTGAGATGGTGTTGGACCCCAGATTTTTGCTCCAGTGTCCAGGTTATAGCCGACCCACTGCATTGTTTCCTTGTATGCTTCAGTGAATACGCGTGACTGGAAGTCTACTGGTCCGTCAACGACAGTGATGTTTTGTGACGTTGCTGGAACCGTGTTCCACCACCTTACTGAACCTACTGCGCCTCTAGAGGCGTTAAGGTTGACAGCAAAGTAAGTGTATGGTGCAGAGCTGGTTGTACCGAATTGGCTTGTCGCTAATCCTGGCATTGTTCCATTTTCGCAGAGCAATATGTCACCATAGTTAGCTACGACCACTGAGAAACCTGCACTTGGGGGAACACCAAACATTGCATACGGTGAAGGTATCATAGGTATAGTGTTAGCCCAAGATGCTGAAACGTTGTAGTCATAAAGGGATGGGACGCCTGCATCGACTGTGCCGCTGATTGCTGGACTTAATCCTGTGCCACCGGAGTTACTTGCGAATCCAGATCCTGACCAGAGGTTAGTTGAGTTCCATTGAAGTAAACGCCAGTTTGGATTGGTTGCGTTGCCAGCGTTTGCCAAGACATAGCGTATTTGTTCACCCAATGGACCCATAACTGGTCCAGAGACTGCTGCTCCTGCGGGTGAGCCACCACCAAATAATCCTCCTCCTGAAGGCACATTAGTGGCATTAAAGAGCGGATCGCCTGAGTCTGCGTCAAAGCATTGTGCAAAGTTAGCGGTGCATAAGATTGCCGGGAAAACTCCGTGTTGGTTGGGGTCCTGAACGTCCCAGATCAAAGCAAAAGACAACGCAGGTACATCATTACGCGACCAAAGCATTTGTCCAGTTTGAAGATCAACACAGTCAGTTGGACCGTAAGTTTTTGCTGTCGAGAAAATACCTTCAACCCCAGTAAATGATCTTGGCTCAGTGTAGTAGAGTTTGCCATTGGCTATTATTGGGTTTGTATATCTTTGGTTATATGCTGATCCTTCAAAGTTTGTGTCTCCTTGAATAGCAAAGTTGTTTCCTCCAGCAACTCCTCCAGATTGAAGCGGCTTAGTCCACATAACGTGGCCAGTAAGAGGCCCGACTGCGTCACCTGGATTTCTCATAGCCCATGCGTTGGTCCAAACTCCGTAGCCTGCTGCGCCGGTTCCTAGCCAGTTTGACGAGATGGTCCACCAGTCAGTGTTTTCACCGTAAATTGGTCGAGTCCAGTAAGCGCTTGGAAGCGGATAGCTAGTTATGGCTGAAGGTAATTGTTCTTGCTGCACAGTAAGCGTTGTTGATGCGGAGCTGGGCAGATAAGTATCGTTAACCAAATCTGAAGTTGTGGGATGGCTGTATGTATTGAAGTCTTGTCCTGGGAAAGTAAACGTGAAAGTATAGTTACCAACTGTGGCAGGAGTGTAAGCATAGAACTGTGATGATGTCGTGTCTTGGACAACAGCAAAATCGTGCTCTTCTGTTGTACCGTCAGGCTTAGTAATGGTCAGGTTGTAGTTATGGAATCTGTAATCATTTGACAGCGCGATGGAAGGGTCAAAAGTCTTGTCAAGCCACATAATAACGCTCACTTTTTGACCGACACCCACAGGGTTAGGTGCCGCATTAATGTAAGCAAACGTTGGAATTTTCCATGCCGGTTTATGTGCATTAGCATTTGGTACTAGCATCATTGATGCCGTCATTGAAAGCATTAAGAATATAGCAATCGCAATAGCCGCAGTTTTGTTTTTAGCAAATTTCATGTATTTTTCTTTCTCCTTAAATTTATGTTTCATATATATCTTGAATTTAATTTATAAAGTTATGCAAAGGTCCTCAAAAAAACGCTAATTTTGAAACCAAAAGAATCAAATAAGTTTAAAAAATTACCTTACAAATATTTTTATGAAAAATTTTAGTTAAAAACACAATATGCTTCCGTATATCATCGGTTTAAAAAAGATAAAAAAAGGGAGAAAAATTAAGATTTTGTTGGCGAGCCTATGACCGTTTTCTAACCATCAGCACAACAACAACGCCGACTATAGCTATTGCAATTATGTCAACTACATTTTTTTAGCTAATTTGGCTTTTTAACGGAAACTTTATTATGTTATCGAGCGGTTTTTAAACGTAAACTGAGGAGAAATTCAATGAAAAAGAGCTCTAATCTTGGCGAAGGCAAGTCAGAAGTTTACGATTCACGGGAAAATTGGCCGCCGTACACGTACAGGGATTACCCAGCCATCAAATCTGAAACGTATGAAGCCTTCATGAAGTTCCTGACTACGGAGAATACGTCAGGCAGATTGATGGAACTGCAACCGTGGATTTCTGTTTGCGATTCAAGATGTGCTTTTTGTTATTTTCCAACCACCGCCACAAGCAAGGTGAAGATAGAGCTGTATCTTGAACTGCTCAAGAAAGAGCTCGAAATGTACGCTAAAACTAAATATGTGAAGACAAGCGTGTTTGACGAAATAGTTTTAGGGGGTGGAACACCCAGTGTCTTGGCTGCTGAGCAGATGATCGACCTAATAGACTTCTGCAAGGCAAGGTTCAACATCAACAAGGAATATTTTATCAAGGTAACGGGTTCCTCAAAGACGCTGGCGCTCAAGAAAATTGACAAACTGGCCGAGTACGGCGTGTACCAAATGGACATGGGTGCGCAAACCTTTGATGACAAGCTACGGAAAATGCTTTGCTTGCCCGACAGCGCGGCGGACGTTGAAAAAGCTATTCGATATGCACGAAAACTGAATTTGTGCGTATGCGTAGACATCATGTACAATCTTCCAGGGCAGACAATGGAAAGCTGGATCAGTACGCTAAAGAAGGCGATTGAGCTAGACGTAGAGATTGACACTTACTCGTTGCATGTAGATCCAGGCACTCCACTTGAGAAAATGATTAAGACAGGAGTTTCTCCGCCGCCTGGAGATGCAGAATGTGAGAAGCAAATGTACCTTACTGCATACAAAATGCTGACTGATGCAGGCTACAAGGCAGTAGGACATGACCGCTTCAGCCGAGTGGAATGGCACATGCGAGAAAACTGCCTCAACGGCTGGCCATGGGGAGGTATACTGACAACAGGCGCTGGATGCTTCATGGGGTACCTCCAACGGTTTTCGTATTCTAACCTTGAAAACATAAACGATTACATGGCGACTGTAAAAACTGGAAAACTACCCATTAGTAAGCTTTCAGAGTCTACGACTGAAGATATGATGAGGAGGACAATGACCCGATTATACCTGCGGTTACCAGTTTACAAAAAAGAATTTATCGAAAAATTCGGCACCACACCAGAGAAGGTCTTTCCAAAGCAACTTCAAAAGCTAAAAGAAAAGGGACTTATTGAAATCGATGACAAAGAAATCAGAATAACCAAACTAGGCGAGATTTGGAAAGGCAATATAGCTTGGGAATTCGCACCTAACCAATCCTAAAATTTCTTCAAAAGTATCATACTATAGAGATATAACGATTAATGTAATCCCTAATTTAACGCTTTCAAGAAGTAAAAAAGAAAGAAGAGAGGGATTTTTTAGTGTCTCGTCGGCTGAAGGCCATACCAAGTCATTACTTTGCCTATGATAGGCACTATTACGCCTAAAGCAATGTTTGGCACGAAGTTTATCAAGATGGCAAACGCGGGATCTGTTGCCCAATTGGCCACTGCCATATCACGTGATGGTTTTAGCGAAACAGTGTAATTCAAATAAGTTTGGATTACCGCAACTATTACTGAGGCAGTTAAGCCTGCACATAGCATTCGCTTGAATTTCGTTGATCCGTTGTTTAATGCTCCTGCCATGTAACCGATGATAACAGCGTTAACCAGGTAGAAGAGCAGACTTATGTCCCCATAATAGTTGTACGACGGACTATAACTTGCATAGTATCCTGTGTAGAGCCCTGCACTGGCCACATAATACATGCCACCCGTGATAAAGCCTGCTGCGCCGCCAGCCCACTTATTCCATAGTAAGCCTAGCACCAGTGGGACACCGAGTACGATCATTGAGGCAAAGCCCTGAGTAAAAATGATTGCAATAGTACCGCCTGTACCAGACACACCGAGTACATGGTTAAGTCCGCTTGGGTTTACATAGACTCCGAGAACGTAGATTAGTAACACTAGAATGAGTGGTATGATTATACCGTAGAATATGTCAACTAATTTAAATTTTGGTGTTTCCAATTTTTACCCCTTGACCTATTTACGTTACGGCGTGTTAATAAGCTTAATGCTTGCAAGCTTGATTGCTCCTTTATTTCATAAGAAAAAAATTCAGCCGCTGAATAAGCACAAGAACAAAAGACTCAGAAGCGTTGATTAGGGACTTTTCCGGGTTTTAATAAAATAAAAGAAAAGATTAGGAAATGAAATTTGTTTTATTGCTGCCGAAGCATTGCTTTGGATTTGAGTACGGCAAGTTTCAGGTCAATTCTTGATGGGCAGACGTAACTGCAGTGTCCACAGCCAGTGCAATAATCCGCATTGAGCTTACTCAGGGTATCGAAATCCATTTTGTCAAACGCTTTCTTAATCAGTATCGGACTGAGTTTATGGCAGCAAACGCGCATGCAAACACCGCATCTTATGCATTGGTATTCTTTGACTTCTTCAGGAGCGAATGATTTGGCTTTGGGCAGTTTGGGTTCTTTGGTTTCGGTTGTGGGTTTGAGTTTGCCGATTTTATCAAGCGCTGGCACTGTTAAGTTCATGATGACTAGCGCTACAAATGAGGCGCCGAAGAACTGCGTGTAGGTCTGCATGAGCACTGTCAATATTGCCAAGCCAACTCCGAAAATTATCTGTCCTGTGTAGGTTAATGGTGTAGTTGCGGGGTCTGTTGCCATGAAGAACGCCAAGAATATTGAACTTCCAATGAACAGCTCGAACAAGAGTCTCACAGTGACACCTGCATCACCGTAAGCAAAAGACAAGAGCAATGACATTATGGCGACGACCACGAGGTAACTTCCAGTTATTCTCCATTTCACGTATCTTCGTGCTACGATAAAGAAGCCTATGCCAACGACGATGACTGCAATGGTTGAGGCTCCTCCAGGCCAGCCGTGGAACTTATCTAGAAACATTTCTTGAAGCAAGTTGTTGGTTGTTATTGCTGGAAGCTTGAGGCTGGAGTTAGAGAAGCAGCTGATTACATAGTTGCCGAATCCTGCTAGGCCATTGCCGTTTATGGGGCTGTCTAACCCAATTGGACCTGACAATGAAGGCACGCCAAGCGCAGAGCTTTTTAGATGATCTATTGCTATTAGCAACGTGTTGATGAAGGGTATCATGACGACGAGTTTTGCAGCTGCCGCAGGATTCACGTATTTTCTGCCTGAGATACCGACGATCTTTTTGAAAATGACCAAACCTATCAGAGACATTAAGGCAACATAGATAAAGCATTGAGGTGCCTCCAGAGGAAACAGTTCGACTGTGCGCATGAAAGGGACGCCGAGGGAGTAGGAGTTAGTGACGATTAAGCCAAAAACTGCGGCGGACATGAGATTAAGTGGGCTGTCAGCTGTGATTTTGTACAGTAGAGCGTCAAGTCCTACGGCGATACCGACAGCAATTATGGCGTTGATGCCCAATGTAAGCCCGAGGTTCCAGCCTGAGGGGGTTGTCTCAGTGGACCAGAGAGCTGTTGTGATGACGGTAAGTATGACGAGTGAGACGAAGGTGTAAATCATTAGTTTGTCTTTAGTCATCCATGAATAATCTTTTGGTTTAGACATTATTTCATAATCTCCTTGATTTCTACTTTCAATTTAGGGCTGGTTGGTTTTATAAGACTTTCCCAAAACCTAATGCATGTTCTATATTTAAGAAATAAAAATATGGAAAGTAAAAGCCAACGGGTTTTCTTTCTGAAAAGCAAAATTGCCTTTTGATTGGTTTTCTCTTTTATGATGATGGTAAATGGTTTTTCAGTCAGTCTTAAATTTATAGCATCCGTATATAAGGGCTTAACATCCATTTTTCAAGAAGCGTGAAAAACAGGAATCCTTTTGAGCAAAGCTAATACGCGTAAATTGCCAAACTATCATTTTACAAGTGAGGCTTAAACATGACAAGGGCCAGTAACGAGGAACTAGAAGGAATCACATTAGACGTGTACTTGCACGTTGTAAGAAAAGGCAAACCAGTCGGCCCAAGAGATGTCATGAAAGCTGTGAACCTAAGCAGTCCCAGCGTGGCTTATAGGCACTTACAGAAACTAGAAGACCTTGGCTATCTGCAAAAAAACGAGTATGGTGAGTACATAGCAAAGAGCAAAGCGCACTTGAGAGGATACGTCTGGGTTGGTCGACGTTTGATACCGAAAATGTGGCGTTACTCCTTTCTTTTCTTAGCTATTTTAATCGTTGAACTCTACGTTTTAATCGTACATTTTCCACATGAGACTTATGAATTCAAGATTTTTTTCCTGTTATTAATGCTTATAACTGGATTTGCACTGGGCGTTTTCACCGTTGAAGGGTTACTTCAAAACAAGCGGAAACAGGGCAACAAAAGTGAATAGAGATTGGCTTGGAGATTCAGGAAAGATTCCGATTGGAAATAATTTTTGTTAAAGCCAAGATAATGCTACAGCTTGGTTGCTTACTGCTACCTTTTGTAAAGAAACAGAAAGTCGGTTTCTAGGAGTAAGTTTTATATCGCATTGGCGAATCTATTTTCAATCGTGATATTGAATGGCTCTAAATAAGGCACCAGTATACATGGTGACTTGGCGATGTACAAGAAACTGTGTTGGTAGCTGCATGTATTGCAGTTATACCAAAGAATACGCCAAAGACAAAGAACTGGACACCAAAGGTGCCAAAAAGATGGTTGATGAAATTCATGATTTCGGTTCCCCATGGTTTGGCATTAGCGGCGGAGAACCCTTGGTTCGAGAGGACATTTTTGAAGTTATTGCTTATGCTGAAAAAGAGTACGGCATGGAAGTAAGCCTCATCACAAGCGGATTCGCGTTTGATCAAAAACGCCTTGATAACCTTGTGAAGTATAACGTACACACCGCTGTGAGTATTGACGGTAACAGGGAATCAAACGATATTATCCGGCGTAAAGGTAGCTATGACAAAGCGCTTTTCGCCATGAAAAAACTTAGTGAAAACAACATCTTAGACTGCTTAGTCACTACCATGACCAAGTACAACATTAAGCACATGGCGCACCCTGCAGCACTTGCAGAAGAATACAAAGCTCGCATGATCGTTTACCACAACCTCGTTCCCGTGGGCAGAGCAGGAAGCAACATGCCTGACTTGGCGCCGACACCTGAGCAATACGAGGAAGCCTTCAACGAAATCTATGACATCCAACGCAAATTGATGGGCAAAGTTAAAGTCAACGTTTACTCGCCTTTCTACGCCCGAATCGTTCGCCAGAAAAACCCTGTAGATTTCTGGGACTGGTACCACGAAGGCTACTTGGGCAGATGCACCATCGGCGGCAGCTATGTCAGCATAACTGAAAACGGCGACTACCGCAGCTGCGGCTTCCATGAAGGTTACCGATTAGGTAACGTCAAAGACAAGAAGCTAACCAAGGTTTGGGATGATCTCCAGCACAGCGAGTTGCACCTAAAGCTGCGTGACAAGAGCAACCTTAAGGGCAAATGTGGAGTTTGCGAGTACAGAGAAATCTGCGGCGGATGCCGAACACGCGCCGAATACTACACAGGCGACCTCTTTGAAAGCGACCCAGCCTGCAACTACATACCTAAAGTGCTTCGTGAAGATCCCAAAGCCCTCAAAAAACAATAAGGACACCATTTTTCTCTTCTTTTTATTCCTTAACTTAAGTTAATCATGTAGCAAGTTCCATTTTCAATCTATCTGCGAGACGTTTATATCTCATCTTAGTCATACAAGTAGCGAGCGCTGTTGATGGCTGAAGAGTGGAAAGAAAGAATAACCGTTGACCCAAAGGTTCTATCTGGAAAACCAATCATCAAAGGAACTAGGATAGCGGTTGAATTTGTCCTTGATTTGCTAGCTAACGGCTGGACAACTGAAGAGATATTGAAGAATTATCCGCATCTTAAGAAAGATGATGTTATGGCTGTTTTGAAATATGCGGCTGAGATACTGACCGAAGAGAAGGTTTACCCGCTTCCTTGACTCAGTTTATAGCTGATGAAAACATTCCTAAAGAAACTGTGGACTTGCTGAAGAAGCAAAGGTTAGAGAATTCTTTAACCATCTGTTTTAGTTGAAACCGTGCTGAATACTTATACAGGCGACTTGTTCGAGTCAGCCCTTAGTCCATGCATACATACATCTAAGGTGCTTTTGTGAAAAATTAAAAACACAGATTCTAGGCGTATGCATAGTTCTTTATTTTCAAATTTACGTTTGATTGTAATTGTTTAAGATTTTGAAGATGACGTACCTATCGTTTGAGTAAATCAGTTCTAAGAACTTGCAACGAACCATGTTAGCATCAAGTTGGTTTTTGTCATAAACGATGAATCCAATGTTATTTTCAGCAATGTAGTCCTTATAGTCTCTACAGGATACTGTAAATTCGCCAGGTTTGAAATTGAAGAGGCTTTCCAGATCGTTTGGCTGTAATGCTGGAAAACTGTTTTTTGAAAGGGTAAGAACCTGATACTGCCGTGTAACTGTCTGGTTTGCATTGATTTCGTTGTATTGGTATTGGAATCTTACAGCATCTATTTGTCTACTTGCCAAGGCACCGATGTTTCCCCAATCGGGCAAATCATTAAATTTGAAGGCGAAAGCCACGTCTTTTTGGCTGTCATAGAGGCCTATGTAATTATCTTTTAAGTCTGAACTTGAAAAACTAGCAACTGCCCATTCAGTTCCCTGAGCAGTTTTTGAAGGCACATCCCATGGATTAACCCAGTCCATTAGTTGAGGTATCTGCGCTTTGCTAAAGTTGAATTGAAGGTCAAAGAAAGTGCTTATGTATAATGTTACATTGGAAATGTCACTCTTTAAGGGAGATACAGCCCAAGAAACGTTGATTGGGTAACTGTCATTTTGAACAAGCGTTGTCTGCGTTAATGCTACATAGTCATTGGAGTACGTGAACGCTATCTTTTTGGGATAACTTTGGTCATCAAAAGATATCGCCCTGTTTAAATCGGAGAGAGCAAATTTGTAGTCGGTGCCATTTTGGGTAAATGATAGAAAATCTCCAGCGCTAGAAGAATATGAAACTCTATACCAAACATTATCTATTGAGATGTAATTTTCGTCGGTAATATCACCCTTCGCTTCGTAAGCTCTTACCAAAGTTTGCGGATGCTCAATTTCGTAAGATAGACTCAAAACGGACTCGGCAATTTCATTTCTTTGAACCGTAGGATCAGTTTGAGCGATTACGTTTTTTCCAGAAAAAGTTGAAAACCAAAAGCCGGGGATTTCTGTGACGACCACTGTTGCGTCATTGGGATAGTTTTGGTTTAGCCAAACTCCTGCATCATACGCTTTTATGTCGGTTGTCGAGTAATAAACGCTGGCTTCCATGATTTTTCCGTACACTACGTCTGAACGGAAAACAAGCATTAACGACATCAATATAACTACAGAAACAGTAACTATCTTTAACCATTTTTTTCTAAAGATTTGTTTGTTTTTGACATAGAGGGATGAGAACTTATCTGCTATAAAGACAAGAGAAACAGCCGCCAAAATTGCCATTGGAGGCGTCAAGTAGTAAATGAACCATTGAAAGGGCAGATACAAGCCAAAAATGTAAGACTCAGCAAAAAAGAGAGGAACAAAGAAACTCAGGAGCAATATGACATAAAAAATCGGCTTCTTTTGTACTTTTAGCATGTGGTAAGCAATGACAATTCCGCTTAAAGCAAAGAAGAATATAAAGCCGAAATTAATCATGAAAGCATTGAAACTTGTTGATGGAATCTGATAAGCGTAAGCTTTTATGGCAAAAAACACGTACTCGATAACAAGGCCAAGGTAACCAATCATAGCTTGAAAGTAATAGAGGAAGAACGCTATTCCGCCGCCTAGTATTAACGCTATTACGACTTTAAGGTAGGCACCTCTAGATTTTATTAGCATAAAAAGAAGGATCGGAGGCATTATAAAAACGGCAAGGAATGCAGCAAGCTGATGGGACAAAACAAGAGCAAAAGCAGCAAAAAAAGTTACCAGAAGGTACCCAAAGTGCTCTATTGCTAAAGGCGTATAAAGAAACACCAAGAGCATAAACGCTAAAGCTAGAACAGTGGTATAGCCGCCAAACGCGTTAACCTCGTACATAGGAAAACACATCAACAACAAAACAGCTGCTACAGCGCCGACTTTTTTGTTAAAGAATTTGCTGGCAATCAAATAAACGGAAAGGAACAGTAGCCAATCAACTATTACAGCTAAAGCTTTTACTAGAAAAATTAGTTGCCCAATATTGCTTGCGCCACTAAAAGAAATGATCATTGCAAGCAAAATCTCGAATAGCGGAGGAGTCCAGCCTAAATTACTTAAAGGTATTTTTCCTGTTTGCAGGAAGATTTGGGCTTTTTCCAAGTGTACTGCAGGGTCGTTTCCTAAGACTACACCGTTCATTGATATGAGGGTGTAAAAGATGGCGAAAATTAACACTGAGAAAACGGTGATAAAGGTGATTTCAATTTGTCGCTCTTTTGTCAATTTACCCATCAAGGCGATAGTTAACTCCCAGCTAGGTTGGCTTTCACCTTAAAGATGGCAACTTCATTATTAATAAATACAAGGCTAAATGTGGGGTCGTCAGCAAATTTGGGGTTTAATTCAAAATCCCTGTTGGCAATGTAGTTAACTGAGTATTGTTGCATGGCTGCTTGGTAATCGAACGTGCTTATTGGCAAAGCGTCTTTTAGTGTTTGCCCATTTTGAAGAATATTATTGTTCAGTACGTCATTTAGTTTTGCTTGGTTTCCTATTTCATCATCTGAAACTGGGTAGAGTCCAACTAAAATTTGAATTTCTGCTGTAGATTGGCCTTGTAAATTATAAGATAATTCTGTAATACATGGATTCTCTGAATTAAGAGAGAGAACTTGTGGCTGATTTTCTGCAAAAATTAATTGACCGCACTCCTTCATACCTACATCCAACATTGCAATAGTATTTCCATTTGGTTGTTGAAATTTACCCTGCGAGTTTAAAATGAAATTAATCCAATCTAAGGAAACATTTTGAGCGCTGCTCTGGATTACTATAGTCATATTTGCGAATGTAACCCCTTTTGAGGCGGTTAAAATTTCTGAGTAGTTGAAGTCGCTGTTTCCTTTGTTAACAATAATAGATGGATTATCAGTTTGCGCGCCGACAAGTTGCATGTTAGTTACAGGTATTTGAGTTATGTCGGTAGATTGCACAGATTCACCATTCCGCGAAAGCAACATAATCTCGCTATTATTAAACTGAAAGAACGAGTAGGGAAAATACGTCCAGTTAAGATCAGCGAGAAACATAGGATTATGTCTACCAGTGTATCCGCCATCTTCCCTAACCTGAATGTAACCATTATCAATCATGTAGTCGGTATCAAGTATAAATGAAGCATATTTTGCTGGTGCCAACTCACGGGCAACCGTTAAATATTGTGGGTCAACCGCGCTCAACGTTGGCCGCTGCGCAAAGCCGCCAAGCCACCATCCGTAAAGAGCATCAGAAACAAACACTGAGCCAACTGGCGTGTTTTGCTTAGCCCACTCTATTGCGTCATAGCCAGGATTGTTCATAACTTGGTAGAAGCTTTGCACTGTGACGCCTTGCCAAGGAGTCATAAAGATTGGTATAACGAAGAAAGAGAAAAGCAAGAAGCCCAATACAAAGACAGAATAAAGGGTCTTGCGAGTTATGTGAGGTGAGATTCGCGCTACTAACTTGTTTGCGGTCTTCTTTGTTTTCTGCACTTGGCTTGTTAAAACATGGTAAGTATCTATTACTCGTGCAAAGAATTCTGAACCGTGATCAATCACCGTACCGATAAGTATCATCACTGGTAAAATTGTGAAGTACAGAAACCGATTATAATCCACATAAAGTCCAAACAGGAAGCCCTGAGTTAACAATAAAGGAACTAAAAGCCACATGACAAGGAGAAACGCTGGAAGCGAAAAAAAGCGACCTTTGTATTTTTTCGATAACAAAAAGAACAGCACTAGACAGCCAAAAAGTGGTAACACTATTTCAAGAGGAAGCACTCTCGTTGAAAGCAATGCTGCCCGAATGTCAGCGGCACCCGTAAATGTAGAGTTAGCGCCTAAATATGCAGGCACAGCACTTGCCAGAAAAGGCGAAACAAGAACAGCTCCAAGAAATATTGGCAGCAACCAATAAAGAACATGTTTCCTTGATGCACCGAACGTTTTAGGAGAAACAATTACAAAGAGCACGGTAGCAACAGTTATGCTCACGAAAACGGCGGCGCTTAAAGAGTGAGTTAAAAATATTGAGCCCACTAAAATAGAGGTTGAGACGAGAAAAGGCGTTAGCGAAAACCTGTCTCTTTGAAGGTACAGGTAGAAAGTTAAAGGAATCAGAAGCAGGGTTATTACGTTGGGGTAGCCTCCCCACATGAGCATTTCTATATCAAAGCGTGAGATTGCCACTAAAAATGCGACAATGAAAGCCGCTGATTCAGTCCAGACAGCTCGAGTTATCAAGAAAGCACAGAAAACAATAAGCGATGAGAACAAAGCTACAATAATAGACTGCGCCAGATAATCAGGCATTCCAGTCATCATTATTATGCCTGAAGCGAAAATGTGGTATCCTGGAAAAGTCAAGGATAAGCCTCCGCCCATCTGGTAGTAGTCCCATAGGAAATTTGTGTTGCCTGATTGTGTGATTGAGTAAATGACGCTGTTATGTAAGCCGATGTCAGCGCCTGGCGGAAACGTTTGCCAAAGCATTAGAAGCATGCGGTAAATGAATGCGAAAGTAAAAATCAGCAATAGCAAGACATGTTTTCTGGTTGCTTTGAACATTTGCTCCCCGCCTTTTCCGTATTTTATGCTTATGTATTTGATGGAATTATTAGTCAAAGCTTAAATATGAAATTCGAGTATAAAAAGCCCAGAGTAATAAAAAAAAAGGAAAAAGGTGGTTTAAATGTCATGGCTTAAATCTATGATGGAAAAAGAGCCTCCAGAACCAGAGAATCCAATTGGCGTTATCGTAATAGGCAATATTGAACCAGACATGCATGACACAGCAAAAGAAGCAGTTCGAAGGTCACTCAAACGCGCCGGATTCAAAACAATAGACGTTGGCAAAAGCGTTGCCCCACAAGTTTTCGTTGATAAAGCAAAAGAAAACAATGCAAACATAATCGCAATTTCAGTAAACACAGTACCTGCAAAAAACAATCTTCCAAAACTAGACGAAGCATTGAAAGCAGCCGGGTTAAAGGGCAAAATCGGAATAATCATGGGCGGCGCTGCGGTTAAAAAGGAAGATGCTGACGCACTCGGTGCACTTTATGGCAAGAACAAGGAAGAAGCCCCTGAGTTAGCAAAGAAGGCAATGGGCAAAAAATAAATCCATCAGATGAGGAAAAATGTTCTTCAAATTCAATACGAAACAAAACATATACACAGTAGGCAAAGTAAAAGTAGGCGGTCAGCCAGGTGAACTACCTACTTTTCTGATTGGTTCTATCTTTTGGCTAGGCCAGAAAATGGTTCAAGACGCAAACAAAGGCATTTTTGATGCAAAAGAAGCAGAAAAAATAATTAATACAATGCAAACTCAAAGCGACATTACAGGTGTTCCATTTGGTTTCGATGTGGTCGGAACAACAGAAGAAGCCTTCGGGAAATACATTGACTTTGTTGCTAAACATTGTGATGCTCCAATAATGTTAGATGCGATGAGCCCTAAGACACGCATGTCAGCTGCAATCATGGCTAAGAAAATGGGCTTATCAGACAGATGCTTCTATAACTCAGTTTACAAAGGCGTAACTGATGCTGAATTGGTAGTCCTAAAAGATAGTGGCATCAAAATGTCCATAGTGCTCGCTGACAATCCCAAAGACAACAGCTTAGAAGGAAAGATGAACGTCATCGAAGAAGCTCTAGCATTGGCAGAGAAAGGTGGAATCACCAAACCGTTGATTGACACAGCTATTCCCGCATTCGCTCCAGACATGGGCACTGCAGTAAGAACCATACCTATAATGAAAGAGAAGTATGGTCACCCAGTAGGCTTAGGCAGCGGAAACGTTGTCACAACCATGGGTTGGGTTAAAGCGAACATTGCCAAAGAATTCCGAAAAGGATGCGTAACCGCTACTAACGCGATAATGCAAACAGTCGGCGCAAACTGGCTAATGATTGGACCAGCAGAACAAGCAGAATGGGTATTCCCAGCCGTTGCAGTAGTTGACATATACGTTGCGTCCGCCGCAGCTGATCTCGAAACAAGACCACTAGAAGAAACTCACCCAATATTCAGAGCTTTCATGTAAATTTCTTTCCTTTATTTTTTATTGTTTTAATTTTTTGAAGTGTCTATAAACTGAAGCCAATAAAATGGTTTGAAATTATTGCTGGTTTCACCGCTTTAACGTTACTTGTAACTTATCTTATTCCAAGCGATTCATTGCTTGTTGTTCTCCGTTATGTTTTCGGTTTTGTTTTTGTCGCATTTTTGCCAGGTTACTGTTTAGTTAACATTCTGTTCACGGGCAGAAACAAACTTGATTTTGTAGAACAATTAGTGTTGTCGGTTGCGTTAAGCTTTGGCTTGGATGGGCTTGTAGGCTTGTTCTTGGGTCTCTCGCCTATCGGGATTAATTTTACTTCAATAACAGTTTCGCTTAGTGCAGTAGTGCTGGTTTTTGCTGTAGTTGCGTTTGTACGGAAAATTAGAGAGTTACCAAGTCTTCATGTGCAAGGTTCTGAGCAGGTAAGCGCCTGAGGTTTTTACGGCTGAGATTCCGTAGGTTCCGCCTCTCAGCATCATTCTTAGTACGTAGCTTGGTCGCAGGTAGAATTGTTGGTGGGCTTTGTAGCGGATTTCTCTGATTTTGTCCATGCTCATCCATGGCGTTTCAAAGGTTGGTGTGGCGGTGTCGTACTTGTCAAAGTCGGTTACTCTCAACCACCCTTTCTGCTTGACTTCTTCATACATTGGTGTGCCAGGGTACGGTGTGGCAACGTAAAAGCCGATGTCATCTGGGTTTAATTTTTTAATAAACTTGATTGTTTCCCAAGCTGTCTCTTCTGTTTCACCTGGGAATCCGATTACTGTGCTTGCAATCGTCATTAAGCCTACTTTCCGCGCGATTTTGAAGGCTTCCATGGTTTGTTCAGTCTTGATTTTCTTGTGCATTTTACCAAGGATTGCTTGTGAGCCAGATTCAACGCCGAACCAAACAGCCATGCAGCCTGCATTACGCATTGTTTCAAGTAGGTCTCGGTTAACCATGTCTACTCTTGTTTCGCAGTCCCATTGCACGTTTAGGTTTCGTGCTTTAAGTTCCCGGCATAATTCTCTAGTGTGGTCATGGTTAACTGTGAATGCGTCATCGTAAAATGTGAATTGGCTTTCGCCATAGGTGTTGTAGAGTTTTTCCATTTCGTCAACGACGTTTTTGGGGCTTCGCATGCGGTAACCTCTCCCGAACATGCGCACGGTACTGCAGAAGTCACACCAGTAAACACAGCCCCTGCTTGTTGTTAGTGGGAAGATGGTTTTGCCCATTCTGTGGAAGGCGTCAAGTGGAAGGAGGTGATAGGCTGGGAAGGGCAGTTCGTCCAGTTTCTCTATAAATGGGCGGTCAAGATTACGGATTATTGTGCCATCGCTTGCTCTGAAGGTTGAGCCTAAGACGCCGTTGAAGGATTGTTTATTTTTTATTTTACCGAGAAGTTCAAGGAAGGTCATTTCGCCTTCGCGCCTGACAACTACATCTAGGCTTGGGCATTCTTTTAGGGCGTTTTCATCCCAAAAACTCGCATGCGACCCGCCAAGCATGGTTACTGCGTTTGGGTGGGCTTCTTTGGCTGTTGTGATTATTTTTTTAGCTGAATTGTAGAGTAGCGTTGTGGCTGTCACTCCGACGATGTCAGGGTTTACCTGGCTTACTTTTTGGGCGAACGTTATATAATCAAGCTTTTCCGCTTGGCAGTCAATAACGTTGACTTCATGGCCTTCTTTTTCGGCTACTGCACCAAGGTAGGCTATGCCTAAAGGAATGAATGGCGGATGTGAATGCGCATTCTGCGGATATGGAGGATTGACAAGAGTGACTTTCAATTCTATATTCGCCCTTTAGTGAGTGGTTGTACGTGAAGATGGATTATATAGTTTTCTAAATAAATAGCGAAAAGAGAAAATTGTGAGTTAAAGGAGGAATTGGACCATACCTCTTTTAGCTACTGACCCAGCCAAGCTAAAAGTATACCGTTTAGCCTTCTTGAAGCCAATTTCCTAAGCAAATGCCTCTACCACCTGCATACTTTTTAGACCTATTTTCACTAGGTAAAAAGTAGCTCCCCCCTCCCTACCAGAGAAGGAGTATCCCCTTTCGAGCGCCACCTATTGCTTTAAAAATTCCCACAAAATTTATTCGTAAGATAATCTATTTTTAGGCGCTAAAAAAGCAAAGAGAAAAAATATTTTTGGAAATTCCAGAAAAGTTCAGCCGATCCCACAATATCGAAAGGAAAAACAAAGAAGTTTCTGTCAACGGGAACAACATCCTAATAACAATCTCAGGAAATATTATCGAAGAAAAGAAATATCCTTCCTGATTAATAGCAAATAAAAACCTGAGTATTGCGAAAAGGATAATTATCCCTTACCTGCTTCACTAATAATGGAAATAACGTTAAGGCCGAAGTGAAGCGCCTTTGTTTTTGTCTAGAATTTTAAAAGACATTCTTGCCCGCGGTATCTCAGCAGTTTTGCCCAAAGTAGCGTGGGACGAAGAATGTTTCCGCTTATTTGAGAGAGCTGGTTTTCATATTACGCCAAACAATTTTTATTATCCAATCCCTGAACTTAGCACTTTAGAGACCAGTTTATGGGAAAATGAATCAAAGCTTATTGGTTTAGACATTAATGCAAATGAGCAACTTAGATTATTAACCCAGGTTTTTCCACAGTTCAAGGAAGAGTACAACTTTCCAAGCGCAAAAACATCTACACCATACGAGTACTATTTGAATAACTCCTGTTTTGGCGCGGTTGACGCAGAAGTACTGCATTCAATGATACGCCACTTTAAACCTAAAAAAATAGTTGAAATCGGCTCTGGATTCTCAACATACCTTTCGGCAAGAGCATGCCTTCTCAATAAGGAGAAAGATGGCGTTAACACTGAACTTATTGCGATTGAACCGTTTCCAAATGACACTTTAAAGAAAGG
Source organism: Bathyarchaeia archaeon (assembly GCA_050012335.1). Classification (GTDB taxonomy): domain Archaea; phylum Thermoproteota; class Bathyarchaeia; order Bathyarchaeales; family Bathycorpusculaceae; genus Bathycorpusculum. The sequence goes on from JBEKHJ010000004.1 coordinate 42,522, forward strand.
TTTTCCAGGTTTATCTGACTTAATCCAAAAGCCGCTCGAACAGATTGATATTGATTTCTTCTCGGGTTTAGGAGTGAATGATATTTTGTTTATTGATTCAACGCATGTGCTAAGAATTGGCGGTGACGTAAAATATTTGTATCTGGAGATTTTGCCCAGGCTTGGAAGTGGCGTTATCGTTCATAGTCATGATATTTTTCTTCCAGGAGAGTACCCTAAAAGTTGGGTGTTTAAGAACCATTGGTTTTGGACTGAACAATATCTTTTGCAAGCCTTCTTAGCGTTCAACAGTGCTTTTGAAATCTTATGGGGTAGTCAATACATGAGCCGCAAGTACTCTGACGAATTAAGCTCTGTGTTTCCTTCCTACCATAAAGATGGCTCTCAAGGTCCAGGCAGTTTATGGATTAGAAGAAAAATAAGTAGTTAAATTGTTGAGGGAAGAAAAGGGCAGTTGGGAAGTTTAGACTATCTTTTCCCATCTGTTGAAGAGTTCCAGGACTTCGTCTCCGCCGTAGCCTTCAAGCTCTTTTCGCCATTCCTTGTCGGCAACGGCTTTCTTTTGGAACTCTCGGATGTACTCTGCTTTTTCAGCTAGGAATATGATGCCGTCGACACCTGTTCTTGCCGCGCGTGTTGCAACCGTCATTATCTGCCTTGCAGGCGCAACGGTTTCCCAAGTTTCGTTTGGACCGCGGACATAGAAGTTCACGAACACTGGCTTTTTGAGGAAGCTCTTGTAGCCTCGGGCGATGGTTTCCCAGTACCACGGGGTCGGATAAGCCTTGCTGAACATGGGGATGACGAAGTAGTCAGCGTATTCTGCCATGGCTTCGAAGTCGTAGCCGAATCGTGCTTTGCCAAGCAACGGGTCAGGCAGGCAATTCACGAATAAAGGCTTGTTCTTAACTACGTCTCGGACTTCTTTGAGGAATTCAGTTACGGTTTTTGCTCTCCAATCAACCCAGTTCAAGCCGCTCTGGCGCCACTGCTCAACGCAGCGTGGGCAAACGCAGAAGTCGCGTTCAGCAAAGTGTTGGCTGCTGATGCTTATGCCTGGCGTGGTTTTGGCGCAGTCAGCGATTAATTTAAGGTTGTACTCTCGGACTTCAGGGTTAGTCATGCATAGAACGTCCCAACGCAAAGTGTATTTCTTGTTCGTGCGGAACGCTGGCCCGTCCTTGCTGATGCTGATCCATTCTGGACGTTTCGCAGCTAAAGCGTTATCGCCAAAGCATGCGATGTTAGTGTACATTTTAGGGTTCGGTTTTCCCACGGTTCCTGATTCTGGTTTAATGCGGTAGAAGTTATAATCAACGCCTTCAACAGGCTCAGGTTGATAAAGAAATACGCCGAATTTCAAAGTTTAATTCACCATTCTAACTCTTGTTTTTATAACCGAATAAAATTGCAGGTTATTTAAGTCTTTTCAGTTTGTCAAGCCAACTTTTCAATTTTGCACTTTTGAAGATCAGCTAGATACATTTACTCATCCTAAAAAAACTCAAATACCTCAACCACTCCTTTCATGCACAAAACATTTTGAACTAGCCCAATAGTTATAACTTTGGTGCTAGGACTCACTTTGACTATACTACTATAGTCTTTTCGGGCGCAAGCTTCTTTCAACTGGCTGGATTGTTTGAACAAAACTTTTAGGCGACCGAACATATCTAGCCCTTGAATCTCTACCTCCTAATGCACCTAAGACCACAAGACAAACCGTCACGCTTGCCCTAACGTGTAATGTTAGAAAATTAACTTAACATAGTTAACTCTTGGAAAGAGCTTCCTTCACGATATTGATTAATGCATGTTTTAGGAACGGCGGCAAATCAACCGAATCATAACCCGCCACTTTAGAGCAATCCAGCTGACAGCGGGCAAGGTTGCCAAAGCATTTACTTAACTCATCCACTTTCCCCAACTCGGCGGGCAACAGGTTCTTTTTAAAATCGTCATCCAGCTTTGCCGCCGCCAACAAATAAGCACTAGCAAGCGGTTTATTCTTCAAAATCTCAGCTAAAGCCTTCTCATCAACGGCTAAACCATCGACTTTTGATAGTTCGGCGGCTAGTTTCTCAAGCGGAAGATGCCTTTCTTTGAGCCTATCTAATACTGTTCGGCAAGCCCAAATTGGCTCCTGCTTGATTAAAGCTTCAGTAACAGCTTTCCTTGTACAATACCCGACCAATTTGCCCAGTTTTGACGCTGGACCGCCATAGCCAATTGTTTTGCCATAGCTGGTTGATGCCACAGTGACACTGTCGGTAATTGAGCCAGTAGCTGAGTCACCAGTGTACCTACTTCGAACATCAAAATCCCTCAGCACTGCCGACTTCGCTTCAGTAGCGGTGATTAGCGAAGCCACCATGCAGCTCTCCGTTGGGTTCCCGTCAATTAAGACGATGATGTTTATGGTGCCTACGATTTCTTGAACATCCATCTCTTCGCCTGAGGATTCGCCGTGCGAGCAACCTGCGGTAGCGGCAACGCTGACTGAAAAATCGCCAGCTTTCTTTGTAACTAAACTGTAATTTTTAACCTTCGCAGCCGTGACCATAGCAAGATAATCCTTAGTTAACCCAAGCTTTGCCGCAGACGAGGTAATGAGAGCCAGCGGATCAAGATGCAGGGAGCGGTCATTATATCCTTCCGGCACGCCCACGTTAAGGACAGCCTTAACCTGCTTGAAGCCACCGTTAAAAATTGCTGAACTAACCGTCATTAAGCCTTCATCAGATAATACGGCTAGCACATTATCTTTTATGACTAGTTTAACGCTATCCGCAAGATTAAACTGTTCCATGCCAGCCAATCCCCCGAGCTATTTTCTTTTTAGGGCTTGCCTTTTTTATAGTAATAGCTTTCGCTGGACACAGGTTTACGCAGACGCCGCACCGAGTGCATGGTACGCCATCAATGACTTGTGGTTTTTTGTTGTTACCCTCCTCTAAAACACCCTGAGGGCAAACACCAACACAGATAAGCCCTGGGCAGGGAGCACATTTAGCGGTGTCAATGACGATAAATGATTTATGCTGCTTGTCCATGCGAATCAACAATTAAATAAGCGCCAAGAATATATTTGTTGCGCGCATCTGGTAAGAGAACATGAAAGTAGGCTTAGTCACATACACCCCAGAAAAAGTCGAAGGCTTCGACCTTCACGTTTACTACTCAAAATGGGTAGATGGACAAGTTTTTCCAGCCGCAAAAGGCATGCAGAACGACGTTACAATATTTTGCGATGCTAAAGCAATCAGGGAAGACCCAAACATAGTCGCCGTCTCAAACACTGGTTCAGCGTTGCGGAGAAATAGGAAAGCTAATTTGGCTTTTGATTTTGTTTGCCCAACAAACCCTCAATACAGAACCAAAGTTTTAGACTACATCGAAAGCCTAAGCAAACAAAATATTATGGGCGTAACCCTGAACCTCTACCATTTTCCTGATGAAGAATTCTGCGTTTGCCCCCGGTGCGTAGAGTTATGGAAACAAAGCGGCTTAAACTGGACACAGTGGAGAGCCCAAACAATAACAAAATTTGTCCAAGAAGCCAAAGCGCGGGTAAAGCAGACTTTTGCGGTTGAAATTTACCCTGACCCAGTGCTTGCTAAAGAAAGATTCGGCTTAGACTTAGACGCGATAGCGGAATTTGTTGATTATTTCCATGTGCCGCTTTCGTCGAGAGATTATTTAACTATGTACTGGGTAGACATGCTGGCAAGAGACTTTGCCGCATCATTAAAGAAGCCTGTTGTTTTAGAGTTAAGCGCTGAAATGCCAACCGACGAGAAAATGGATGCACTATTGAAAACGGTGGCTTACGTTTCGAGGCACAAGCTGGATGCAGTGCTGCTTTTAGTGCATGACTCAGAGAACGCTAAACAAATCTGCAGGTTTGCTGTTCAAAACACTGACTTCCGGAGCTGGCTTGAAAAGTACAAGTTTGAGGAAATGAGCCGCATCGTCGACGATTGGGCTAAGATTTACTGATTTTTTTCCTGTATTCTCTGAGCCGCTGCATGTCAAGGTCTGCGGTTAGTATCGAATCTTCAGGTGCATCGGACACTTCGCCAAGTATGCCCCATGGAGCAATAATTGCGCTTCTTCCACCCTTCATGCTTGAGCACACGTTCCCAACTTTAAGCACAAACAAGCCATTATCCAAAGCAACCTTCTCAGTTAACGGGTGACCCTTAACGGTTGGATGAGTACCCATCGCTGCAACTGGAAGAGAAATTATTTCAGCCCCTAAATTAGCGGTTTGTTTTACAAGGTCAGCATCAAACATGTCAGCACAAACCAAAAGACCAATTTTGCCAATATCTGTATTGACGACAACGGGTTGGGCGCCTTTGGCAACACCAGCTTTAATTTCAGCTTTGATAGGGTTTATCTTTTTGTATTTGGCTAAAAGGGAACCATTTTTCCACAAGGTGCTCGTATTGTAGTATTTTCCGCTGTCTTCTTCAAGCACTGTACCGCCGAGAAGATAAATATCAGGTATCTGCTTAGAAATTTCCTCCAGAAAATTCAGGGTTTCTATGCAAGTTTCTTTTGATACACTTTGTGCTGAGATGAAGTCTTCCATGCATCCTGGAACA
>JBEKHJ010000005.1:0-44753 GCA_050012335.1 Bathyarchaeia archaeon
AATACGCCGCCATCGAAGAAGCAGAGGGAGCAACGAGTCCACTGAAGAACGAAATCTTCGGTAAAACCAGAAGCATCACCAGACTCCACCAGAACAACCCATAAGACGTGAACGCAACAGTGCCGAATGTGTTTGCTTTCCTGTATTCCATCACACCGGCAATGACCTGCGCAAGTCCTCCGTACGCTATGCCCATAGCTAAAATCATCGTGTCCAGAGGAAAAACGCCAGCGTTAACTAAGTTAAGCAGAACAGTAGTCATGCCAAAGCCTAGCAGTCCCAGCGGTGCAGGATTCGCCAATTTTGTTACCAGATTGTCACTCATTTTCAATGTTTCCCCAAGTTATTGTATTGACCCTTGAATTCTGCACGTTTTGTTATAAAGCTTTTCGGGGGACTTTGCCTTTCTCCGTCGCGAAGCCACATACTTGCCAATTTCTAAGACGCTAAAGACCACAAATGCAAACAGCACAGCAATTGCCCAGTCGACCAGTTCAGGGGTGTGCACATCGAAGAGGGATTGGACGCCTGGCGTATAAAGCACAAACAATTGTAATGCGAATGATGAAAGCACGGCAAGCCAGAGGAACTTGTTCTTGAATGGTCCCACTTTGAAGACGGGATATTTTAAGGACCGAGCGGAAATTGCAACAGCTAACTCCATCATTATCATGGCAGTAAACAGTTGCGTCCGAGCCTCTGCCAGCTTAAATGAGCTTTCCCAGGGCATATTAGAGAAGAACGCCAGCAGTAAAATGGCTGTCATGAAGATCGGCATAACGGTAAGGTAAATTTTTACGTCTTTGCTGAACATGCTCTCGTTGGGTTTACGCGGTTTTCGTTGCATCAAATCTGGATCGCCTGGGTCTACGCCTAAAGCAATGGCTGGCAATCCATCGGTAACTAAGTTTATCCAAAGGAGTTGTACAGCAGTCAATGCGATTCCAGCGCTACTTACCAAGGCTATGTCAGGATTAGGCGTAAAAATTTGGGCTAGGTACGGAACGCTAATCACAGCAAAGAAAATAACGAGAATCTCCATGATGTTGCACTGGAGCAGGTAGGTTAGGCATTTTTTGATGTTATCGTAGATTTCTCTGCCTTCTTTAACGGCTTTAACGATGCTGGCAAAGTTATCATCTGCCAAAACCATATCTGCGGCTTCCTTCGTCACTTCGGTGCCCGTAATGCCCATGGCTATGCCTATGTCACTCATTTTCAATGCTGGGGCATCATTGACGCCGTCACCTGTCATGGCAACAACTTCATTTTTTTTCTTCCAAGCCTTGATAATTCGCATTTTATGTTCAGGTGACACCCTAGCGTAAATAACCACTTTCTCTACTACAGCAGCTAACTGATCATCCGTCATCTCTTCAAGTTCCGCACCCGTCAGCACCTTGCCTTCTTCCTCTTTTTCACCAAGCAAATTCAGCCCCTTAGCAACGGCTACTGCGGTAAGTTTGTGGTCGCCTGTAATCATAACGACACGGATTCCCGCGCTTTTGCAGATGCCTATGGCATCCTTGGCTTCGGGACGAGGAGGATCAATCATGCCCATTATACCGACGAATACAAAGTCATGTTCGAGCTCTTCGTCTAATTTGCCAGCCTCGGTAGGCAATTCTTTGTAGGCAAAGCCCAAGTTCCTTAAGGCTTGGAGTGCCATGTCTTCCGTGACTTTGAGGTGTTTAGCGAGGGTTTCCCTGCTGAACGGCTGTACTTCTCCGTCTATAAAGATTTTGCTGCATCTCTCCAAGACTACTTCAGGGGCACCTTTCATGTAGGCGATTTTTCTGCCCTGTGTAGCATGTATGGTTGTCATGCGTTTTCTTTCAGAAGAGAATGGAATTTCAGCTATTCGTGGCTCTTGCTGTTCAAGCTCTTCTTTGTCAATGCCTGCTTTTTTTGCGGCAACAATTAGCGCTCCCTCAGTAGGGTCACCTTTAACAGTCCAAGTTCCTGTTTTCATGTGTTTTTCAAGGCTGGAGTCATTGCATAGCGCCGCGACTTTGAGCAGGGTTTTCAGGTGATCGTCAGGGGAGACTGCTTTATCTTCAAACAGGAATTCGCCCGTTGGAGCATACCCTATTCCCGTTACTTTTATGACCCGGTCGTTGGCGTAGATACGTTGGACTGTCATCTCTCCCTTCGTCATGGTTCCAGTTTTATCGCTGCATATGACGCTGGTGCTTCCAAGCGTCTCCACGGCGGGCAACCGCTTAACTATGGTGTTGACTTTAGCCATGCGATACATGCCAATGGCCAGAGCGCCAGTTACTATGGCAGGTAACGCTTCAGGAACCGCAGCAACTGCTAGACTGACAGCCCAAAGGACCATGTCCAAAATGGGGCGCCGTTCGAGAACTATGCCGACTACTCCTACGCTTATAGTCATAATTATGGCTATGATGCCTATCCACTTGCCCACAATTGCCATTCGCTTTTCCAAGGGTGTTCGCTCTTGGGGCGCGGCTTGGACCATTTCGGCGATTTTGCCAAATTCCGTGTTCATGCCTGAGGTAGTGACGACGGCTTTGCCTCTTCCGTAGACGATGATTGTTCCCGTGAAAACCATGTTGTGTCTGTCATTTAGTGGCGTCTGCTCAGCTAGTTCCGAGGTAAATTTATTGACGGGCGCTGACTCTCCAGTTAATGATGCCTCATCCACTTTCAGAATGAAGACTTCCAGAAGCCTTGCGTCTGCAGGAATCTTATCGCCAGTGTAAAGCAAGATGATATCGCCGGGAACAAGTTGGCTGGCTGGAATCTTCATCTTTTTTCCTTCGCGAAGAACATTGGCGGTGGGTGCAGTCATCTTTTTGAGGGCTTCAACTGCTTTTTCGCTGCGGTACTCTTGAGTGAAACCTAAAACTGCGCTCGCTATTACGATGGCTAGGATGATGACGGCGTCGGTTGCTTCGCCAACAGCCAGAGAAAGCCCTGTGGCTATGAGTAGGATGATCATGAGTACGTTCGTGAACTGTCCCAGCAAAAGTTTCAGGGGCGACTTTCTTTTCTCCTTCTTCAACTCGTTGGGCCCATAAATGCTGAGACGCATTTGGGCTTCTTTTAGGGTTAACCCATCAGCGTTAGAATCAAGTTTTCTTAGAGCTTCATCTATGCTTAGAGAATGCCAATTCTTTGATGTCTGCCCCATTTCCACCCTTTCTCTTTAAGTGCTTTATTTTAATACTCTTTTCTCACAACCTTGTTTAGATTGATTAAACTGGCTTATAAGAAAACTGCAAGCAGATAAGCCAACAATTTTGTAAGAAGGAATTTACCTAAAACTTTAAGTTGTCTTACCTATCACCAAAATAAGTATACAAGCGTGTCAACATGAAGTTTTGCTTAGTCAGCACTAGTCCTAACGAGGGGCTGGACGAACGGGAAAAAAACAAATCAATCGCTGCATTCCCGCCCCTAAGCCTTCTCTATTTAGCTTCGGCTCTAAAAATAAACGGCGTTGAAGTTTCAGTACTAGACCAGCCAGGTCAAGGCTTAACGGTGAATGAAACCGTGGATTGGGTCATGAAGGAGAACCCTGATGTTTTAGGTTTCTCAGCGCTTTCTACCTCAGGCAAAACGGCGGCATTAATCAGCAGTAAAGTGAAAGAGAGAAACCCCAATATCACAACTGTTCTAGGAAACCATTACGCTACCTTTAACGCACATCGAATCCTAAAACGATACCCATCAGTGGACGTTATTGTACGGGGAGAAGGCGAAAAACCAATCACGCAATTAGCGGACTGCCTAAAACACAATGAACCCTTAAGCAACGTACTTGGTATTAACTACAGAAACAACCATGAAATAGTCTCCACACCCGACCAGTCTTTAATTAAAAACTTGGATGCTTTGCCTTTTCCAGACCGCAAACTGATCAATGTTGATTATCACTGCATGATGGCAGGAGCAAACGTAGCGCCTAAAAAGTTCACAAGCATAGTTTCCAGCCGAGGCTGCGTTTACTCGTGTCGCTTTTGTAGTTGTACAGAATTCGCTCATAACGTTTGGAGGGCTCGGTCAGCCCAAAACACTCTTGAAGAACTGGAACTGCTCGTAAGCGAAGGCTACAAACAGTTAATTTTTGTTGATGACAACTTCACATTGAACCCTAAAAGAACAATAGAAATCTGCAAAGGCATGATAAAAGAAAAAATGGATTTTCAATGGATATGCGAAGGAAGAGTAGACAACTGCTCAAGTGAACTGCTAAAAGCAATGGTGAAAGCAGGCCTCAAAATCCTGTATTTCGGCATAGAAAACGCTAACCAAAGAATACTTGATTACTTTAACAAAACAATCACGCCGCAGCAAACAGAAACCGCTGTGAAAACCGCCCGTAAAGTAGGCGTAGACGTGATTGTAGGCTCCTTCATCGTTGGCGCCCCAGACGAGACAAGGCAGGAAATCCAAAACACCATAAACTTTGCCAAACGCCTACCCCTTGACCTCCCACAATTCAACATTTTAGGCGCACACCCAGGAAACGACATCTGGAACGAGATGAAATCAAAGGGCTTCTTGAACGCGGATGAGGATTGGGAGACTGGAGTGGCTGTTTCCAAGATTTGCTCAACCGCCGTGCCCTGTGGCGAAATAAAACAAATGATTCACAAAGCGTTCATGGAGCATGTCCGTAGACCATCGTATCTGCTGAGGCAAATTGGAAAGACACTGCAGAGTCCTTACCGGAGGAATGTTGTTGCAAGCAATATAACCCGAATAAGCGACATCATAGAAGGCACTAGCAGCGTAACGTAGCCGTAAAGTTTAATGGAGCAATAAAGAATTATTAAGATCGCTTCGAAGAGGCTTTTTCATGAAGTTTGAAACCAAAATCATGGAAATAATACCAAGAACAGCTGACGTAACCAGCTACAGGTTCCCCCGACCCCCAGAATTAACTTACAAGCCAGGACAATACTTTTTCATAACCATAAAACAAGATGATAAAGAGTTAACTCACCACTTCAGCTTTAGTAGCAGCCCAACAGAAAAAGAATATTTTGAGTTTACTAAGAAATTAACTGACCATGAATACTCAATTGTTTTAAAAAGTGCTAAAGTAGGCGACTGGGCAAGAATAGACGCGCCATACGGTCAGTTTACTTTTGAGGGCGAATACCCAAAAATCGCATTGCTTGCAGGCGGCATAGGAATAACCCCGTTTATGAGCATATGCAAATATGCCACAGACAAACAATTAGACTCGAAAATCACGCTTTTTTACGGTTGCCGCACGGAAAAAGATATGGCGTTCAAAGAAGAGCTTGAAACTCTGCAAACTGAAAATAAAAATCTAAAAATACTCTGTATAGTCAACCAGCCCACAAGTCAATGGACAGGAGCAACTGGCATAATCACCGCAGACATGATTAAACAAGCGTTGCCTGATTACAAAGAAAACGTGTTTTATACTTGTGGACCGCCCCCTATGGTAAAAGCAATGGAAGCAATTATCGAAAGTTTGAGCTTACCTAAGTCACAGATGAAACAGGAGTACTTCACGGGATACCCCTAAAACAACTTACGCTGGATAGACCTCTAAATTCAAGCCATTGTTATTCAACCTTGTCGTATGCATCGGGAACGTTACTAATCTTTTTGTTTCACACAGTTGAAAGCTCATATGTCGATAAGTAACTAATCATCGCCTATTAGTGAAAAAGTAATCTTTACTAGGATATTTTTTTTGTCTGATACCCTTGTTTTTATAAAGTTTATTTAAATGCCGCCTAAGAATTTAATAAAGAAAAAAGAGGAGAATTTTAAGGGGGTTTTTGATGTATTCCACTATTGCCATTGAGTGTATCGCGCATTAACCGTTACGTCTGAAAAGGCTACTATGTATGCAGAGGTTCCGACCCAATAATAATAGTTGTCGGCAAAGTCATAGACTGGAAAAGTTTAATTCTATAATAAAACCTTTCATTATTATGCAAAATCAGATAAATCCTCGCCTGATTTTTACGAAACAAAGATTTCCCGTATTTATCATTCTAGTAGCCATTGACACTATTTCACTTTACTTGGTGCTTACTCATCAGATTAGCGGATCTGCTTTTTCAGGTATCATAGTTGTTTGCATCACAGTAGGATTGCTGTATGTGAGATTTTTGCGTCGTAGAGCTAAAAGGAAGCAAGTGAGCGAGCAAGCATCGACCTCAACTTCTAAACAAGTGTAACAAAACGAAAAGATCGTTAGAATTTTGTTCCCGTAAATCCCTACCTGTTGTTTCATAAAAAATATAAAAACACTCAGGGCAAAACCATTCCTTTATTTACATTTCTTACCGCCTTTTAAGTTTATAGCGTATTTTATCTCAAAATTAATTATTTCCTGGATATACTCAACGGCGGGTAGATGTGCGTGGTATTGCTTGTCTTCTTGTGGTTATTTAATGGGTGTTTTCTAGCGCATTTTACTCATTAGTCGTTACTGTAATGGTTGTTTTTTAGAGGTTATTATGTCGCAAGGATGCTTTTTTTGGTTCTTCTCAAAGATGACTTGAATTTGAAGCGCAAAATTTGGAAAATAAATACATGAACTTTGGATGAAGGCGAATAAGAATTGAGGAAAAAAACAATTTCCGGGGTAATAATTGCTATGCTTCTGATAAGAGTGCTTTACTTGTATCCAAACATCAATTTTGTAGTTGATCTCATTTATTAAATTGACATAGGGCGAGGTACGTACTATTTGTTGAAGAAAACCATTAACAAAAAGTATCCTTACTCACATCTAGTTTTTAGCTAGAAAAATCTACCCCAAAAACTAGCGTCAATACCGGAGTCTTTTTGGGGTTTAGCTAAAAAGGAAGGATTAGGGGTAGAATCTGCGGGTTGTCCTTGGGAAGGGTATTGCGTCGATTATGTTGTCTAAGTCAAGCATCCATATTAGTAGCCGTTCAAGTCCCATTCCGAAGCCAACGTGCGGCACTGTGCCGTAGCGTCTTAGGTCAAGGTACCATTCGTAATCTTCAGGTTTCAAGCCTTGAGCTTTCATGCGTTGGATGAGCAGGTCTTTGTTTTCTTCTCTTGCGCCGCCTGTGCTGATTTCGCCTATTCTTGGCACCATCATGTCTACTGACATGGCAACTTCTGGGCGGTCTTGGTAGGTTTTGCAGTAAAACGCCTTAATCGCCGTTGGGTAATCGTAAACGAAAAAGGGTTTGCCGAAGTCTTCCGCTAAAACCTTCTCGTCCTCATAGCCCAAATCGGCGCCCCATGCAAGCGCTGGATTTTTCACTTTTAGCCTGTCAATTGCTTCAGCATATGTGATGCGTGGAAACGGAGTTTTCACCGCTTTCAGCTTATTTATGTCAGCGCCTAACTCAGCAAACTCTTTTTGACATTTATCGCCGATGCTTTGGCAAACATGCACCATTAAGCCTTCTTCAAACTTCATCAAACCATTCATGTCAGCGAAGGGCCATTCGCCCTCAATATGCCAGTACTCGGTCAAATGCCTGATTGTTCTGCTTTTTTCAGCTCGAAACGACGGCGCGATACAATAGACATTTTCTAAAGAGTAGATTAGAATTTCAAGGTAAAGCTGAGAACTCTGCGTTAGGTAAAGGTCTTGATCAAAATATTTCAAGCCGAAAAGTGTTGAGCCACCTTCAACTGCGGCGGAAATAAACATTGGAGGTGAAACCTCGGTGTAATCTTGGCTTTTGAAGTATTGGCGTGCTGCTTCTAACACATCAGCTCGAACCTTCATGATTAAGTTCATTTTCCTGCTGCGGAGCCAAAGGTGACGCATGTCGCGGATGAATTCTTCGCTTTTATCTTTCGATATAGGGAAGGTTTCTGCCAAACCGATAATCGTCATGTTTTCTACGCTGATTTCATATCCGCCAGGGGCGCGCTTGTCTTGTTTAGCGACGCCTTCCAGCGAGAGTGAAGATTCAATTGTTAATTTCTGTGCCTCGTTCCAGCAAGGGCTAGTTTTTTTAACAGTACACTGGATTACTCCTGTTGAATCGCGGATTAATAGAAAGATTAGCTCTTTTCCTTCACGTTTACGGTAAACCCAGCCGCGTAGAGTTACTTTCTGGTCTGTGCAGCATCCTTCTAATACTTCGCCTATTTTTACCAAAGCCATCTGCATCAACCGTTTCCATTAAATACTTATTTTCAAACCTAAATGCCTATCGATTTCAAACTTTTGGCATTTAGATAAACTTGATTAAAGAATTGTTCTTTTAATAAAGTGTTCTATCTAGAAGCGAAAGAGCTTTTAACCTGTTTGACCGCCTGCGAGGTTTGCTGAGGCTCTGGAACACTCTTAAGGAGAAAAGAATGCAAATTCTTGACTATGACTACTACCCTTTGTGAATTTAACCAGAGCCTTCTCAGCCCTTCTCTCTTCTCCATTGTTTTTTTAAGACTAAAAAAGGGGAAAGTGAATTTTTGGTTGTGCGTTATTATGGCCGTTTCTTAACTGCCATCAGTATTAGAGCGCCAACTATAGCTATTGCAACTATTATTGCGGCTGCTGCCACGGCAATGTACATTTCAGTTGAAGGCAAAGGATTCGCTGCCACTGGATATGGAGATGCTGTTGGCGCTGCAGCGCTGGCAACGAAAGATGACTCAGCAGAAGATCCATAGTATGATTGTGAACCTGCAAAGGTGGCGATGACAGTGTATGAGCCTGTGATGTCAGGTGTCCACGCGAAAGTGAACATGCCGCTGGAATCGCTTGTGGTGGTGCCGATGTTTCTGTAGTTGCCGTTCGCGTCGATAACGTCTATAGTTACTTGGACGCCGTTAACGTTTGTGGGAGTCGGAAACTGCTCGTACACGTAGCCCATCCAATCGCTCATGTTAGCATCGGAAACAGCTGGAACACCGTTGGGAAAACGCAGCTTCAAAGCGTCTTGTTGTGTGCCTGGTGAGACATCAGTCACCGTGCCCCGTATAACTAAGCTGTCTCCCACCGTAACACCAGTCATAGGCGCTTGCACGGTGATGGCACTTGGACCTTTACCGATGGCGTATATTTGCTGGTCGTAGCCGTTCATAGACACTATTATGCTATCTCCGATAATTGGATATCCTCCCCAGTGAGTTCCACGGAACAAACCATCCTCTCTCCAGATTAGAGCGCCTGTTGTTGCGTTGAGGCAGATCATTGGTGCTCCCGGCGGCAGAGATTGCTCATAACCAGAGTGTTCAGTAGAGGTAAAGTAGAACATCCCATTTGCGATGAACATTGGATAAAGAGGCCATTGGCCCCAAGTTGCGCCCTCAGCGTAGGGGTTGGAGGCAGTATACGTCCACAGGAGGTCGCCATTCGTGATATTATAGCAGTACAGTACTCCAGCGTAGCTTCCTTGGTAGAATCTGCCATCATAGATCGAGTCTATCATTCGACTCCCAGTGGCACCCATCCCTATCAGCAAATAATCCAAATAAGTACTCTCCGGCTTAGTTACCCATAGATACTGACCTGTTTCGGTGCTGAAGGCATAATCTTGCACAGTCTCTTTTTCACCTAGGATGAGAACGCCATTCTGAGCGTAGTCACTTGTAGCGCACCAGCCTACGGTTACGTTCCCTGCAGCCCAGGCAGCAGGTGGCGTCCAAGTCGCATTGTACAGTAACTGTCCTAAAGTCTCTGGCGCTCTGCTTACGGCCCATAAGTTGACTGCCGTAGTGCTGTAAGTCCCACCCATTATTCTGTCGTCAAGAACTGATATTACGCTTCCCGGTAAACCCTTTGGTATCGTCACGTTCGACATGTATCCGTTTAGCCCTAAAGGTGTTAAATAGCTGGAACTAGGTTGCATATTAGTAGTTGTCCCAGTTAGACCTGTCGCGTTAACAATCTTTCCCTGAGGTTCCCACTGTCCCCAGCCCATAGAACCGATGTCTGTGCTTGCATAGAGCGCTGGTATGTTGGTTGAGTTCCACAGAGTCATCCAGCCATTTGCCTGATTAAGAGTGTATATTAGTATTTCACCGTTTGGACCATACACTGTGCTGCCTGAAGGAAGGCCATATAAGGTATACATATAGTTGCCAGTAATAGGGTCAAATGCACACCAAATAGTGCCAGCAGTTGAAGGAAGACCCAAAAGGGGACGCGTACCAGCGTTAGCGGTTGCCCACAAATAGGCGTAAGAGCCAAAGAGATCGATTGAATTCCAGTTAAATATTTGCCCGCGTGATAACGTTAGGTTGTTAAGCAACGTTTGAGTCCATAGAGTTTCGCCAGTATGTAGATTTATGCAAGTATATTCGCAGGTCGTTGATACGCTCGAAGAGTCACGATAGTAGAGGTTTCCGAGCATGATAACGCTCCCTAGAAATTTGCCTTCGTATGCATCTCCGGCTGACATTCTGTCAAGGGTAATATTTGACCAGGGGCTCAGCGATCCTCCTACAAGACCTGCTGCCTGATTTAACGAATGACTCCACAATACATGAGGAGACGTAGGCGCATTGTCGTTACCGATAGCGATCCTGTTATAGGTGGGAGCCAAGTTAGAAGCTGTTAGCCAATTTCCTCCAATCGCCGCCCAGGAATTAAACTGATCATTTATCGGGCGCGTCCAGTAGTCGGTTGGAAGTGGGACGTTTGGATAAGACGGTATTGGTTCCTGCTGCACAACAAACGTCACAACTGGGCTGTCGCTGGCTAGCATCACCGTATTTAATGGAATGCCATTACCCGAGTTTGGGTTAGTCTGTTCAGGGAAGTGCGACTGTAAAGTGTAGTTGCCGACCATAGTAGGTGTATAATAACACCATGATCCACCCGTCGAGTCAGTTTTGAACGGCCCCAGCGTTGCATTGGTACCATCAGGACTTGTGACCGTCACAGTAATCCCAGTCCACGAATACAATGTGGATGCCGTCTGGTCTGTAATTCCAAACCGAAATAGCGTTTGTTGGCCGACACCATTGGGATTAGGCGTAGCACCAATGAAGGCATAGGTCATCTTCGTTCCGGCTCCTTTAGCAGTTGGTAAAGCAACAGTAGAAATAGTCATAGAAATCATCAGAATCAAAGCAATCATAATAGTCATAGTTTTATTTTTTAGCTTTTGCATTTTTCTTTTCCTCAATTTTATTTTGTATTGAGCAAGAAGCGTAAGTGCTCTCGCCCAATAGAGCATTTTCTGTCTCCAACTTACTTATAAAACCTTGCAAATAGTGAAAATATTAGAAATTGAATGGTGACGACAAATATAAAACTTGCTGAAAGATGGTGATTACGACAAGAAACGAACAAACACTTTGCCTTCGAGATAAATTAAATTAAAAAAGAAAGAGGTATTGCAGCCGCCGCTAGCAAGAGAAAAGGCAGTTGAGGCCACACAAACGCGTAAAGTAAACCAATCAGGACTTGGAAAACAGCTTGCATTATGAACATGAAGAATTGCAGGCAACCAGTAGCTGTGCCTCTTAGGTTTCGGGGCACCAAATCACCCATTAAAACTTGATAGCTATTTAACTGTAACAAGTTGCCTAAGCCAAAGAAGAAAAAGGCCAGCAGGAGCATGTTAAAGTCTGCGTTTATAAATAAAATCATGCCTGGAACATACAGTAAATAGCCAAGTATCAAGAAGCGTTTTCTTCCCATGACATCCATGCTTAACCCTGCGACTATGGCTGGAACAGCGATACTTAGATATCTAAAAGTCATAACGATTGCCCATTGCGCTAATGAAATTTTAAGAACTGAAGTGGCATAAACAACAAAGTAGGTTTGGCAACTAACTACTAACCCGTTTATGATTATGATGGCTAAGAAAAGGTTGAATGCAGATTTGGGAACCTTTCGCCAAACGCAAATGCCTTCCTTTACTGATTTTGGATAATCCCGCAAAGCCCTCATGAAGTTTGGTCGACTGCTCTCGCCAGTTGAAGACAATGTTTCTTTTAAATTGAGAGTCCATAAAGAGCGCCTTTTCTTCAAAAGCGATTGTTTTATTTGCCCGCAATTCTTAAATCGCCCTTGCAATGAGCATATTTGGATTAAGCAAAATGCAAGGCACTCGCGAAGGAAACTACAAACTAAAAGCACTAAAAATTTCGGCTATTGCAATCTTTAGCGTTGTAATAGTTGAGGTTTCAATAGGCTTATTTGTTAACAGTTTAGCTATACTCAGCGACGGCTTGCACGCATTACTTGACGCCGTATCAACTATCATGTTATTTTTTGCGGTTCGTGCTTCGATCAAGCCTCCAGACGAAGAGCATACTTACGGACATGAAAAGTTTGAAACCATAGGCGGACTCATAGGTGGCTTAGTCCTAATTGCCGTGGCATTCTTAATTTTTTACGAAGCCGCACTAAGATTGATACATATCACGATGATTGCTCAAGGCGTAGAGTTTACAGGTTTCATCGCTATCGGCTACGCTCTTTTTATTGCTTCTTTAAGAGTTACGATTTTCAGGAAAACCCAGCACATTGAAAGTCCCTCTATGAAGGTTGGTCTTTACGATGCTATTTCAGATTTAAGCTCAACTTTGATAGCTCTGCTGGGGTTTGGCTTAGCTACCTTAGGCTTTTTTTACGGAGATGCCGTAGCATCAATCTTCCTTGGAATTATGCTCAGTTATTTGAGCTTTAAACTTGTGAAATTCAGCGTGATGGAACTAAGCGACACAGCATCAAAGGAGCTTGTTCAAAAAACAAGAAAAGCAATTCTTTCAAATGAAGGCGTAGTGAAAACCGAAAACCTCAAAGTCCGAAAAGTAAGCTCTAAAATCTTCATTGATGCATCCGTACAAGTTTCAAGTATCATGAGCTTGGAAGAAGCGCATTCTTTAGCCTCAAAAATAGAGGCTGACTTGAAAGTAGCCCTTGGCAACGTTGACGCCACAATTCATATTGAGCCATCTGAAAAAGAGACTAAAATGGAAAAGCTAGTTGAGAAACTAGCGACGGTTGAGGGCGTGAAAGAAGTGCATGAAATCTCAACCATTTACATTGGCGGTAAACTCTATATTACCTTGCACGCGTACGTGAACCCTGAACTGTCAGTTGAAGAAGCGCATAACATCGCTGAGGCTATTGAGCGAAGAATACACTCTGAAATAAAGCCGCTTGAAAACGTCACCGTGCACGTTGAGCCTTCAGGCGTGGCGGTTCCAGCCGCTGAAGTAAATGAGGCTCAGCTTAGAAAAGTCGTTTACGAAGTTGCCAAAGACATCGCTGGTAATCTGCGCATTAAAAGGATAGTGACATATGCTTCCGCGGGGAAACGTTACATTAACATTGACTGCTACTTCACCAAGCAGGTTCAAATAAAAGAAGCACACAAGATTGCCTCACTGGTTGAAAAGGAAACTAAGGAGCATTTTGCAAACGCGGTTGTTACTGTGCACATGGAACCAGAATGCGCATAACGTACCCTAAAAACCCGTTTTGTTCAATTTAAATTAACTTTTGAGTGTTTTAAAAACAAAAAAAGGAAAGGAAGATTTACTTTCTTTTCCTGTACGTGTATGCTCCGAAAATGATCGACACTGATACTAATAGGACAGCTATGGTGACTGTAGCTTGGGCTGAAAACTCAGGTATTGTCGGTGTTGGTGTGGGCGATGTGCTGGTCGGACTGAATACTGGTTGGTAAGTGTAGGTGTTTCCGTAACCGTGATTCACATTGTACGGGTTATCTGTGGGAGTATCTGTGAATGAGTATGCACCGTGAGTAAGTGGATAGCCTCCAATAACCCAGTGATCAAATATCCAGCCGCTGCTTGGCGTTGCAGTTAGATTAAGTTGAGTGGCATTTTCTAAAGCATATGTTCCTGGTGCAGGGGATGTGGTTCCTCCAACTGCAGCCAAGACCACGACAATTGCGGCAGCACTTGGATTTGTTACGGTTACCCCTCCGGGGGGTATTTGTATTGGCTGGAATATTGCTTGGACGGCATAGGTGACGCCTCCGCTTACAGTGAGTGTTGTAGGATTATTAGTGTCGATAGTGCCGCCTGTGCTAGTTATAATTTCCCAATTCTGGAAAACAAAGTCAGTACCGGCTGTCGCTGTTAACGTAACAACTGTGCCGTCATTATAGGTAGTGGTTCCTGCGGCTGGATTCGTTGTTCCGCCTACTGAGGTTAAGATAGTGACAGTGGCTTGTCCTTGTGCCTTAACGCTTGCGATGTTCGGATTCATGGCCATTAGTAAAAGTGCTGACGTTAGTAGAATCAAAGCAAAAACTTGGAAGTTTTTAGATTTTAACAATTTTTGTTATCTCCCTAAAAATTTCGAATGCTTACTTCGTTATAGAAAGTGAATTTGATATATTTTTAACTATGTGATTGTAGTGCAACAGCAACAACAACAAGTTAACGCTTGGAATTTTTGAAACCGACTGGAGTGGAAATAGCAAAGTTGAAGTTAATTAGCTCATAAACACTTTAATGCTTATCATTATATACTAGCTTATGTAAGTAGTTAAGAGTGCTATGAGAATGCTGTCTCACTCAGCCATAGTTAAACTGAAAGCTATTCTCGTTATTGACCTTATTATTGTAGGTGCGGTTGCAGGGGTCTACCTTTACCTCCAAAATCAAGGCATGATAGCAGTTGCGTCCAAGCCAGCTGCGTTTACTCTAAAAAACCTAATCATTGACCCTTCTCAGGTAACTGCGGGTAATGCAGTACAAATTTCGGTTAATGTAACAAACATCGGCGATTTGGCAGGCAACGAAACGCTAAACCTTGTAATCAACGATACAGTTAAAGACGCAGCAAATGTAACTCTTGCAGGCGGCGACTCTGAGATATTGCAGTTCACAGATATCGAAACCATGGAAGGCAATTGTACTGTCAAAATTGGCGATTTAACGGGAAACTTCACAGTTAAACCCGCTCCGCCAGAGTCAAGCCCAATAATCTTATCCAATCTAAAGGTTGACCCATATGAGGTTTGGGCAAACCAAACAGTTACCTTAACTGCATCCGCCAAAAACCCCACCACAGAAGCGGATAATATTACTGTTAAAGTAACACTTGATGGTGCAGCGTTAGAAACTAAAGTTATTGAATTGAATGCAAGTGAAACAGAAACAGTACAATTCACAGTTAACGCAACAACAGAAGGAAGGCACGTCGCCAAACTAAACACTCTCAGCGGACCATTCACAATCGTAAAGACTGGCTACCACACGCTCGAAATTGCCAGATCAGGCGGTGGCTCCAAACCCTTAACCTTCACCCTAGACGGAGAAACACATGACACTCCATATATTGCGCTACTGCCAGTAGGAGAATATACCGTATCTTGTCCAAACCCCTTCGACGTTGGAACAGGCATTTTGCAATTTACCTCTTGGAGCGACGGACCAACTAGCGCAACAAGAACTTTCACATTAGATAAATGGCTAATACTAGTTGCAACATACACTGTAATCAGCGGATATGCATCATGCCCGTCACTGTACACCTGGAATGGAACAGGCTACTCTTACGTCACTGATGTTTCAAACTCGGGATGGCTAGGATACATAGGCTCCATAAACCAAAATGGCAATATCATTTTTAGCGGAGGAAACCCACGGGATTACGTAAAACTTGACAAAAACCAACTAGCGACAAAAACCATCAATGGTAACAGCTACTATGACATGGTTATTTCTCAGGAATGGGATGAACTCTTCTACTTAGACTCAGCTACTTTGGTGGTTGTTGACCACCCAGTAGGCACTGATGCTTACACAACCATGACCAATTATCTTAACAAAGGTTCGACAGGACAGATTTACACTGTAAACACAACTAACGTCCTTTCACCCGTTGCAGCAACGAACGAGAAAGGCCAAAATGTTCTACCTGATATATTGAAAGCGGACGGCATATACACTCCGGGTAACAATGTCTTCGAAAGTTCTGCTTGGAACAACGTAACGCTTAACCAGTTAACACTCGATTTGGGCAATTTATCTTCGGCGCAACAAATAAAATTGGTAATGACAGGAATAGTTGACTGGGGATCATATCAGTCGTACTACAATTGGATAGACCAATTCAAGGCAGCAGCTGCCCAAGGCCTTGTATCCAATGGCACGCCGATTACACCGGCTCCGTACATGGAAATTAAAGCTGCAAATGGTACCTGGGTACGTGCCCCACAAGATAGGCAGGTACCGATACCGTCAGACTCGAACCCTAGAACTTTTGTCGTAGACTTAACGGGGCTGTTTCCAAAGGGCATAAGTGATTACCAAATAAGAATTACCAACGTTTGGAACGTAACCTATGATTATATCGGAATAGACACAAGTACTCAGCAAAACATTACAGTTCAAAAAATCAGTCCTACTGCAACTCTCAGCCAATTCTGTAGTACCAATTCTACTTCTTCTGGAAACTTTACAAGATACGGTGAAGTGACACAGCTACTTCAAAATGCAGATGACATGTATGTGATTGGAAGACAAGGCGACCAAGTTGAACTTGAATTCCCCACTGCCAACCTTACGGCACCTGCCCCGGGCATGGTGAGAGACTATTTCTTATTCGTAGCTTGTTGGTTTAAAGATCCGCCAGGAGAATGGGGCTACGGGTTCACTTTTACAGTTGACCCGATGCCTTTCATGGCTATGAGCGGATTCCCATACCCAGCGGATGAAAGCTACCCCTATGATGCAGCACACCTAGCATATCTGAAAGAATACAATACTAGAGTAATACCCGCTTCATAACTCAGCTATTTCTCCTAGGAAATTGCATTGG
This sequence comes from Bathyarchaeia archaeon, assembly GCA_050012335.1. Taxonomy (GTDB): domain Archaea; phylum Thermoproteota; class Bathyarchaeia; order Bathyarchaeales; family Bathycorpusculaceae; genus Bathycorpusculum. Next base: position 16,721 of record JBEKHJ010000005.1, read on the forward strand.
AAGAATAAACAAAACGTGCAGGCAAAATATGTGTAAGATTTAAATGGCTCTCTTTGTTATTTGCTTTATTAAAATTTCATGAGAACTCTGCATGTCGTTGATACCTGAAATCTCTAACCCGTATCTCGGAGCGTTTGCTGGTGGATTGTTATATGGATTAGTTGTTTGCACGGCATCATGTCTACCTTACATCGCAAGTTACATTGCAGGTATCGGCGCTGGTTTCCGCAAAAGCGTCGCTGTAACTTTGATTTTTAATTCTGGACGAGTGGCAGGTTACGCCTTGATTGGTGGCTTAATCGGTTTATTTAGCGGTTTGTTTCGATTGTTTGTGTCTGATGCAGCTTTCTCGCCGTTTCAAATTTATTCTTCGTTTGCTTTCGGCATTGTAACAATAATAATTGGCGCTAGCATTCTTCTAAAGTACAGGTCACCATGCGACTGTAACCTATCAGATAGCAAAAGCTTGGTTGCACAGGGAAAGACAGGCAGGTTTGGGTTTGATTTTCGAGCTTTTTCGCTTGGTTTAAGCAGAGGGTTAATCATCTGTCCGCCGTTGATAGCGCTTTTGATTTATTCGTTGCCTTTCTCAAATCCAATAGGCAGTGTAGGTTTAGCTGTCTTGTTTGGTTTAGGAACTGCTTTGTCTCCAATGTTGCTGTTAGGAGGAGTTACTGGTTGGCTTCTTAACAAGGCACCTTTATTTAGGAAATGGGTTTCAATAGCAGGTGCAGGAATACTAATAGTGCTTGGAATTGTCGCACTGATAAATTCAGTAATTCAACTATAATGATCAAAATGGCGAAAAAGAATGGATTGGGAAATCATTGGTGACATACTAAGAATTGCGGTGCTTGCGGGACTTGGGGTAGCAGGGATACTTGCTATTTTGATTTGGAAGAGAAACTTGGCGACAAGAGTAACTTACCTTAGGCTGGTCATTCAGGCGGTTTCTTTTGCAGCATTGTTCTACGTTTTCTCGTATTCTATTCCGCTTCTCTACGTATTGATCATTATTTTTGCAATGACGATTGTTTTAGGTCGTCTTTATTGCGGTTGGTTCTGCCCATTCGGCTTTGTCATGGACCTAATTATTCTCCTTCGAAAAGCGTTCAAAATTCGTTACAGAAGCCTTCCTGACAAACTTAACAAGATTCTTCATCAATCTAGATATGTGATACTGTTATTTTTCTTGTTTTTGCCCGTTATCTTATGGTTAATCCAACCGCCTCCAGATTTCAATTTCGCCGTTGTCATGGCGCAACTTTTGGCGGGTCCTTTTCGACCATACAGTGTTCTGCTTGACCCAATGATACCGCTAGTTGTGCCATGGACTGGCCCATTAGTTGTTAGCCAGATTAACCTCAGTTACCCGTATGTTCAAGATATTATCGCTTTTGCGGGCCTAAATATTGGTCAAGTAATCGCTATTGCTTTTGTGGGTTTGACTCTGGTAGGTTCATTCTTTGTAAGGCGGGTTTGGTGCCGCTTCTGCCCAACAGGTGCTTCATTAGCGGTTGTGAATAGGTTTAAAGGTTTTAAGTGGGCACCTCTGCTTCATATTGAAAAAGACGAAGAAAAATGCACAAAGTGCGGCGTTTGCAAGAGGGTTTGTCAATCGCAAGTCAATGATGTGTATGAGCAGAAGGGAGGAAAAATAAACACTTCAATGTGCATGCTATGCTTGCGATGCACTGAAATGTGCCCCTACGAAGATACTTTGAAAGTAAAGTTAGGAAATAAAACACTGTTCAAGTCAAGAAACTGGTTAGAACCGTCAACAAGTGAGTGAGGAAAAGAAAATGAAGAGCGAAAAAGTTGAAAAAAAGTATATGCCTGAAATTTCCAGAAAAGAAATTGATGAACTTAGAAACTCTGTAAAAACGGCGTCTCAGAAGATAATGGCTGAGAACATTGAGCGCATGAAGAAAGCTGACCCTAACAGACCTGAAGTCATGAAGTATTTTGATGAGATTGCAAACTTGTTTGGTCAGCGTCAAAAAGAGATTCTGGTCGAGAAGGAGAAGGGTAAGAAAGTTATTGGTTACATGTGTTTGTTTGCTCCGACAGAGTTGATTTTAGCAGCAGACGCCATTCCAGTTCGAGTGAGTTCGGGTTGGTATGATACTTCTAAACTCGGCGACAGGGTTGTGCCAGTGGAGGTTTGTCCAGTTATTCGTTCAACTATAGGCGCGAAAATGATTGAGCTGTCACCTTTTCTTGAGCTGAGCGACGCTTTGATCAGTGTTTTAACATGTGATGGAATGACTAAACTAAGCGAGATTTTAAGTGACTACAAAACGATTTGGGGAATGGATATTCCAAGTGTTAAAGACTCTTCTCAATCACTTCGTTTCTGGAACGATGAAATTAAACACATGAAAGCGCAGATTGAAGAGTTTACAGGTAACAAAATTACTCGTAAAAGCTTGAAAGCAGCTATTGAGCAAACTCAGATGGCAACAAAAGCGTTCCGCCGCTTGCAGGATTTGCGTAAGGGGTCACCGGTAATTATGGGCAGAGACGCTATGCTTGTTAATCAAACGTACTTGTGGGACGATAAAAAGCGGTGGACAGAGAAAACTGAGGCATTGTGTGATGAGCTTGAGAAGAGAGTGCAAAGGAAAGCGTGGGTGTGTTCTCCTGACACTCCGCGGGTACTAGTTACGGGCACTCCAATGTTTTGGCCTGATAACTGGAAGCTGCCTACACTGGTTGAGGAAGCTAATCCTAAGGGCATTATTGTTGCTGACGAGCTTTGTTCAGGCGAGAGAATTCTCAACGACCCAGTTGGCGTGGATGAATGGTCAATGGATGATATGCTGAGCGCTATTGGAGACCGTTACTTGATGGCTTCCACCTGCCCCTGCTTCACGTCTAGCGATGGCAATGAAGACAGGATTAACTGGTTGATAAATAAGGTTAAAGAATGGAATGTTCAAGGCGTTATTTACTATGTAGTGCGCGGCTGCATGCTCTACGCCATGGAGTACACCAGAATTAAGAAAGCTCTTGACAAAATAAATATCCCCGTGTACTACCTTGACACAGATTACACTAGGGAAGACGTGGGACAAATGAAGACGCGCGTTGAAGCGTTCCTTGAAATGTTAACGGCAAGAGTGGATTTCTAAGGTGACTTCATGATTACCGTCGGAATGGATTTAGGCACTCAAAGAGTAAAGGCGGTAATCCTAAAAGACGACGCTGTTGTATCAAGAGGGCAAGCTTTCTCCGGGTTCGATCCAACCAAAGCCGCAGAGCAAGCAGTTGACGAGGCACTGGAAAAGGCAAATTTGAAAATATCTGATGTGGCTTATTTTGTTGCTACGGGTTCAGCCATGGAAATGGCGCCTTACGCTAATAGCACAGTAAGCATGATGGGCGCTGATGCTAAAGCAGGAGTCCACATTTTTCCGAAGGCTAGAACGATAATTGATGTTGGCGCCGAAGAAGCAAGAGCCGTCAAATGCGACAAGAAAGGCGTTATGGTTGATTTTGTCGTTAACGAGCGCTGCGCCGCTGGTGCAGGAGCATTCATTGAGGCGATGGCTCGGGCTTTAGAGGTGAAATTGGAGGAGATGGGTCCGCTGTCGCTTAAGGCGGAGCGGGCGAGTCCCATAAATGCTTCCTGCGTTATCTTCGGTGAATCCGATGTTGTTTCGCTGATTCACAGGCAGGAGTCTAAGCCTGAAATTGCAAGGGCAGTTTTTGACGCAATGGCCGACCGAATTTCATCAATGGTTCACAGGTTAGGGGTAAACCCTGACGTGGTTCTGGTTGGCGGTGTAGCTAAGGACGTTGGTTTTGTTGCATCGCTGAAACGAAAGCTGGGAGTTGACGTGTTGATTCCTGAGTTTCCAGATTTTGCTGGTGCTCTAGGTGCAGCTCTTGCAGCGGCAAGCCGAGCTGAGGAGGGGCAAAAATGAAAGAGCCAAGCACAATTAAGGATGAGGTTGAGTTTTGGCGTTGGCGCGAGTACCATCGTGTAGTGCAGGGCAAGAAATGGACAAGCAAGGATATAATCACCGCAGGTGTTGATGTTGGTTCAGTCAGCTCCAAAGCAGCCATAATGATTAATGGTGAAGCTTACTCTTGGGGAATAACACGAACTGGCTCTAACAGTCCTGAGAGCGCCAAGAAAGCTTTAGATTGGGCGCTGGAGGGAACTGGGCTTAAGCTAAGTGACTTCAAATATATTGTTGGCACGGGTTATGGGCGAGTTAATGTTCCCATGGCAAATAAAGCCGTAACGGAGATTGCTTGTCATGCTAAAGGTGCAAATTATATTTGGGGACCAAGCGTTCGAACCGTGCTGGATGTTGGAGGACAAGACATCAAAGCTATCCGCAGCGATGAAACGGGCAGAGTGGTTTCTTTCTTGATGAATGACAAATGTGCAGCTGGAACTGGCAGAGGCATGGAAGTTTTCGCTGATTTACTAAAAATTCCCATTGAAGAAATTGGTGAAATCTCATTAAAGGTGGACGAGGAGCCGCCGCCAGTAAGCTGCACCTGTGTGGCTTTTGCGAAAACCGAAGCAATGGGGCTCTTTCGTAAGGGCTGGTCTAAAGAGATGGTTTTGGCTGCTTACACGCGAGCCATGGCGGTTCGCATGGCCAGCTTAATCGATAGGGTAGGTTTAGAAAAAGAACTGGTGATTACGGGTGGGCAGTCGAAAAACATTGGGATTGTCAGCAGAATAGAGGTTGTTTTGGGCGTGAAGTGTTTGCCGATGCCTAATTGGCGGGAAAACGGCTTAGACCCGATGATTGCAGGTGCATTGGGCGCGGCGCTTTTTGCTAAGGCGCTGTATGAGAAGGCGCAAAAAACTTAGACGGGGGTTGATGGATTATTATTACGCATTATGGCTACAGCAATGGGTCAGGCGATTACTACATAACTATCGACACAGACAAGTGCAACGGCTGCGGCAAATGCGTTAAGCAATGTCCCCAATCAGCACTTCAGCTGGAAACCATGCTCATAGACCTTGAGGATAAGACCGTTGCATCCGTTACGGAGGAGCATCGGAAAAAAATAAAGTACACCTGCTCTTCCTGCAAACCCGAAACCAATAAGGCTCCATGCGTGTTAGCGTGCGAGAGCAAAGCAATCAACTGCACATGGAAGCCACAATAAATCTTCAATTCGTCTTGTTATTATGAAGATTGTTAAGCATGCGACCTGTTGCTTACAAGGCAACCGCTCTACCGGGCTGAGCTATCGAGGCACCCACCAAACACGCTCAGATTATACCAACACATGAAACCTTACACAAATAAAAGTTACTACTAAACGAGTCTACAATTCATTTTGCTTCGGCCAAAGCATAAGGGGTATTCTAGGAAAAAGCTTTTCTCTAACTTGAACAGAAGAGGGCCACGGGGATTAAAATGGAAGACGAATTTCTCATTTATTTAAAGGAAAAAGTGGGTGAGCATCTTATTGCTTCTTTTGAGCATGCAGATTTACTTTTGTGGGGAGCTAGGGACGGAGACGGCGTTGTTCTTCTTGGATTGACGCTGGCAATTGGCGTCCAAGACCCTGCTAATATGAAAGAAATTAGCCAGCTTTCCAAAAAGGTCAAGGACATAATGGAAATTGCCTTTTCTCTCAGTAAAAAAAGCAATTCTGTATTTTTTACTATTTGTTATTCGATTTCAGGCAGTTCCCTATTCCGAATAACTAATCCAAAAGATCCTCTAAATTTGATGAGTAGTTTGGTTGTTGATGAAAAAAGCACGCCTGCAATGATTGAGCGTTTGTTTATGACAAATTTCGGTAGTACTGGAACAGAAAAGCCCGTTAACAAGTCAACATCTGATTGGTTTCATAGGTGGACTAGGGCTAATCTGCCCACTCAATACGTCAAAGCAAACATTGATGGGTTAGTACTTGATCAGGAAGCTAAACCTGTTATTCTCTTGGAAACCAAAAGGTCATTTGAAAGCTCAAATACATGGAGACCGTATCAAGCCGATTCGAGAAATTACTATCTGCAAAATATGATATCAAAAAAAGCAGCGCTAGACTTTTGGGCGGTCTACCATGTTAAGGGGTTGCCCGTTGATGATTCTTCTGATATCGCGTTGTTCATAGTTACCGATGTGTCTCTCATCAATCAAGAATGGATTAGTTACGCTCGGTCTAATGTTAAAGCAAGAAAAGTTATAGAATTAATTCAAAAAAGATGCGGAAAAATGGAGCGCTAAATAATTGATCCTTCCAAAGCTTCTTATTATATGGTAGACACACAATAGAGCCTAACGCTAGGAGTACTGCAATTGAGTAAGTTGGGTTCAAAGGAAGCGCTTGTTGAAGAAGAGCTTTATCATCAGATTAGGGAGGTTCTGGATAAGAATCACTTCAGTCTAAACGGCGTAAAGTTTGGGCTTATTCAACCCCAGTGGTCCGTCCATGGTGGTGGCATAGCTGATTTGGTTTTGCCATTTGCTGACGGTAGACCTTTCCTTGTTATTGAATGTAAAAGAAAAATTGAAAAGCCTTCAGGATCTAGGATCATCCGAGATTTCGACGTCTTTGGAAACAACGTTCTGAATCAAGCCCTCTCCTACGCAATGAGGTTAGGAACCTTTGCTTTTGCGACAACGAACGGTTCGAGGTTAGCTCTGTTCAGAACCCCCTCAGGAGGCGAACCATTTAGAATTGATACTCATAGACTTCTGGTTATTGACCCTTTTAAGTTAGATATGAAAAATGTCAGCGCTTTGCTTGATTTCTTGTCAAAATGGCACAGTGGCGTTCATGTCAGATTGGTTGAAATAGACTGGTTTTTTATTTCAAGACTGAGGAGCTTTGTGGATTTCCTCTCAAAGTCTTTTGAGCCAGTAATGAAGACTCTGTCTTATGATGCCGATTTTTCAAGAAGGCTTCAGGATTTTTCAAAGCGTGTTGGCGAAATTACACTCAATCAATTGGCTAGAGAAAATGCGTATCTCTTAATGAATAAGATTGTGTTTTACAAAACACTTGAAAGACATTACAAAGTATCCAAATTAAAGCCCATCTCGGCTCCTGATGGTAAGTTTTTCTCTCAATTCCTCAGGGGATTTTTCGAAAAAGCTATTGCTGTAACAGGGGATTTTGAACCAATTTTTATTACTGAATTCTATGATGATATTCCTTTACCTGACGAGGAATTTGTCCTTGAAGAAGTTAATTCCTTCATACAAGAAATGGACACTTATAGACTTGAGGAAGTCGGGTCGGATGTTGTAGGATACATATATGAGGAACTAATTCCAGACGAAGAAAGACATAGACTGGGGCAGTTCTATACTCCGCCACCTATTGCTGAGTTGATTGTGAAATGGGCCGTTAGAACTGCTGATGACGTAATACTTGATCCTGCAGTTGGAAGTGGAACATTTCTTGTTAAATCCTACAAAAGACTACTTGAATTGATTTTAGAGAACGATATGAAATTTAGGAAAAAGCCAGCTTCAGGAGTTATCCACAAGAAGATATTGTCACAACTTTACGCGGATGATGTTAACCCCTTTTCAGCACATTTGGCATCGGTCAATTTGGCAATGAGGGACGTCAAACATCCAACAAGCGAAATGAACATTTTTGTTGAAGACTTCTTCAGTTTAAAATCTAGAATGGAAGTGTTTGCTCCCTACATCATCAAAACTCCAAGGGGCGAGATTAGGCGGCACATCGCAATTCCTGCATTCGATGCAATAGTTGCCAATCCCCCTTACACGAGAGGCAACGAAATAAACGATAAAACGCTTAAGCTAATAAGCCTCAGTATAGGCGACGCTTTAAAGAAATACAAATTGTCAGGAGGGCTGTTAAATGAGACAGGTATATATGTTCACTTCATTATCCATGCATACGATTTTTTGAAGAAACATGGCAGAATTGGAATGATAATTAATAATAGTTGGTTGCAAGCAGATTACGGTGTAAATTTTGGGAATTTCCTACTTGACCATTTTAGAGTGAAAGCAGTAATAGATTTCAATCAGAGGCTGTTCCGGGTTCCATTAGTCGCAACTTGTGTTTTGCTTCTTGAACGAGAGGACAATGTAAATGAAAGAAGCAAGAACAAAACAGTCTTTCTGTATGTTGACAAAGAAAGCGAAGTTGAAGATATACTAGCTGCAGTTGATGAACCACAGAAATGGGCAGGCAGCTTCCACATAAATGAAGTAAAACAAAATGATTTGCCAACGAATCAAAAATGGATAAAAAAGTTTTTTAATACAGAACAAATAGAGACAGCAATTATTAATTCCCCTTTGATGGTTTCAACTGACAGTTTTTTTGAGCCAAGATACAGTAACATAAATGGCGTAATGGCGAGGGGCGGGACAGGCGCCGATAAATTCTTTTACCTTTCAAAACAAGAGGCAAATAAATGGAATATACCTAATGATTTTCTTATTCCCGTTCTTGTTAGATCAAGATATAACAAGTTCTTCACTTTTACGATTGACGATTGGAAAGACCTTAGGCAAAGGGAAAAGCCTTGCTATGCCTTCGTTTGTCATCAGGGAAAAAATAGTTTGTCTGAATCAGTCAAGGAATTTATCAAATGGGGAGAAAAAACTGATTTAGTGCGAATTAAGGCGGGTGAGCAACCCAAGAAAGCAAATCAGTCATTGGCTTCGGTTATTAGAGCGAAGGATAAAAAGCGTTTCTTTGGATGGTACGACTTAAGTGGAGTCACAAAATCACCCATATTTGTTTCAAGACGGGCGCAATATCATAACAAATTTGCGTTAGCCAAAATTAACAAACTTGCAATTGATGACGGTTTCATCACTCTTGTTCCAAAAAATGAGGTGATAGATCTTAATCTTAATGTTGTGTTATCATCACTTAATTCTGACGTAGGGAGATTTTTTGTGGAAATTTATGGTCGATCAACAGGTGGCGGGGTAATAGAATTAGATGACAAATCCACGGGCAAAATTCCAATAATTAACTGCCAAAAGATATCCCAAAAAAATAGGGAAGAATTGGACGCGCTTTTTAGTAAACTTGAGGCAGAGACTCGACAAATTGGCGAAGCTGAAACTCAAGAAAGTATTGGGAAACTCCAACATGTTGTAGATGAAATTGATGCAAAAATGGCGGATATTTTGGGAATTGACTTGACGATAATTGAAAAGATGAAAGCCATAACGAAGTTTTTCTTTGAAAGAAGGCTCGCAAGGATAGACGATGCTCGTCCTGAATCGGTGAAAGGTGAGGAGGAACCCAAAATTGCGCCGCCAAAGAAAATGAAAAAAGAGCAAAAAATCAACAATGACAAACAGTTAACAAAGTGGTTAGATGAAAAGTGAAAATAAGTGCTTGATAAAAGAAAAGTAATCTATTCAGGCTGTTAGGATTTTATTAGTTCTGGTCCGTATTTTTCTAGTACATAGTGGATGCCTTTGTGTTCGTATGTTCTGACGATTTTTGATAGTAGCACTGTGAGGTCTATTAGTGGTCCTTCGTGTTCTTCTTCGCCGATCCCTGCCAGTTCTTTTATGGCTTGTTTTAGTGGAGTTAGTTCTTTGATTGTTTTCACCTCTTTTTTTACATGTGGCCGAGCCGTTTGAGCTTAACAGCTATAAAGCTTTGTGAGAAGGGTAGAATTGGAAAGAATTCCTACCATATGGTAGAAAAACTTACCAATCTTTAATTCACGGCAAAAAGCAAAGCCTGTTGGAGCATATTTGAAGCAATTTAACAATAAAATCCATTTTAGCAACAGCAAAAACACATAAAAACTACATGAAAATATGTTGAAAAGTGCTGGCATTAATTCTATGTAGCTCTATGTTGAATCATATTTGGAGCCTATTAGGAGCATCTAGTAGACCGGAGGGTAGGCTGTTGCGCACACACGGGCCCTCTTAAGGCAAAGACGCACAAAAAAATAGTTAATCTTTATTCTTTTGTTGTAGCGCACGCTTCTTGCAAGCCTGAAAGCAACAGTGCTCCATGCGTGTTAGCTTGCGCGTCGAAAGCGATTAAGTGCACATGGAATCCTCATTGAATTTTCTTTATCCATAAACAATATACATTTCTCGGAACATGCATGACTTCATGCTCAAAGCTTCTTTTGCCGAGCTGGATTGTTTGAACAAAACTTTTACGCGACCGAACAAATGTCCCTAGCCTCCATCGGAAGCTGGCTCAATAGTTATAACTTTGGCGCCAGGCTTGACTTTGACTAAACTATAGGCTCAAAGCATCAGTGGCTGACCCGAATAGTCTCAACTATTGCACTGCGATTAGTTGCGACTAAAAAATATAGCTTAATTCGCCTGCTGATGGTTCCATGGTTCTGTTAAGTTTTTTTAATTAAGGTTCAGAACGGCATCTGAGATGAGATTAGCGTGCGGTTAAGCATAAATCAACTTTGAATAATGCATCAATTTATAAATTAAAAAATCAATAAAAGACACAACATGAAAAGCCTCAGACGAAGAAAAGAAAAAAGGCAACCTGATTCCGCTGTTCAAGAAAATCAGCCGAAGCCAAAGACAAAGGATATTCCTGTAATCAAAGTTGAAGTCATCGATGACACTGTAAAGTTTTTTGATGCAAAAGGCTTCCTTAAAAAACGCTTGGTTGTTGTAAAGGAAATACCAGTTTATGAGATAACAGTCATTGAGAATTTTGGGAATGAGTTAAGCGTAACATGGAAGGACGTTACTCATACGTTTTTTATGAAGGGGAAGGCTGAAGCATTCGGTAAATTGCGTGATGAAGTTAACAGGATGCTTGAGGAGCATCAGAAATCGTTGGAGAACAACGAAAAAGCCACGCTAAGAAGGAATGAACTGTTAGGGGTAATTAACGCTTCAATAGGCATCATTGATTTATCGTTTGATGTTCTGATTGGTTTGCAAGCGAAGCGAATTAACTGGCAACAAGTAGAAGACCGCTCTAACGGTTTTGGGGAGAACTTGAGTTTCACAGGGCAAACGATGCCGCCTTTGAACCTGGACTTTTCAAATGTCTCTACAGCCATAAAAAGGCAGGTTCCCAAAGAAACTTCAAAGGAAGCCTATAACATCCTAAAAACGATATATGAATACTTTAACGGCTTAAGCCTTAACGATGACCTTAAAGATTACCGCCCGAATCTCCAGAATGCTAAGGCTGTGATTTTAGCGTATTACACGTTAAATGACCTTTTACTTGGCAAGGCGGTTGGAGATAAAGAAAACAAGAAAGAGAATAGCCAGCTTGAAACGGTCTTGCAAAACTTGGCTAACGAGACTAACTTTAAAGTTAACATTGATGAACTTAAGGGCAACATAGATAAAATGGGTCTTGAAAGCGACAGAGAAAGCATTATCGAAGAGAGCAGAGGAATTTTCAAGGAACAGCTAAAACAGCTTTAATAATCAAATCACGGTTCACTTTTTCTCAGTTTCAAAGCAAATCTGCTCAAAACTAGTAAGTGCTGTTTTTTCTATATTGTTAATAAAACTTTAAAAGTATGACAATTGTCATTTTTAGCATTAAATCAAATGAAGGAATTAAATGAAAAAGAAACTTCTCAAAACCTGCCTTTTCCTAACACTATTTGGATTGCTACTAATAACGCCGATAGGAAGAGTCTCAGCCCAAACAGAATGGAATTTACAGGTATCCAATCTTGTAGGCACCACTGTTAACTATAGTTACGATCAGCTTTTGGCAATGCCTGAATCTAATGTAAGCGCTGCTGAGTACTGTTATGGCAGTCTAGTAACCAGTGGCAACTGGGGTGGAGTAAGCCTTAGCTATTTGCTTCAGCAAGCAGGACTGGACCCGGCAGTAGCTTCAGTTGCTTTTCTAGCTCAAGACGGATACGCAGTCAGCATTCCATTACAGGAGGCCATGCAGTCGGATGTAATCATCGCTTACCAGTTGAATGATTCGCCTCTGCCTGAAACGCTACGTTTGGTTGTTCCTGAATATAACGGCAACATGTGGATAGCACTGATTACTTCAATAACCATGAGTACGATCCCGGTGACTATAAGCCAACCAACATACTTTGCCCCAGGACCATTGGCGGGGATACTGTCATCAAATAACTCAACAGCGCAATCTTCGACTCAGCAACAAGAGCCCGTTCAAACACAACCCACCACTACGCCAAAAAACGAGACCAGCACTGAACCAGTTGCACCTCCAGCAAATGCTACTCAACCTGAACAAAAAGCATCTAATCCTCCAGAAACCAGTCTTGGGGGTTTAGGCTTTCCAGTTGCGGTTGCATATGCAATAGCACTGGGGGCAACCGTGGCGTTGGTGGCAGTAGGCTACTTTATTCATAAGGACAGGCGTGAAAAAGGTAAATTAGCTGTAGTATCGTAAATCGTCATATATTAGAAACAATAATTGCCAATAAGTATAGGTATGCCTTTGCTGTGATATTACTTGAGAATTCGCTATGTTTATTTATAGTTTCGTATATTGAGTTGTCAGATAGTTGGGGGTAGATAAATTGGCGAAGATTCCGCAATCAAAAGATGAAGCATTCGAGGCTTTAGATTTTATAGTGAACGTGCTCAAAGAGCATGAGAAAGACTTAGATAAGCTGATTAATGAGTTAGCGACGGTTACCGAGCAACTTGGCGACACCGGTGAATTAGTCGGTAAAGTGGAAAAAGTTGAGGAAAAAATAAACAGTTTACAAAAAGAAGTAACAAACTTGATTAGTTACTTATCAGGCGCACAGAAAGAAGCTCTTCCTGCTGCGGTTAAAGAACAGGTGGGTGAGGCTGCGCCTCCAGCGGTAGTTCAAAGTGGACCTTCTGTGATTTTGCGGTGTAAGCAGTGGGAAGATTTCCAAACTTTAGCTTTCCAAGCTCAGACGTTGTCCTTTAGCTATAAAGAGGATGAAAAGGTTTTCCAAGCTGATGCGCTTAAGGGTAACCAGATTATTACTTATAGCGGCGCGCTTCCAAAGTTTTCTTCTGTTCTGAAGACTTGGTTGTCTAAGCAGCTGAATGTTCCTGAAAAGAGTATTTTGGAAGGTATTTTAGCTATAGGCTAAGTTAGTATTTTTAAACTTTATTTTTGCTTCATAAGCTTTATAAGCACTTTATAGTGTCTTAAGTCTTATTAGTGATTGGAGGGCTAGTTTAGGTTGAAGGCTAAATCACTCAAGCCATAAACCTTTTCCGTTTTCGAAGCCTTCTCCTTTCTCCTCGATGACGGATGGCACTGAGTAGCCAACAAACAAAAACCAGCCCCTCCAACACCAAGCCCGATTAGTGTCTTTTTTCATTTTCGCCAATTGAGATACAATCGTCCTGATGGTTGAAAACTCGATTCAAACTTGTGTTGCGGTTATTCTCACATCAACGCTAAACTGTGTTGCGTGGCTCTAATTGCTCGACATATCAAGCCTTATATGTAGTTAACAACTAATTATAATAATGGGTTGATTGGTTTGGCCGTGGATGTAGAAAGAACAAAGAAGCCAAAGCTTCCGAAAAAGCGGCTGCTAAAAAAAATAAATAGAAGGTAAACAATCGGTGCCTTCTATTCTGTCTAATTTTTTAAATTAATAGCTGAGAAAATGCTTTTTAGCTGTGTGTTCATAACCAGCATACAAAGGCTTGTTTAAAAAGCGAAATGGATACCCTATCCCCTCCCCTCATTTAGCTACTGAAACATCCAAGCTAAATTGCGCCTACCCTACCTACTTTTTAGACCTATTTTCAATATCAAAAAAGTAGGGTTACCCGCTTTTTGATGCTTAAATCACCTAGCAAAAAGCCTACCCTATTCCAACCAAAAATCCATTGCAGCAAACGTTCTTGTTAAAAAAAAGAAAATAGAACGCAAATAGCATGTTAGCCGCCTTACGCATCAAGGTAAGGCAGTTTTATGGGCTAATTTACTTTGGTGTTGTCAAATATTTAAGATGGAATGGCTTGATTATGCTTCCAGCCTTCAAGTCAGCATGGAAAGTTTGGCTTTCAACCACCCACTCAGATAGTTCTGAATCATGCGCCCTTATGAACTCGGCGAAATTTGCGAAGTTTTCGTGAAGCGATATGCAGGCAGCATCCCAACCCATTCCTCTTCCGTCCAAAACGAGAATTACGTTGGGTTGATTCATGTACCACTCCTTCATTTTCTTTAAAGCCTGAGTTTTTTCCTCGCCTGTTTTAAATTTAAGTTTGCTTTTCAAAAATGTGAAAGCTGCTATTTCAAACCCTATTTGACCAAACTTTGGTATAACAGTGTATCCTTCGATGAAGTTTTCTTCAAGCATGGCTCTTCTTCGGGTTACAGTAGGTTGGGAAACACCTAGGGATTTTGCTAGTTGCCTATCGCTTCTGTGAGAATCCTTCATTAATTCAAACAGAATCTTGTAGTCTATAGGTTTCAGTTCTTTCATTTTGATCAACTTTTACTATTCACTAGCGTTTTTGACAGCATATATAAACATCATTGTTGAATAAACGAAAAATCCACCCATTTTTACCAGGCAGAAGTAACAGCAACTCTTAAGAGAAAAAAGCTACTAGACACCATAAAGGAGCTCAGAAAACAAATGCCATTTCAAATTTTAAAAGACGTAGAGCAAGAAATCACCCATTTCCTCAGTGATTTAATACGCATAAACACAACCAATCCTCCAGGCAACGAAACACAAGCAGCAAACTACATAGCACAATACTTAGCCAAAGAGGGCTTCAAAACCGAAATTATCGAGTCAGCGCCCGGAAGAGGCAACGTGATCACGCGGCTTAAGGGAACAGGTGAAAAGCCCAACCTACTCTTATTATCGCATCTCGATGTGGTTGCAGCTAACCCAAACGAATGGACCATTGACCCATTTGGTGGCATAATTAAGGACAATTACGTTTATGGCAGAGGAGCCATAGACATGAAAAGCATGACAGCCATCGAAGTGCTCGTCATGAAACTTTTAAAGAAAAACAATGCCAAACTCAAAGGCGACGTCGTTTTGGCGGCTACAGCGGATGAAGAAAAAGGCGGCGAAGAAGGGGCAGGCTACCTTCTGGAGCATCATCGAGAGAAAATTTGTTGCCCATACGTTCTAAATGAAGGCGGAGGATTAGCCACTCCCACCAAAAAAGGCAACGTTTTCACCGTGCAGACGGCGGAAAAAGGAATTTTATGGCTCAAAATAAAAGCGAAAGGGGTCCCAGGTCACGGTTCCACGCCTAACACGGCTGACAACGCCATTGTGCGCATGAACAAAGTCATCAACAACCTTGGAAATTACCAGCCAGAAACCATTTACGTGCCCACCCTTAAACAATTCCTTGCTGAAATAGCGAAGCATAACCCTGAACTTAACGAGACGTTTTCACGTTTACTTGCCAATCCCAAGCAAAGCGAACAAATACTAGACGAGTTGGCAAAAAAAGATAGAGCTTTAGCTGAAGAAATCAGACCTCGAACCAAAATGACCATAACACCAACCATGATCCAAGGTGGAGTCAAAGAGAACATTATACCTTCAGACTGCGAAGCAGTGTTTGACTGCAGGATACTGCCTGGGCAAAGCGTGACTAAAACGATTGATTTAATCAAAGATCTGCTGAAAGATGTGGGCATGGAGAAGTTAACTTTTGAGATTATACAAGCGCATGACGGTTCAGAATCAACTATAGAAACACCACTTTACAATGCCATCACACAGGTTCTAAGAGAGTTTGAACCTGGCTGCGGAGTAACGCCGACATTAACCACAGGCGGAACCGATTCGCGCTTCTTTAGAGAAAACGGCAGCATATGCTATGGTTTCCAACCAATGATCCCAGACGAGCCAAACGACCAATTAAACAAACGAATGCACGGCATAGACGAGCGAATAACTATAGAAAACCTTGTTAACGGAACAAGTATACTTTATGAAACCGTGAAAAGATTCTTGAGTTAAAAAACATTGAGCCATGCTTGCTTAGTTATTGCTTACTTGAATTTCAATTTACCATTTACCACTTTGGGGTGCCACACCGTGGCTGGACGAAAGGGTGCTGTTCTTACCCTTAAAATTATACTTTGAAATTTATGAAAATGTAAAATTTTTATACTCACTTTACCTTTCTAACAAGCAAGATGCACCTATCTTGGTGTCAACCGCAAAATGACCAGCGCACAAACAATAATTAGTCGGGATGCAGCAAATTTCGAAGCGGCCAAAACCATAGGCTTAATTTCAGACACGCACATCCCTAAAAAAGCAAGATGTATTCCCAAGAAAGTCTTTGAAATCTTCGAACACGTGGATTTCATTATACATGCTGGCGACTTAGTGGAATTAACAGTGATCGATGACTTGGAGCAGATTGCACCGGTTTTAGCGGTTCATGGCAACATGGATGGTCCAGAAGTCAGCGGCGCCTTACCTAGGCTTAATTCACTTAAAATTTTCGATTGGAAAATAGGCGTCAGGCATGACCCAAACATTCTTTTTGGCTCGGGTAAGATGGTTGAAATTGCTAAACAGAACGGTTTCAACGTTTTTGTCTATGGACACACTCATAGTTCCAGCATAAAATGGGAAGGAAAAATCCTCTATATTAATCCAGGAAGCCCTACTGACCCTGCGTCTTTCCTGAATAAGCCGTCGGTTGGGTTGCTAAAAATAACAAAGCAAACCATAACGCCGCAAATAATAAACCTTTAACTCACTAGAACAGCCCAATAAAAGATAATGTACAACACTATCCCAGAAGACAGCGAAACAAGCCACATTGCCATTGTTGTAAGCATAATCCTTTTTTTGTTAAAGCAACCCTTCAAGCCTTGAAAGCGCCAAGAAGCAACCAGCCAAATACCAAGCGAAACAGCTAAAGCTCCAGCGACTACCATAACCAAAGTAACAACAGATGTTAATCCATAGACATTTGGAACAATAAAGTCGGGGACAATCGCAAGAACAAAAGAAGGAATCATAATCGCAAACACCAATGCCAAATGCAAAACAACTGCTACAGCCATGGTGATTCCGTGTTGCCGAAACTTCAGCTGCCTCTTCAGCGAGTAACCGTACAGCAGCAAAAATAAAACAATGATTTGAATAGTTAAACTAGTCGTTGCAATGAGCGCAAACGGGTTATTTAAGAGAGGCATGCACTCCACAGCCAAATCGGTTTAAACGCTAAGCGTATAAAGTTTTACTTTCACTCACCCCTCCCCTGCTCCAAACAGTAGTTTCTGCAACCGCCTTAAAAGCGCTAAACGCTAAAACGGTAATTGAAAGGTAAGAAAAATGGAGCATTGTAAAAACCCTTGGAAAGACGACTGCAAAAGCGAAAACATCAAACTATACATTCTCATAAAAGGCGAAAAAAAACCCATCTGCCAACAATGCTGGAACAAAATAGCTGACCAAGAAAACGAGTGGTGAAAAGACAATGGAGAACTTCAGCGCTAACAGCGCCAAATCATACATTGGAAAAAACGTTAACCTGCACTTAAAGGATGGAGCCGTGATAATAAACGTGCAATTAACTGGAATCCATAAAGGCTCAGGAAAAAACAGCCTAATCGTGTGCACTCCATGCGGAAACCGCAGAGCCATCCACATACCCTTAAGAAACGTCGCGTGGGCAGAACTTTTAAACCCAAACATACTGCAAACCAGTCGCCTAAAATGTTACTAAACACAAGATAAAAGCAAAAATACAAGCAAAATACTTCAAGCTTATGCGTTGTTCAAATTGTGGCGCCTGTTGCACAGAAACAGAAATGCTTCTAGCCAAAAAAGACATCATGCGCTTAGAAAAGAGAGGCTTTAGCAAAAACTACTTTGTAAAATACGACAAGCAAGGCTACGCTCAACTCAAGAACCGAGAAGGCTACTGCGTTTTCTACGACCGCAAAAAACGCGAATGCAGCGTTTATGTTGATAGACCTTCGGGCTGCCGAGTATATCCTGTTATATTTGATGAAGAAAAAGGAATTATTTTAGACGACATTTGTCAATCACGAAATACAATAACAGAAAAAGAAAAAAATCTTAAGGGCAAGAGAGTGATTAAACTTTTGGAAAGAATCGATTGCGAAGCAGTAAACAGGCGTTCTTGAAAATTCCTAATGAAAATCAGGGCTTATTCTTTTCGTTTTTGGCATGTTTGCATTGAAAGCAAATTGTTTTTGTGTTTTTTTGAGCTTCAACTTCTTCTCTTCTTATTAGACAGGTTCTTATTAGTTTGCCGCAGCAATCGCAAACGAATTGTACTTCAGCAACCCTCTCGTTGCTTTGAACAATTTTGATGGTCAAAAATTATTTTCCTTCTTTAGCAGTTTTATCCTTAGCAAGCAAGTATTCAACGTACTCTCTCATAGTGCGATTAGTTTCTATAGCTCTTTTTTTGATGTCTTCATGAACCTTCTCGGTGACGGTTATGCATTTGTAGCCTTTCCGTGGCAAAACTCCAATCTCCTTTCCGTACTTTACGGTACTCACTGAATATATAATTAACGGTTAAGGTACATTACCGTAATTTTATTAAACCTCATATAAACGTACATTCGGTATCTATGCTTAAGAGGGGAACAAAACGCCGAAAAAAGGCTACAAAACCATTACTGTAAAGGCTGAGGTTTACGATTACTTTTTTAACGAATGGCTCAAAATCAAAGAGGAATACGCCATAAAAAAAGGCACTCGAAGCTTCTCAGCCTATGTTACTTACCGCTTTGCTCAACTAATAAACGAAGATAAGAAACACATCCGTAAACACAAACCGCCTTAAAAGCCCTACATCTTTAAATAATTCTTGATACGACTTGTCAACGGTGAAATAAAAATGCCCTGCACGGTAATTGTCGGTGCCTTCTGGGGAGATGAAGGCAAAGGAAAAATAATTTCATATTTAGCCCTTAAAGATAAACTTGATTTCTGCGTAAGAACTGGCTCGGTAAACGCAGCCCACACCGTCTGGTTTGAAGGCAAAAAATACGCTTTACACATGGTTCCCGCAGCCTTCCTAAATCCTAAAACGCGCTTGCTTATTGCTGCAGGAGCGAATGTTCATGTGCAGAAATTTTTTGAAGAAGTAGAACTCACAAAAGTGCAAGGGAGAATTGGCATAGACCAGAACGCATCAATAATTGAAGAAAAGCACAGCACCCAAGATAAGGCAAGCGCCGTCAACAGAGGCATAGGAACCACAGGTTGGGGTGTAGGACCTGCCATCGAAGAACGCGTTAGACGCACGGCAAAACTTGCCAAAGACATCCCTGAGTTGAAACCCTACCTTACTGACCAAGTGGCAGAAGTCAACGATGGCTTAGATGAAGGTAAAAAAGTGCTTCTTGAAGGCACACAGGGCTTCATGTTATCACTATTTTTGAGCGGCGGCTACCCATACGTGACCGGTAGAGATACAGGTGCATCAGCCATCGCCTCAGAAGCAGGAGTGGGGCCAACAAGAGTTGACGACGTTCTAATAGTGTATAAGTCGTTCATGACAAGAGTTGGCGCTGGACCATTACCTGGAGAAATAGCAAAAGAGGAAGCGCAGAAACGAGGATGGTTTGAAGTCGCTGCTGGAACAGGCAGAGACAGACGCTCAGCACCGTTTGATTTCGAGTTAGCAAAGAAAACCGCCAAAATAAACGGTGCCACGCAAGCGGCAATGACAAAACTAGACAGCCTTTTCTCAAACTGCAGAAGTGCAAAACAATACAGCGATCTACCCAAGGAAGCAAAAAACTTCATAAAAGAAGTTGAAAACAAAACTGGAGTGCCTATCGTTTTAATTGGCACTGGACCTGAAGCAATGGAAATAATTGACCGTAGAAAATAGCAACTTTTATTTTCTAAGACGCAAATTCTCTCTAGAGGTTCAATGAAATGATAGCGTCCAAGAGTTTTAGTAAAGCTTCAGCTAGCCTTCTAATACTCCTGTTTGCAGCAGGGTTACTAGCTGGAGGATTAGTGAGTTTTTATATGAATTACGAGCAAGTAAATAGCCTGAACAGTCAAGTTGCGAATCTGCAAAGTCAAGTTTCTGACCTTAAAGGCTTCCAAAACGCTACTTACCAAACCATCAACGTAATTCAGAACGGCACGTCTCTAGCTGCTCTGTACCAAGGTGTTCGTGACTCCGTTGTTTTAATACAAGGCGACACTAGCAGTGGTACCGTGCAAGGGTCAGGTTTCGTTTATACCTTTTCAGGCAGAACCGTTGTATTAACCAATTACCATGTTGTTGAAGGCACTACTGGTTTAAGCGTCACCTTCTCAGATGGAAACGGCTACTCAGCCACAGTCCTTGGAACTGACCCGTACTCTGATTTAGCAGTTCTTTCAGTTAATGCACTTTCATCGGAGTTTAAACCTGTTAATATCGTAAGTTCTTCTACATTAGGTGTGGGCGAATCAGTAATCGCTATTGGAAATCCCTATGGACTAGTCGGCTCGTTAACGACAGGAGTCGTAAGTGCACTGGGAAGAACAATAACGGAAGACACAGCTGGAGGGTTCGCAATTGCTGATATCATTCAAACAAGCACGCCTATAAACCCTGGAAATTCAGGGGGCCCGTTGCTAAACGCTGCTGGAAATGTAGTAGGCATAACAACAGCGATAGTTTCTGACTCGCAAGGATTAGGCTTTGCTATTCCCTCAGACACTATATTACGAGAAATATCCTCTTTGATAACAAATGGGTATTACACTGGGCACGCCTATTTAGGCGTAACAGGAGAGGACATGGATTATAGTTTGGCTCAGCAATACGGCGCCAGCGTTACTTATGGCTGGAGGATTGCTTCAGTAGTCGGCGGAGGACCTTCAGATGGCAAATTAAACGTCGGCGACATTGTAATTGCATTGAATAACCAAACAATCAGAAACAACGATGATTTAGCAACCTACTTGGAAGAACATACTTTGCCAGGCGCCAGTTTAGTTATTGCTGTCGTTAGAGGAAACTCACAGTTAGATGTGACCGTTGTTCTTGCAGCAAGACCACCACCAAAAACGTAAACATAACATTATTTTTTTTCTTTAATTTTTCGATCTAATTAACATATACTATAGTTTCAGTGAAAAGTTAATTACTCTAAAAGCTAAAAATTTTGGGTTTGTTGTGGTGGGCCGGACCGGATTCGGACCGGCGACCTTCTGCACGTCAAGCAGATGTCCTAACCAGGCTAGACGACCGGCCCACAAGTGCTTAATTTTTACAGTCTTTTCCTATATAGGCGCTTCGTCTTTTCCGCTGTAATGCATATTCAAAATTCCCGCTTCTATTAATCTATTTCCCAGTCTTAAAGATCAAAAATATTTCTTTAGTTAAATGGTCGCTTACTAAATTTAATAGGAGTTTTAAGCCACTAATGCATATATAGTCAATAAACGGGGTATGGGCTATGGCAACCGATGAAGTGCTTACTTTACTTGTTGATTTCATAAACAAGAATTCCAACGTTGTTGACATCCAATGGGACCGACGCATGAGTCCACGGTTGCTCTTTAACCCGTACTCAGAAAAGTACGAAGAGCGGAAAACTATAGCTCACTATTTTCTATTGGTTGCATCTATACTTGATGATACAGTTGTAGGTTACCCTGAAAACGCACGAATGCTACTAGCATATCTCCATGAAGCCTTTGGCAACAGCCTTTTCGAAATAAAAAAAGCACATATTTTCGAAGAAGAAATCGTAAAATCCGATTTTTATTATGATTTAGGGCCAAACAAAAAAGCGGCATCCGAAATCTTGGCGTCTGTTAACTTATTTGTGAAGATCAATGCAGAAAAAAACCTGCTGAAGTATGCCCAAAGATTTAGTAAGCCTAAGGATTTCATCGAGGACATTGCACTAAACATCAAAGCGCTTAGCGGACCGCACATAGATAAGGCGTGGATTTATATGCGGTGGATGGTGCGTCCTCAACCTGATTTGCAAATTTACGACCATCTTTTGCCAGAAGACCTCTACGTTCCATTGACCAAGGAAAACGCTAATGTTGCTGCAAGCTTGGGTATTATAAACTCAGCTTCGCCATCGCTGTGGAGAGACGAACACACGGCAGCGGATGCACGGCAAAAAATAACTGACTTTGCAAAACGACTTTTTCCACAAGACCCTGCGAAGGTAGATTCTCCCTTTTTCCTCTTGGGCAGATGGCTTAAACAAAAAACCTTAAACCGATACACGTTAAAAACAGCACTTGATTTTCTTGATCGCATGCAAAAAATAACTGGGCAGTCTCAAGCTTATTACCAAAAAATGAGCCGCTACAAGAGTGGATGGGAGAAAAAAACTGCCCTTACCCTTTTGAGGATGCACATTCCATATGGTTATGAAACGATTAGCTTTCCTTTGCCGAACAACGAAATTTACACCCCGGATTTTATATTAGAAAAGACACTTCAAGGAAGAAAAATAATTCTTGAACCTCACTTTGAAATGACTAAAAGGCAAGCTCGCAAATATGCGCTATTCAAAAGAACTTATGGCCACAAATTCCTTTTAATACTTCTACTAAAAAATGATTTAATTTCCATGTATCATCAACGCAACATATTGACGGACGATGTTTGTGATGATGTTTGGCCGATTGAGTTCATTCATTTGTTGGCTGAGAAGATTAGAAGAGGCACTTACGGCGAGTAACCTTATGCTTATTCAAGCTTTTTACGGTAGTTAATTAGGCAGCACAACTCTGTATTGCTGTCGGCACAATGACGCAGGACAACTTCAAACCACTAGTAGTCTGGCTTATTCTCAATGGAAAACCAGAAGAAGCTCTCACTCTGCTAGCAAAAAACTACAAAGTGAATGTTCCCAAACTAAAAGTTGGTTTACCAAAAGGGCACAAGATCAAAGCCTTCGGCTGTTATACATCTAAAAATGAAACCATTTCAGTCTTAAATAGTGACGTCATAGTGAACCCCTTCGTTATTCTCCACGAGTTTTATCATCACCTGCGCAGCAAAGCGGTGGACAAAATGCACAGGGGCACAGAGAAAAACGCTGACAAATTTGCCATGGAATTTATCGTAGCCTACAAAACCCTGTCGGCTTAAAGACGTTTACTCCTCAGTTACCTGCAATGGCAGTTTTTCTCCATGCGAATTATACACGGCAACATCCTGCTGGCTTGCATAAGGGTAGCCTACAATCATGAGTATTCGCCCAAAAAAATGGTTCAAATCCACGTTCGAAGGCGTTTTGTTACCTGACGGATGCGAATGTACGGTGCCTACCAGAGAGAAATCCATCGGCAACAAATGGAGCTGATAATTAGCAAACCCATGCCCATAAGTCGCTAACGGCGGAATCACAAGGTCAACTATACAAAGGGCATCTTTAACCTTTTTACCCCTAAGAAGCAAAATCGTCTCCCGCGGGTAAAGCCGTTTTGCACCCTCAAAAATTGAATCCAGTAACTCCTGACTCATAGACACTTCTTGAGTTTTTGCCATGAAACGCCCATACATTTACGGCTTTATTACCTTTACTGAGTTTTCACTAAGGAAAAACAGAAATAAACAACCATCCTCATTACACTAAAAAGAGCCGAGGTGGCAGAGTGGTTAACGCGCGGGCCTTGAGAGCCCGTGGACCTTCTGGTCCGCATGGGTTCGAATCCCATCCTCGGCGCCACTTTTTTTGGAACTTTAAACTATTATTGGGTATGTTTATCGTTGGCACCTCAAAAATTGAAATCCGTTAATCGCTTGCTATTCAGTTGTTCTTTTAACCGGTTGATTGGGGGGATTTTGAGCAAAGCTTTTAAGAATTGAATTGTAAACAAAAGGAACGCTATATACGAAAGACGAGATTTGAAGGATGAGGGTAAATGTAATTGGGTATGGTACCGTTGGTAAGGCACAGGAGTTTTTGTTGAAAAAGTTGGGTCATGAAGTTTTCGTTTTTGATCCTTATGTTTTTCCTGATGTTAAGAGTCCTGAGAAGCAGGTGGAGTTGACTTTTGTATGTACTCCTGGAAATGTTGTGCCTGATGCACTGTGCATGGATGAATTGATTACTGCTTTTCACGGCGAGGGCTTAAATCCATTGCTATTTGAGGCTGTTAAAACATATAATTTAAGGATTCAGAACACGCATGATAATACTTGATTATGTGATTTCAGCGATTTGGCTTTCACCTTTTCTCTACCTTTTTGTCTTAGCGTTTGGAAAAATATTCAACAGGACAAGAAGGGCCACTCTTTTGAAGCAGAAAGGGCAGGCTGAGAAGAAAGTTGACAAGATAATCTTTCAGATACCTACAGTAGGTAACGTAAAGTCAGTAAATAAGATATTTGAGACGGTGAAAAACTATGACCTTCCTGTTCCCTTGGAAACGTGGGTAATCATTGAAGATTGGGATACTCATAAGGCCGAATACGTCTGCGATAAGGTTGTTGTTGTTCCTAAGGATTTTGAGTGTGAAGATTTGTACAAGGGTCGTGCATTAGAATACGCTCGCAGGCTAAGGCAAAAAATGGCCGACGAAGGTACGCTGGGACCAAACTACATATTGCTTCAAGGAGACGACGATGCTGTGCCTAGTCTTGAGTTCATAAAGGAAAGCTTGACCGTTCAGGCTGACATTATCATTGGAACGATTACTCCAAAAGTAAAAGGCGTATGGAACACTATCCTCGACTATGAACGCTGTGTTGCTTGCGGGATTTTCTGCAATTTTTTCACAAATATGGGACAACCACTCTGGGCTCATGGGGAAGGAACATCCATGAGTAGTCAAGTCGACAAGAACGTTTCTTACGACATAAGTAGCTTTACGCATAATACTAAGCACAAGTTGATAAGCAGCGAAGATGCCTTTTACTTCCACAAAGCATCAGTAATGGGTTATACTATTTTTAATTCGGAAAAAAGAATTTTCATAATGCCGCCGTTCACCTTTGCTGATGCCATAAAACAAAGACGTAGGTGGGTTTGGGGGCAACTAACAATTTTAAGTCAAAAAATGCTGCCTCTTCCAAACAGGCTTAGGTTAAGTATAATAGGCTTCTCAGGATTGTGGTTATACTCTATTGCAACAGTGGGGTTGCCATTATATTATTTAGGCATCGTTAATATACCGGCTGTGCTCCTGCCATTAACATATATCACTTTAGCTGTATGGCTTGCAATAAGAGCTTATACCATTGGCGTATGCATGGGTTGGAAACATGCCCTAGCAGGTACTGCCGCAAGCTACATAACAGTGACGCTGAATTTTATTGTTCATCTAATAGGCTTTGTAAAGGGCGATCCAAAAAAATTCGAAGTAATTCGCAAAGAATGATACCTAAATAAGCTTGCAAGTTAGTAAAAAGACCGGGGCATAATGTTGCTCTTATTACTTTTGTGTTGTTTCTAACCTTTTTGTTTTTCTTGTAAGTGGAAATCTGAAGGGCTTTTTTGTGTTTCTGCTGCTGGCGGTGATTATTTCGATTATGGTTAATGTGACAACCGCGTATAATGGAATCCAGTCGTACGGGTACATTTGGGAGATGATGCTACCATTCATTTCAGTTTGCAAGAAGGTGAATCCTATATTATAGTAGAAGAAAAATGGCAAATTTGTTGCGAGAAGAAACGTAACAGTGCCAGTAATGAACTGAAGTATTTTTTGTCTGTTGTACCATAGAACCAGTGGGAGTGCCAAAAGTGAAGCGCGCGGGTCAAATGAACCAAACGCAAACAGCAATGCTGAAAGCCATGGTTTTTTAGCGAATCCAAAGTACAAAGCGCCTACCAAGAGGATGGCTTGGAGTATGTGAGCATTTGCTAAGACATAGCCCACGTAGTAACTTGGAGAGAAAGACTGGGGATTTAAGCTAAAGAACCGGTAATGGAGTAAGTTGAGTGCGGCTTGATCTATCGGCGGAGTGGGCAGGGGTTCGATCAAAATGATGATGGCAGCTACAACGCCGATAGCCAGGTTCTTGTCTTTAACAATCTTGTAAACAAAGAAAGCCAAGGCTGGAATTAAAGCAAGTTGTACCATGTCAAAAGCGATAAGAGCATCTTGATAACTTAAGGCTAAAAATGGCGCAAAGAGAATCAGAAATGAAGGAGTATACTTGAAGGTTTGGGGTTTTGGAAGGATCTGGTAATCTCCCGGCTGAGGAATCCCCGCATAAATTTCGGTTGGATTATTGAACAATCGCCATTCCCCAATGTAGTACGCCGAAAAATCTCTCGCAAGAGTGGGCGATTCTGGCTTAAACGTTTCAGGATACGCACAACAAAAGGTAATTGCATTCAACGCCACCGCTATTAAGATTACTGAAATAATCAGTGTTTTCTTGTTTTTAGTTAGCATTTATATTCGATCCATATTGTTTATTCGGGAGGCAACTACTGCCCGAGACTTTATCTCTAGGTAGCTTTTGCTTAATTCTGCGCTTTTCCTCAAGGAAAGCCTTTTAATCATGCTCTGCTTGCAATCACCTTGGTTAACCTTTCTTCTTTTACCGGGGGTTTACTTCTTCGTATGATATTTACTGAGGTGCGCTAGGTCCCAGCAATAGACTAACCCTCGAATCTCAATATCCTAGCGAATAGCGACGAGGAACAGCCCAAAGGAAACTTGTTTGACTAACAATTTATTTTTTGCCCCACAGACACATAATCGCTGGCTTTATATTCGAAAAAAAAATGCTCTAAGCCTTGCTTGCTTTAGCTTACCAGAAGTTTACCGACCTTCAAGGTTCCCTTATTTAGGATATTATAAAAAAGGAAGGATTAATAGTAGTATGAGACTGTTACAGTTACAACGGCGCTTGTCTGGTCTAAGTTGCCGATTCTGACTTCTGCTGTACATGGTAGGACTGGGAATACTGCGGTTCCTGACATGCCTAATGTTACGTTCTGGTCGAAGTGGACTCCATAACTAGAGTAAAGTGTTTCAGCATACGTTGAATTTGTCGTTGACGTTGCTTGAACTACAATGTATCCAGCGTAATCTAACACGTCGTTATAAGCATCCACCCAAGTGTTATTGCCTATAGTTGCCTGCTGCTGATAAATTAAAATACTTGATACTCGTAATTGTGTAAGATTTCCATAATAAGCTATGTTTTCGTAGTAACTCGTTAATGTGTCGTTCATTGACGATAATTCCATCTCTAAGTAAGCAATTTGCTGTACATAGACTGATGCGTTAGTAGTTGTAGAAAGCTGATATTGTAGATTATCGATTTGTTGTTGCAACGAGCTAATTGTATTATCTTTCTCAGCTATTTGCGATTGCAAATTAGTTGGCTGGTAAACTGCAATTACGCCGACTAAGCTAGCGGCAAGAATAACGCATATTATTGCTAAAGCGATGACTTTTATGTTCCTTTTCCGCACTGGTAGCTGTGGAGTTAAAGATACACTATTCTCTTGACTCATTTTCCTCTCTTCCATCTTTTCTTAAGCATAGATATCCTTTATATAAATAATTTTTTCCATATTTGACCCAAACATTTACCAGAATAACTCGAGCAGTGTTACATGGTTAAATTATCTTTTGCTTAAATGTTTTCCTAATACTTAATGCTTAGGTACAGCAGTATAGATAATGCAAAGCACTCGAACAAGCCTGGCAAAAGCTCGAATGGCCCAAGTCCATAAGCTCTAAATCCTAATAGCGACGTTATAAGAGGGCTAGATGTCAAGTCTTTTACTAGGAAGACTAAAGCAAAAATTATGAGGCCTATTGTGAATTGGGAACGCGTTTTGACGTAGATATTAAAGTAAATTAGTGTTAAGATTACTAAGAGTGCAATATTGATCGTGGAAATTATTGTAAATGCAGCGTAAAAAAATTCAAGGTCACCGGGAATAAAACTGGGCGGGACTCCTCTTTGTTGTAGACCTGGAAACTGCGGCCTACTTTCGATCACTACCCAAAAAGCCGCAAAAATAGCAACTAATACTAATATTGCGAATATTAACCCAAGTTTTAATCTTTTATTCATTTGTTTCTCCATGTTGCTCTTTCTCCTTTTTCTACTTTTTCCCGATTTTCTTCATAATCTCCTCAAACAATACGTAATTGTCTTCCATTGTTTGCGATAGAAAATAGGTTGCGCCGTACCTG
>JBEKHJ010000006.1:0-44515 GCA_050012335.1 Bathyarchaeia archaeon
AGCTCACAGCAGTAGTTATTATCCCATGGCTTGTGGCAGTTTTACCGTTGCTCGGCGGTGCAACAACCTACATAATTTCAGGATTCGCCGGTGCATGCCTAACAGTTGTGCTTGTCGGCGTTTGGGCGTACATGACTGGGAAAAAAGAGCCCTACTAAATAAGAGCCTACTCTCCAGCCTCTTTCTTTATTGAAATCTTACTTTTTTAACTAAAAATTAATTCCTTCATCCTTTGCGTTTCATTTTTTGTTGACTTCCCCGTAAGGAGTTCGTTTATGCCCATTTGGTTTTGATTTCTTTAATTTGTTTAAGGTGTTTGTCGTCGGTGAGGATAAAGTCGGCTGAGGATTTGATGGCGGAGGCTGCTATGATTGCGTCTGCTGTGGGCAAGTCTGTGTATTTGCATCTTAATCTAGCGGCTTCGATTGCTATGTTTGAATCTAGGTTGAGGGTGATTAATTTTGATTTCAGGATAATGTTAGCTCGCATGTTGGCCACATCTATGCCAAGGGTTTGCATTTCAAACTTGTAGAATTCGTGAATTACTATGGAGGGTACGATTCCATGGTTAACTTCTTTTTGAAGGGTTTCCAGGGTTGTTTTGGTCCACTTTTTTGTTTCTTCATCCGGGGCCAGAAAATGTGTGACTAAAAATCGGGTGTCTATGACGGCTTGCATGTTAATATCTGTCTTCAGAGCGCATTTTGTCAATGATTTCGAGGGCTTTTTCCACGGTCATTTTTCCAGCGTCTATACCTGCAAGGTCTTCGATTTTTGGAATGACTTTGAAAATTATGCCGGAGGGGGAATCTTCAACGGTCATTTTCATGCCTTCCGCTATACCGTATTTGCGTCTTAACTCGATAGGGACGGTAACTTGACCTTTGCGAGTAACCATTACTTCCATAATCCGACCTCAACTTCTGGTACAACTTGATGTCAAAGTACTACTTAACTTTTTTGGCGGAATTGAGGATAACCCGAATCAGGTTATCGCCAGAGAAAGAGTTTCAATGCTCATGTTCTGTGTTTGCGAGATTATGGATTGTATGGCGGGCGATGTCTCGTTTTAGCCTTCATCCTTTGCTTTTCATTTTACCGTAAATCAAAAGTGGCAAACCTAGAAAAACGCAAGCTATTGCCCACAGATTAGGATTGTGAAGCGGGCCTATTACTTCGTACCATACGCTTGGGTGTGCTCCGTAGCCGCCAGTAAGATAGTAATATAGTGTATTGAAGACGAAGTAGCCTCCGAACGCCATCAAAACTATTCCTACCCGAGTTAAGTTTAGGTCGGTTAACTGTTTTTTGATTGCGGGAAGAGTTGATACTAACGCTGTTATGGCAAGCGCAAATAAACCGAAGACTGTTACAGCAAAGCTTAGTAAATTTGTAGGCTGCAGCAGAAAATCGAGCCCATATTGCTGGTATGCGCGCGGGTAGGGAACCATGACGCCTGCCCATAGCATTGAGTAATTGAACCAGAACACCACAAACAGGTAAGCGACGCCTGTTAGGCAACTCCATTTGGCGATTTCCTCGCGTGGAGACTCATGTTTGATTGTTGCTCTCAACTTTAGCAGGAGTGGCGGAACAACAAGAACGATTGCAAGGCAAGGTATCGCTGTACCGTACAGTAAAAGCAGTCCTGGAGTATGGTCAAAATAGAAGAGGTATTCACTTGTTAGGTTGTATGCGAAAGCGGCGATTATTGAAGGAATCAAAGAGAGAAAGAAGCCCGCTTCTAAAAGCAACGCCATGCTGACGCTCTTTCTAATTGTTGGTATTGCGTTATCTTTTTTTCTCCAAAAGAGGAAAGCCGCGTAAAATGCGAACGCTCCTGCAAAGGCGCGGAGCACTATTGCCACTGAACCGGCAACGCCCTCGCTGCCGTAGTAGAGAACCATCCACCACCAAGGATTCTTTGACACCAAGTTGTAGACGTAGTGGTCTGAAATTAAGCCTATACTAAAGTTTAATCCGTAGACTGCAAAGTAAAGGGCGTAGGCAAAATAAACAGAAACCACGACTAAAATCCAGAAGCGAAGGGAACCCGCGTATTTCTCAAGCCATTTTCCCATCAGAGTTCACCGTTCCGATTTATGGGCTTTGGGCTATTTAGTTCTAATCAAGGAACAGTTTGTTCCACGCTTGGAACAGCACACTTTGCTTGCTTGATGGCTTACTTTGGCTGAAATAGATGTTTTAATGGACTCGGTAGCGGAAAAAGATGTCATTCGCCTTAAGCGTCTTCGTACCTCGATTTCCTCATTGTCCAAAGTTATAGAGCAGAGCACCAATTTATTTACGTTTTCTAAAGAGTTTCCCTCAACTGCCTTGGTTTGAACTTAACCACCTATTTCTGGGCAGCAGTTGCTTTAAGTCTTTTCAGATTCAACAGTCGCCAGAGACACAGCTCCGACACGGCTTTGAAAAACAATAACTACTAGTAGCTGCTATACCTTTTTTTGAGTCTCAAGGAGAACTGGAAGTTGATGAAAGAAAAAAGCAAGACCGAAAAGAAGTCGTATGATGTTTACGGGCGCGGGAAGGAAACTGTACCTTTCAAGGTCGTGGTTAAGCCGCGGTCGGTAATGGGTGATTACATTGCTCTTCACGGTTTGTGTCCACAGAATGAACTGCCAGAGAACATGCGGGGCAAGATTCCAGAGGATGAAATCTGGATGCGGCAGGACGTTTTTGAAAACCCGAAAAGAAGGGAGCGGATTCTTCAGGGGCACGAAAAGTACGAACTCTCCTTAATGGAGACTGAAGGTCTAACGTACAAGCAGGCGCACCGCAAGGCGGAATTGCATGAGAAGTTTTACCTTCTCGAAAAAGACCTAGACAAGCTCGAGAAGAATTTGAAGATGAGGCACCATGACGCTGTGAGAATTGTGGAGCCGACTGAAAAGGAAGAAAAAGAAGAAGTAGCTGACGACGAGCCAAAGCGATAGCGCACTGCCTTAATGAAAGCAATAGGACATTGCCTTATTCAGGAGAGCTTTTCATCCTCGCATGACCTTGTTGGCACTAAACCAGCGCTTCAGGTCAACATAGAAAACAAACGCCCAAACACAACCGAAGTACATTCGCAAAAGCGATCCAACAAAGGAACACGCCAAGCACGCACGGGCTGGCACGCATTACCCCGACTATTCATATCTTGCTAGGTATAACGGTTTTTCCGCTTCTTTACGTCTCTCTTCCAGAGGCACGTCCTTCGCGATAACAATATCCGCAGTTATGCTCAAGTCTTTCTTTCGTAATTCTTCTTGTATTATTGAGTAGAATTCATCTTCTGTTAGAGGTTTTCTATATTTTTTAGTTTGAGGACTCGTTTCAACCTTCGCTTGAGAGCCCACGTGGAGCTTATTCCGGGACTCATTCATGGAGTTCCCTCCATTGCGCTGGTTGGCGATCTTTGCTTCTCGGGAGCGATCTTGCTTCTCGGGAGAAATGGAGAAGGCCGAGCAGAACTAGAATGAGCTAATTCCTGAGGCAAGATCCGTCACTCATACAGCATGTTAGTTCAAATTGAATATAAATAATATGAATTTGAAATTCATGTTTTTCAAGAGAGAAGAAAAATATTGCTTTGCGCACGTAATCTGATAGGAATGATTTTTCTAAAGTGCACTCTTAATTGCCAAGAATTGAGCATCAGTTTGAGAACTTGCCATTTTTCATGATGAGATTGTATTTGAAAATAAAATAAATTTTAGATTGGTTAAGTAAGTAGATAAATATACGGTTGCCATATCTTGTGAAGCAAAGAAAGGGCAAACCCGTGTTTAAGGCTGGTAAACGTGCACAAGGAGCCACTCTGGAGTTGATTAAATGAAGTATATACTCGTCGTTGGAGATGGAATGGCCGATTATCCCGTTCCTGAATTGGGAAACATGACTCCGCTTCAAGCAGCATACAAACCAAACATGGATTCAATAGCAGCCAAAGGCCGAAGCGGCCTAATCAAAACGGTTCCTGACGAGTTAACTCCAGGCTCAGATGTTGCCATATGTTCAGTGCTGGGTTACGACCCGAAACTGTACTGCACGGGCAGAGGTCCACTTGAAGCGCCTTCTAGAGGCATAAAATTAGGAGAGAACGATGCAGCTTATCGATGTAATTTGATAACTGAGAAGGATGGAGTTATCGTCGATTATTCCGCAGGTCACATAACCACTGACGAATCATCCAAATTAATAGCAGCGATAAAGGAAGCTTTTGAGAAACCTGATGAAATCGAATTCTTCTCAGGACTTGATTACAGGCACTTTTTGATACTGCGAAATTTCCCAAATCCTGAGCTTGTTCAGTGCACTCCGCCGCATGACGCTATTGGAGTAGATGTTGCAGAGGTTTTGCCAAAAGCCAAATCGGCAAAAGTAGAAAAAACAGCGCGTTTGCTTAGAGATTTAATTAATGGTTCCAGGGATATTCTGCGGTCTCATCCTGTAAACGTTGCGCGAGAGAAGGCAGGCAAGAGACCGGGCAACCTGATTTGGCCTTGGGGCGGCGGCAAAAAACCATCCATGCCAACGTTGAAAGAAAAGTACGGTTTGAAAGCAGCAGTCATATCTGCGGTTGATTTGGTGAAGGGAATCGGCACTTACGCTGGAATGGAAATCATTAACGTTCCTGGAGCAACGGGTTTGTATAATACTAACTATGAAGGCAAAGCAGATGCTGCATTAAAGGCTCTTGAGGATAATGATTTGGTTTTTGTCCATGTTGAAGCGCCAGACGAAGCGGGACATGTTAAGGATTACGCTCTAAAAGTAAAAACGATTGAAGACTTAGACAAGAGGCTTCTGGGCAGGATTCTTGACGGCTTAAACGAGCCATACGCGATTGCAATATCGCCTGATCACCCCACGCCCATCAGAATCGGAACGCACACAAGAGACCCTGTGCCTTTCGCCATTAAATCGCCGTTTTTGAAACCTGATGGCGTTAAAAAGTTTGATGAGTTTTCTGCAAGAAATGGAGCGTTCGGGCTAGTCGAACATGACTACCTCATTTCGCTTCTTATCTCCTCATCCAAGCGGTAATATGTAAAAGTAAATTTGCTCAGTTGCTGAAACTAAGTTTCTAAGCATCTTGCTTCGAGTCTATGTCTTTCATTCGTTTATTTATGACCCTTTGAATTTCCGGGTCATTTTCTCTATGCCTAGCTTCAACCAAAAGCTTTTTTGCTACATAAAGGCTTTTTTCTCCAAAAATTTTCGCAAAATTGCTGGATCGTCTTTCAAGTAAGCGGAGATATCGAGGTAGGACACAGACGAAGTTTAACGGGTAGCGCTTGCCTTTGTCTAAGTCAACTACGACTAGTTGGATGCAATTGTTTAGTCTTTGATTCCCTTTTTTGACTGCATAGAGTTTTAAGTTCAAACTTACCCCAGCCCATAGTTAACTTATCAAGTTTATGATAACTACAAGAATAATTATTCGTTATATCTCCTTAAACTTCGGCTCCATATTAACTTTCCTAAAAAACAAAAAATAAACCTCAATAAGACGCAGCAATTGTCGAGACAATTGAGCTGGGTCTGCGCGGAGGTTTTCTGCTAGCTTTTTATAAATCTCTTTACGCAAACTATTCGCTGGGAAGTAGCAAGAGATGGCGAAGCAGGTAAACAAAACGCCTGATTATGGTAATTGGGTTTCGAAGCGATTAATCTACACGTTTAGCATATTAGGCATAGTGTTTTTAGCATTGGCTTTTCTGGTTTGGGTGTTGGTAATCCCTGCCCTGCTATGCCTTCTGGTCGCTTTGTATTTTGCTTATGCACGTTACCTCTTCTCGCCCAAGGGAGGAAACGTGCAGAACAGAATCTGGGAAACAGTAATTTCAAATTTGGATTGGAACGGTGAAGGGCAAGCGTTAGATATTGGCTGCGGAAACGGTGCATTAACAATAAAGATAGCACGCAAATTTACAGCTGCTTGGGTAACTGGAATTGATTATTGGGGAGAAAGATGGGAATACTCAAAGGGCACTTGCGAAGCAAACGCTAAAGCTGAAAGCGTAAATGATAGAGTTGTTTTTCAGAAAGCCAGCGCTTTGAAGCTGCCTTTTGAGGATGAATATTTTGATGCAGCCGTAAGCAACTTAGTATTCCACGAAATCGCCGACGCCAAAGACAAACGCGAAGTAATCCGCGAAGCGTTGCGAGTGGTTAAGAAGGGCGGAAAATTCGCTTTCCAAGACCTCTTCCTACTCAAACAAGTATACGGTGACTTGGACGAATTAGTTGCAACCATAAAAAGCTGGGGAATAACCAAAGTAGAATTTATAGAAACACGAAACGCATCGTTTATCCCGGCAGCTTTGAAGTTGCCGTTTATGGTGGGAAAAATAGGTATAATCAAAGGAGAAAAATGAAAAATAGCCTTAATTTAGTTTGGAGAGAAATTTTTCTATCTCTTTCTCCGCGTTATCCGCTTTAATGAATATGGGTACGTTCTCCATTCCTGTGGCAATATAGCTTGATAGTAGCCATTCGCCTGGCGCAAACTCCAGCGTCTTCTCCAATATGCCCTTATCAATCATGAACGTTTCACTAACCAGTGCCCTGTCGTATGGTCTTGGTAGGGTGCCGACGAAATAAGTGTGCAGTTGCTGAAGCGCGTTAGTGTTCAAGTAAGCGATGCGTTGCGTCGCTATGCATACGCCTAAACCGTACTTGCGTCCTTGGCGGAGCAGCGTTTCCACGTGTGCGGAGCATTTGCCGTCTATGCCGCCTTCCTTGCTGCTGATGAATTCCTGTGCCTCGTCGAAGACTAATAGGATGTAGGGTTTTACTGTGAAGCGGCGTTTCCTACGTACAAGCAGGTCCTGTGTCAAAGCTATGGCAAGTTCTTTGATGGTGAATGGGTCGCTAATCGAGATTACTACTAGGTTAGTTTCTTTATCCTCGAGCAATTGCCTTATGCTTTCAACCGTTAATCCAGCCGCAGCTTTATCGCTGTTTTGCTCACGCTTCTTAAATAAGTCCAAAATGCTGCTTCGGGTCGTTGCCCAAGCATATAGCCCGGCTTTGTCGTTAACCCTGAAAGTTTCCATTGCATTCCGTGCAACCTCGTCAATGTGGCTGACGAAGTCCTCGCTGACCTCTTGGTTCTCGCTTAAACCCTGCTTTTCCACATATTCGCGAACCGCGTCATGAATTGCGTCGATAGCGTTGATGTAGTGTGGACGACTAACTGAATCTTTCCGTTGGTCATCGAGTTCCTCCATGAACTGGCCGTAAGTTGGAATTTTTTGCTTAGGCTTCGTGTAATAAGAGAGCTTCCCCTGATCTATGATTGCCTGCAAACCAGCCTTCGTTCGCAAGTCACTCTCGTATTCTCTTGGCTTAACCACGGAGTTAAAGAGTTGCTCGAGCGAATCAATCCTATGTTCTAAAACCAGTTTAGCCTTCACGGCTGGGTCAGCCAGCACATCAAGCAAGAGAAAAGCGTATTCGCAGCTGATGTCGAAGATAACAATCTTCTTCTCATCCATATGAAACATTATTCGCCTCAGAACATTAGACATCAAGTTGCTTTTGCCACCGCCCGTAAACGCGAAAACGCCAAAGTGGTAGCGAATCAGTTTTTCAAAATCAACATAAATTGGGATTTTGGCTTGGTTGGCTTCGAACATTTTAATTACGCCAAGTCTGGGGTCAATGCGTGCATCCTCAACCGACTTTGTTGTTTCAACGCCTAGTTGAGCGGCGATTTTCTGGTTGTACATGCGGTTAATCATTTCACTGTTTAGCAGGAGCACGGGACTGCCCACTACAGGGTAAGAAAACCCTTTAGCAAACTCAAACGTACAACCGCCCTTAATGATTAAGTCATAGTTGATGGGAATCGCGTCAATCTGAATCATCATCGTTGACTTGTCATCAGTCTGCCAATCGGCTTCTGACTGCTCGATGATTTCAAACTGCATTGGGTAATAGCCATGGTCACTGAGCCCGCGAAGCCCGAAGTGTTCAGGCCAAACGCGGCTAATCTCCATAAGCGTATACCGCTCGGCTGCGCTGCTTGCGGGCTTAAAATTCTTAACCGCCAACAGCATGCCCTCTTCAAGCAGCCCCATCAAATCTTTCTGGTACTCTATTTTGACTCGGCATTGGTAGCGTGCGCTTGTGCCTGTAACTTTTGAGTCTCCGCCGTCGCCGCCAGCGTAACGGGGCATAACCGCCGCTAACCTTCCATGAAATTTGTCGTCAAAATCTGTGAAGCATTCTATGTTAACGGTTTTCTCTTCTTGCTTGTTCAATACTTGCTCGCCTCTCTCGGAAAGTACTCATGTAGAATATGAATTTTCTCAATTTATGGTTATTCAAAATCCAGTTCGCTGTGGAATCTGCAACGCATCTGAATTGGCTGTAATTCCACTTGGCAATCTTATCTGCCACAAACAACGCTTTGTTATGTCCAAAAGCCTCTGGAATATTCATAGGCGCCATAGCCACAAGCATACTCATAACCAGATTTTGCATCTTGTTAGGTATCGACTTGTCCTTGTATAGAAAGACTTCCACAGGTTCTCTTGTGCCATCGCTCATTTCATTCCACAAAGCTAAACGGCACTCAGGCTTGAGGTCAAAGTCAGCGTAAGCTAAACGGTCAATCAACAAAACGTTGCTCCTCAATAGCGGGTCAGATTTGGCTTGGCTAAGCTGCACATAAGTCTTCAAAAAAGCCTTCTCTAAACCAATCTTATTCTTAATAATGCCAGAAACATAGCCCTGTCCCCTGTCCGCGTCAGCCTTCATCGTTCTAAAAGCTGAATCGTACTCAATCAGGCTCCAAGGCGGCACCACTTTCTCTGGGTTTAAAACGCTTGCAGATTGAAGAATCATGCGGTCAGTGTTCGGAAGCGCTGTCAACGCCTCATTTTCAACTCCCGCTTTCAATAAGCCTTCGTTTTGCATTATTGGAATTAACTGGCGCTTGAAATCCCTCGCTGAAGTGTCTTTTGTGATGCCTACAAGCAGGATGCGTTTTCTCCAACACTCCTCCATCAGCATTTGCAAAGCGAACAGCGTCAAAAAAGCAATATCAAGTGTGGTTAACCAGTGTTCTTTGCCGTCCTTGACTATTTTCATACTGCCGGATGTTTCTGCCGTAGAGCTTTTTGTGGAAAAAAGTTTGTCACCAACTTCGATGGTTAATCGTTTTGTACGCTCCCAACTGTCAATGTACTGCTTGTTTAAAGCGTAAATGCCTTCGGTGTCTGTTAGGATGTGTTTTGTGATTAAGCGTGATAGGGTTTTTTCGACCCTTCTTTTACGTTTATCATCCACTATCCCTAAGGCTTCGCAGATTTGCGTTTGCGTCAACGTTTTGTTTTCTTCCGCTAGGCAAGTTATTGCATGACGCAGGTAATCCGCCCTTGGAGCAGGCAAACCCAAAGCCTTATTGCAAACGTGATGGCGTGCTATGGCTAAATCGTTCGGATCAACTTTCCTTCCGTTGATACTGTAGCCAACGAGTGCGCTTTTTGCATCCCAAAAATCCGTTTTTCTAGTCTCATACAGGAGGCTGGCACGCTCCGTGGATAAGCTTCTATCCATTAACAGTACCCTAATGTTCTGTGCTGGGTCAACGGCAAGCTTGTAGGCTAAGTAAAACTCTGAAAAAGTCATTATTGCGTTAGCTATTAGCGAATTATTTGCTATTTCTTCATCTGTAGCTGGCTTTGACGGGTTAACCTCGCTGGGCTGCTCTTCCGCCGCAAACGAGTGGTCGACATCTGGGATTTCGTTTATGTATATTGGGACGACGCTGGATACGCCTATGTTCTGCTGAATAGTCTTAGCGTCATATTCAACTTGAGGCTCAGCTGCTTCTGAGAATTTTACAGTGCCTGTTGAGGCGTAAGCGCCGCCGAAAAAAATAACCATGTCAAACAGCGGTCTCGAGTACATTGTGCCGTCTATGCCTGCAAAGCGAACGCTCTCAGAACCAAAGAATTCTTTAGCCGTTTCCCAAGCTTCCTTCTGGTTGAAGCGTGACTTTATCAGGTTCACAAGTAAATCATCATAAGCGTCTTTCAGGATTGAGAAGCGCTGCTCATAGTCGGTGACTTGTCGGGTTGCGCCCTGCCTAAGATTATCGCATGTACGTTTCATTGTGTCGCTAAGCGAAGGCGCAGTCACTTCTCCTCACTCTTCATTGCAAGAGTGATTGCTTGGGCTGTTAAAAGCATTGTTGACACTTAAACGATTAAAACTACAATAAAAAAAGACTTTGTTATAGGTTAATTGATTGTGGTGCTGTTGAAGAAAAGGCTCCCGAAAAGAAGGGTAGCCTCTTTTTAGCTATTGTTTTAACAGTTAAAAAGCGGGTATCCCTCAGACACAGCGAGCACCAACAACATAAACTCTCACCCTATTAATGCTGTAATATGCTTTGCAGTTTTCACTATACAGAAAGCAAAAATATCCGAGCGCCACAATCTACAATATAACCCAGACTTTGGCAGGTTCCAAAATTATAATTGTTGCCTGTGCGGGATTGCCCTAGCCTGGTAGGGGGCAGGCCTGCTAAGTCTGTGGTCGAAAGGCCGCGTGGGTTCAAATCCCACATCCCGCGCCATTTCCAAATTCCGTCTCTCTATCTGGTGTTTTTAGATATTAAGCTCAATTCTGTTTTCAAATCCTGATGTATACCCCTTATTACCCAGAGTTTAAATTCCACGCGGATTGCTTTTTTTATGAATTCTTGTAAATGATGCAAATTGAACCAATCATAATTCCGAGGATATCCCCTTTAATAAAAAATCATTTATACTTACTGCCCTGAATCAGACATAGGGAGATTTAAGCCGTTTAAGCGGGTTGATGTCATGAAAGCGGTTGTTTTAAATGGTGCACGAAGTGGAGACGAAAAGGTTGATGAGGTTTCAGATGCCATATCGTCTGCACTGGGCAGCTTAGAACAGGTTTCTGTTTTCAAGCTGCGAGAAATCTTTATAGCTGATTGCTCTAGCTGTTTTGGCTGCTACCTTAAGACGCCAGGGACATGCGTAATCAACGACGCTACTAATGGCATATCCAAAAAGCTGGCTAAGGCAGATTTGAAAGTTTTTCTTACGCCGATTGTTTTTGGTGGGTACTCAAGCGAGCTGAAGAAAGCCGTGGACCGGCAGTTAGGTGTGCTTTTACCTTTCTGCAACAAGATTCAAGGTGAGGTTCACTTTTTAAACCGATATGAACGAAACGGCAACCTCGTAGGTATAGGCGTATTACCCAAACCCGACGCTGAAAGCGAGTCGATTTTCAAAACCCTTATCGATCGGAATGCCATCACCTTGCACGCTCCAGTGCATTCAACAGGTTTCATTTACGTCGAGGATAACTCCTCCAAAATCCAGGATAAAATCAGGAACATTCTTGCGGGAGTTGGATTCAAGAATTGAGTAATCCAAAGCAGGCGCTTCTTTTGTGGGGCAGCCCAAGAGTTTCAGGTAGCAATTCAGAATCTCTCGGCAATTACCTTCTGGGTAAATTGAACATCGGAGGGTTCGAAACAGAAAAGCTGCAAGTTCAGACTTCGATGCGTACTAAGGAATCCCAAGCCAAAATGCTTGAACAATTCGGCGTCAGTGATTTGCTTATTTTTTCATTTCCTTTGTACATGGACAGCATCCCCGCTTCCGTTATTGCCGCTTTAGAACTGATGGCAAAACAGCGAAAGACCAGTGTTTTCCCAAAAACTCAGCGGCTTTTGACAATATTGCACAACGGGCTTCTTGAAGCCAGCCAAAGCAGCAACGCATTAGCGATATGCAAGCGTTTCGCGTTTGAGGCAGGCATCGATTGGGCAGGAGGTTTAAGTCTTGGAGGAGGCGAAGCCATAGGAGGAAAATCGTTGGAGGATGCGGGGTTTCTGTGGCGAAACGTGAGGAAGGCTTTGGACTTAGTGGCAAAAGACCTTTTGGAGGGCAAGGCTGTTTCGGGTCAGGCAGTGAATTTGATGGCTAAACCGTTCGCGCCCGCGTGGCTGTACGTTTTTTTGGCGAACCGAACCTGGAAGAAGAGGGCTAAGGCATATGGCACACAAGACAAACTCTGCGACCAACCATATTGAGTTTCAACTCGGCCCTGCCCGCTAGATACGCACCTAAAATCAATCAGAGAAACGAAAGCTACTATGATTAATTGCGAACAAGCAAAAGCCGCACTTTTCAAAAGATAGTAGCGTTCTGTTTAAGCTCCCGTAGCCGGTAAGCCTTAATGATTATGCTTAGCAGGTAAGCCACATTTTCCAAGATCCCAAGGCTTATATTGAATTCAGTTGTTAACCTAAAGAACGGTGAAATTATGGTTGTAACCGATTGGAAATCTTTCTCGAAAGTTGACCCAAAACGCGATTACCTTGCATTCGCACTGGCGGGGCACCGCAAGAGTGCATGGTCTTTTTTCAGTTGGGCAATGCCAGCAGGAAAAGTAATGAAACAATTGGAGACCACAAGTGGACTTATAGGATACACCTCGCGAATGGATTTCTGGAGCAAGAAAAGTGAAATGGTGGCTGTATTCGAAGATGAGAAAACGCTTATGGAATTTGCGCATGCTGGGCAACACGGTCAATGTACAGAAAGAAGTAAATCTGGTGTGAAAGAAATGAAGTCCGCTACATGGAGCATTTCTGGTTCAGATCTTCCTCTGAAATTGGATGACGCGATTAATAGACTTCAAAGCCAAAAAGAAACTGATCTTAATCATTAGCCGCAGTTCGAGCATGTGACTCATACCAGTTTGGGCAAATTCCGTCCGGTTCACTTCCGAAAATACAAAAACCACATTTGGTTTATGAGATTTCTTCCAACATTTTGTGTGGAATTTAAACGTGGGTGTAAATCTAACATCCCGCGCTTTTCTCCTTTTGCCAAATAGGGGTTGATTATCGTTTATTTGAGCAAATAGAACCAAGAAATCGCTTTTAAGTTATTTGCTCCTGTGGTTTCATCGCATAAAAACTATCAACCGTTTAAATAGCACGCAAAGTAGGGAAGTATCTTAATGGAAATAATGATTGGAAATAGAATAATGTGTTCTATGTCTTAGAAGATATAACTCATTAAATTTAGTCTTAAATATAGGAACCCTCATCATGGAGATTAGACGCTCGGAATAGCAAACCACCTTTGTGATGCTTATTGATAGACACGGAAAACTTGACAAAAAAATTCGGGGACTTAATAGCTGTGGACAGTATTACCCTGCATGTTAATGATGGTGAAGTTTTCGGCTTTCTCGGTCCCAATGGAGCGGGCAAGACTACTACCGTGAGGATGCTCTGCTGCCTGATCTCAAAGACGAGCGGAGAAGCTAGGATAGGGGATTACGATGTCGGCAACGAGGCGGATTCTCTGAAGATAAGAGAGCTCATCGGATTGGTTCCCGACAACGTGGGTCTCTACGATGACCTGAGCGCCTACGACAACCTGGACTTTTATGGGAAGCTATACGATTGCACAGAAGCGCAGAGGAAAGAGAATATAGAGCGCTTCCTCAAGTTGCTTGGACTCTGGGAGAAGAAGGACGTCGCAGCTGGATCTTTCTCCAAAGGGATGAAGCAAAAACTCTCGATAGCACGCGCCCTCATTCATGATCCTCAGATATTGTTCATGGACGAGCCGACGGCGAACCTCGACCCAGAATCTTCAAAGACTGTCCGGGACTTCATCCTCGAGCTCAAGAAAGAGAAGAAAACCATCTTCCTGAACACGCACAACCTTGACGAGGCGCAAAGGATCTGCGACAGGATTGCAATACTGAATACCCGCCTTATGGCGATTGGCACACCCGAGGAACTTGAGAAGTCTGTTCAAGGAAGGAAAACAGTGATTCAACTAGAGCAGGCAAGCGATGCGATAATAGCTGCTTTGAGAAAGCTGCCACTTCGAAACTTGGTTATCGATGGCAACAAACTAACTATCGATGTGTCAAATCCCGAAAAAGAGAATGTCACTATCTTGGACACGATATTCCGAGCCGGCGGCCACGTTCAATCCGTCACCGTCGTAGGCTCAACCTTGGAGGATGCTTATCTTAAACTCGTGAGGCAAACCAAATGAGACTCTCCAGATCATGGATCATCGCGTCGAAGGACTTCAAGATATTCCTAAAGAAGAAGAACATAATCTATTCAATCCTCGTCGTTCCACTCATTGTGTCATTTCTTTTTCCGATTGTGATCGTGCTTGCAGGGCATAGTAATGGCGGAAGCGGAATTCCAGCGTCGGAACTCCCGATACTTCTGCCTTCATTTTCTTTCTTCTACCTCATCCTTGCAGGTTTGATTCCAACAACTATTGCCTCCTACAGCCTGGTCGGCGAGAAAGTCGAAAAGAGCCTCGAGCCGCTCTTGGTCACTCCCACGACCGATAGCGAGATCTTGCTCGGAAAGGGAATCGCAGCGTTCCTACCGCCCATAGGCGCTATCTTAGGAGGAGCTACAATCTTCATGATTCTCATGGATATGGTTACACATGGCACATTGGGTTACTACTTTTTCCCTAACTGGAATGCAGCCATTGTCCTTTTTCTAATGGTCCCTCTTGCAGTGATAATGAGTGTCGAATGGAACGTCATTGTCTCGGCCAGGGTGAGCGATGTACGGATTGCGCAACAGATTGGAATTCTCTTGATTCTCCCCTTCGGAGGGATCTATGTCGCCGGTGAACTTAATTTAATACAACTCGGCAGCACCATCACCCTCCTCATCATCGCTGGCATTCTTTTGGTGGTTGATGTGCTTCTGCTTTACGTCGCCAAGGCTACTTTCCAAAGGGAGGAAATATTGACAAAATGGAAGTAGTGATTTGGTTTCGTGTGCTTTGATTTTTGAGCTCTATTGTGGTATTAGCGTAATATTTAAGCGGTATCCCGTGTAGATACACAGCAAAATCAACAAGCTATCTGAAGTAGAGAATCAGAATGGGTATAGGGTGTGGAAAATATGAATAGTATGAAATTAAGACTTATCTTAATGGGCTGCATACTTACCGTGATAGGCGTCATCCTGCTTATTGCAAGGGGTTTCTCAGCACCTTTGGTTGGAATACTCGTAATAGGAATATTATTAGCTGCGGTTGGGGTTATTTGGAAGCCGCGAAAGAAAGCAGACAACGTCCCCAGTGACGCTTTTTAGATTAAGATTAATACTTGTTTATTTGGCAAAATTCATAAAAATAGCTTTATTCAGCAATTTTTAGCGGATGGACTCATACCCGTTTGAGACTGTGTAAAAACTCAATTCAATTTCAGAAAAATGCTTGATGCATGTGAAAAATGTTAGCAATAAGACGCCTGTCTATACACATAGGGAGCAACTTTTTGAACACGATTTGAGTTTTCACACAGCCTGGTTTGGGGTAAGTCCAGTCCGGCTCACTTCTGTTTAGAGAGTACGAGCTTCGCTTCGGTCAATAACATTCAAAGTTTTTCGCGTGAAATTTAAACGTGAATTTAAAGCTAACATCCCGCGCCAACTTTGCAATTGTAGCTTAAAACGGGTTTATGAGCGGTGTTGTTTGATGAATTTGGCGAGGTTGATGATTTCGAGGTCGCCTTGGCATCTGGGGCAGGTGTTTTGGATTTCGGGTGCTTTTGCGCCGATTTTCAGCGGTGCTCCACAGTGGCAACAGTAGTATGTTAGGGTTTGTCCTTTCTCAGAGAGGGTTTTGACGAGGGCGGCTGCTTCTTTTTGCGTCTCGGTTAATTCTTTATCTTTCTTTTTAGCAGAACCTGTTTTTTTCTCGGTGGAGTAGTCTTTGCAGGTTTCCGCCTGAACAAAATAAGTGTTAAAAGCAACCTTCGCAGGCGCCAAAGCTTTCCCTGTCTTCTTGCAGGACTCCTCATCGAAGTAGCCGCAGTCTTCACAGGTCTTCTTCTTGTCATATTCCGCCCTAAGTTTCCAATAGCACTCGGCACAATACATCTGCTGTTTACCGTTTATACTCACGGTTAAGCCTGAACCAGAGAAGGATTTCTTGCAACCGCAACATTCAAACCGCATAGCGTTCACGTGGAAATTACTATTTGGCAGGCTTTTATTTATTGTTTGATTTGGCATTGAACGTTTTTTTATGGGATTGTTGCGTTGTTGGGGTAACCTCTGCTTTCCCAGTAACCCAAGTAGTTTGTGTTGTTTGAAGCTTCAATTTCTGTTATCCATTTTATCCACTTGTATCCGTACTGACTTTGAGCTACGAGCATGAACGGCCATCCAATTTGCGGCGTCAGGACTACTCCGTTCAAGCTCAAGGCGGTACCCAACCGTGCAGTAGAGAGATAAATAAAAGTGAAAAGCGAGCCAGTGACATGAGCAATTAAAGAAAAAAGCGAATTTATTTAGCTAAAGATATTAACTTGATTTGTTTTCTTCTTCTTGTCTTCAAGTGTTGAGAGGTATGAATATTAGGCTTCAAGTTTTCAAGGAAGATTCCATGCATAGTAATTATTTGCATAGAAGCTTTCGCTTCGCTGTTGTTGACTTTAGTAAGTCTCAGAGTTACCCTTCAAATTTTATCTGCATGTTACCAGTACAATTAGGAGCTGGAAAATCTGATAGTGTTTTCCTTAAGATTTTTGGAGACAAAAGCTTGGAACAAGCCAAGGCTTTGTTAAAAGAAGCTTTCGAGAGGGAGGATGATTCTGAGGTTAAAGCTGAGATTGAGAGAAGGCTTAAGTTG
The DNA here is from genome assembly GCA_050012335.1 of Bathyarchaeia archaeon. Classification (GTDB taxonomy): domain Archaea; phylum Thermoproteota; class Bathyarchaeia; order Bathyarchaeales; family Bathycorpusculaceae; genus Bathycorpusculum. The sequence goes on from JBEKHJ010000006.1 coordinate 16,710, forward strand.
CTTGAGCCTAAAAAAGTTGATCAAATAAAGTGCAGTGGTTGCGGAAAACTCTTTCAGCCTCGACGGATAAGAAGGTTCAAGAATAATTTTTGTGAAGAATGCATGAAGAAAAAGTTTGGAAGCCGAATGTAGGGTAGAAAGGAATTAGGTTTCTATACCGTGCAGTTTTAATTTAGTATCTATGATGCTGAGTAGTTTGTCTGGATTAACCGGTTATCCAATAAAAGCATCGTCAGGCTTTGTCTCTCTGAAGATTTCTTCATGCACAAGGATGAATTTGGTCAAAAACATTGTCTTAGCGATTTTGAACATGCTGTTAACCGTTCCCTTCTTCTGAGCTTGAAGATTGGTTTCTGCAGAGCCAACCCTGATCGGTGCTGTTTTGAATTAAATTTAAGATTATCCGCGAAATCTCAGGATTGCAACGCCTCTGCAATATCAAAAAAGCAAGATGCTCTCCTCATTTCCATGGCTCCAGTAAGCAAAGTAGCAGCCAAGAGCATTCTGATGGAAGGTTTTATATTTTCAATCGTTGCATAAATCATTTGGAGAGAGGGTGAACAACTTTGCGTTCAAAAAACGTTTCACACAATCAAAGGCATGCCTGTCTTAAAACAGGTTTACTAATCGTGACTATTTTACTCAGCACAACTTGGCTGATTACAAATGTACACGGAAGTTGGAGTCCAGTAACAATTCCAATTACACAGAGCCTCAGCGGGATTTCGATGGTTAGCACCACTGAGGGATGGGCAGTCGGATCGGGCGGGATAATACTAAAGTTGAGTGGCGGTACTTGGAGTGTAATCCCATCGAGCCCGGTAACGACTAACCTGCTGAGTGTTTCGATGGTTAGTTCTGGTGAGGGATGGGCAGTTGGAGCAAGCGGAGCAATACTACGTTGCACCGGAGGAAGTTGGAGTAATTACACATCAAGCCCAGTTACAAACTATCTTTATTCAGTTTCTATGACTAGTCCTACAGACGGATGGGCAGTTGGAGCAAGCGGAGCAATACTACGTTGCACCGGAGGAAGTTGGAGTAATTACACATCAAGCCCAGTTACAAACTATCTTTATTCAGTTTCTATGACTAGTCCTACAGACGGCTGGGCAGTTGGAGCAAGCGGAGCAATACTACGTTGCACCGGAGGTACCTGGAACAGAGTAACAAGCATTCCAACGACGAATACTCTGTATTCAGTGAATATGGTCAGCGCCACTGACGGATGGGCAGTCGGAAGCGGAGTAACACTGCATTGGGATGGAGCAACATGGAACTTAATTACACCAAGCCCGACTACGCAAACCCTCCAAGCTGTGTCTATGGTTAGCGCCAATGAGGGCTGGGCGGTTGGATACTCAGCAATGATGATTCATTGGGTGAAGAATGCCCCTGTTGCTTCTTTCACTTATTCACCTTCAAATCCAACAGTTAACACCGCAGTAAGTTTTGACGCCTCAGCCAGCAACGACTCCGATGGCACAATTGCAAATTACGCTTGGGATTTTGGAGATGGAAACACTGGAACAGGAGTAACAACTAGTCATACCTACCCAATTGCTAATACTTATACAGTTAACCTAACAGTCACGGACAATACTGGTCTGAAAGGGACTTTGTCCAAAAACATTATAGTGACTTCCGGCATTGTCAGCGGAGTTACTGCTTCCGCTTCGCCTTCAAACGCCAATGCTACGGTAGGTCAATCGGCAACATTTACGGCTAATGCTTCGGGAGGAGCGGGAGGCTACCAATATCAATGGTACCGAAATGGAGAAACCATGGCAGGGCAAAACTTGAACACACTTTCGGTGGAGGAACTAACTTCGGGTACATACAAGTACTACTGCATTATAAAAGACTCAGAGAATCAAACAGCACAATCTAACGAAGTAACATTAACTGTCACTTCTGATGTAATTGTAATAAATGGAGGCACAGAAACTGCAAACTCAACGTCGGTTACGCTAACATTATCCGCCAGCGGCATCATGTCGAACGTTACTCAGATGTGCTTTAGCAACAACAATGTTGGCTGGTCAGCTTGGGAACCCTACAGCACGACCAAGCAGTGGACGCTCACGGCAGAAAACGGCACCAAGACTGTCTACGCTAAATTCAAGAACGGCGCAGGCGACATCTCTGATGTGTACCAAGACTCAATAACCCTCGCAATAGCTCAAGAGGCAGCATTTCCTTGGATGCTCGTCACTGCAATAATAATCATAGTAATAATAGTAGCAGTTATCGTTATTCTCCTGCTGCTTAAAAGGCGAAAACCTCCAGCACCAGCGCAGTTAAGAATTACAGCCGAACCCGCAATCCTCGTAGCCGACGGACAGACAAAGTCAGTCATAACAATGCAGTTACTTGACAAAAAAGGAAAACCCATACCTGCAATAACTGACACACAGATTAATATTTCCGCAACCCAAGGAAAACTCGAAAACGCCGTAGTAACTATTCCAAAAGGAAAAGATGCAGAAAAAACCGTTATTGTATCATCAACCGAGACAGGACAAGTGCCAGTGTCAGCCAACGCAGAAGGCCTGAAAAGCATCACCGTAACGCTAAACTTCGTTGAGAAAAACAGGTATTGCATGCACTGCGGAACTCAGATGGCTACTAAGGCTAAAGCTTGTCCGAACTGCGGAAAAATGCCTCTTGCAGGGGTGGACACGAAATCGTGCCCGAACTGTGAAGCCGTGATTCCGATTGCTGCGAAGTTCTGCAATGAATGCGGCGCAGGTCAAGCAGCTTAAATAAACTATAAGGAGTATAGCCCTCCATGGGCAAACCAGCCGCTAAGCAAGGCGATAAAATCATCAGCACTGACACCCACATTCTGATGGTTCCTTCACCAGGCGGACCCGTACCAACACCGACACCTATGCCCTTCAGCGGAACATTAATGAGCGGTTTAAGCACTGACGTTTTCATTGAAGGCAAACCCGCAGCAACCGTAGACAGCGTCGCCATAAACCAACCCGTGCATATACCAGCCGCGGGACCCTTCCAGAAGCCGCCAACAAACCAAGGAAAAATCATGGTTGGCAGCACAGGCGTGTTCATAAACGGAAAACCAGCCGCCAGACAGGGCGACATGGCAATGACATGCAACGACCCCGTCGACATGCCAATAGGACAAGTGATGGCGGTTGGAATGGTCTCAATAGGCGAAACAGGCGCGGGAGCGCCAAGCTTTCCACCAACACAAACAGCACAGACATTCGTGAACGCCAGATGGGGTCAGCAAGGCATAATAACAAGCGCAAACTGGGAAAAAGACATAGCGCAAAACGACGAAAAAGTCAAAATGAAAGCCAAAGTCAAAGACTTCAAAGATGGCACCCTAGCCAAGTTCACAGTATGGGAACACAGCGAGTCAGGCGACATTCGCCTAGCTGAAATTGAAGGAGTCGTAAAGGGGGGCGAAATAGTGAACACTTGGAGCCACTCGCCCGAAGAAAACGAAGGCGAAGAAGAGCCAAAAGAAAACAAAGAAGAGCAAGAATTCTATTTCGTTGTTGATATTGAAGGACAAGAAAAAACGTCAGAAGCCCTAATAATCACAACGGAAGTGAAACAAGCAGACCTTCTCGAAATCGAAGATTTACACTTTAACCACAACAGCGCAGTCACACTGCCCAAAGCATTAGATGAACTAGCCTACTGCTACATTTATGTTAAGGCGAACCCCTCCAAAATGATGCTAGTCGCGGGACACACAGACAAAAGCGGTACACACCCTTACAATCAAAAACTCTCAGAAAAACGGTCTGAAAACGTCCTGCACCTCCTAATAGGCAACCGAGCTGACTGGGTAAAAACCGCAGACCTTGGAAGCGGAGGAAAAAGCAAAATTGAGGATTACCAGGCAATTCTCAAGTGGGTCTCAACCGCGCTGGGATGGCTCTGCGACCCAGGTGACATAGACAATATCTTGGGCACAGAAACAAGAGAAGCCATAAAAACCTTCCAAGAAACATACAACGACGAATTCCACAAGTCCATCACAGAAGACGGCGTCATGGGACCTGACACTTGGGGCGCCTTCTTCGACATCTACATGCTAATGCTCGCAGACGCACTAGGTTACGGTTCTGACACGTCCAAATTGAAAACCTACCGAGATGCCTTGAAATTTGTAAACGGGATTAAGACAATCGGCTGCGGCGACAGACACGCAACTTCAAAAAAATCCATAAGTCTTGAAGATCGACGAGTAGAAATTCTCTTCTTTGAACCCGCAGACAAACCAAAACTCAGCTTTCATCCACTCTGCCACGAAGGGCCACCAGACGATCCTGAAAGCTACCTACCGAAAGGGAAGAAAGCAAAGAAATGTGAGCTTTATGGCACGCCAGGTCTTTACCAGAAGAATAGATTAACCTGCAATCTTGAGAACTTAGTTAGGATAACACTTTACGATTACGATGGCTCAAAGTTCACTCTCAAGGGAGAAGCAAGCTATCAAGTTCTGGACAAGGAGAAAAACATTCTTGGCGAAGGCAAAGTCAAAGACAGTAACGAAATCCTCCTAACGTCCTGCACTGGCATACCAAGGAAAGCCGTGTTAAAACTGGACAAAGCAAAGTTTGTCTTCAAACTCACACCTGAGTCAACTGCAACTGGAACTGGAGCTTCGGCAGGAAAATAATCTAAGTCGCTTGCGGCACTTCTGTCTTCTTTTGCAGCTGCCTATGTCCCCTAGTCTCGTTGCGTCCTCGGATGTCCTCTTCAAGCTTAAACTGAAAATTCTTAACGATGTCTAACCACCAATCCGACTCTTCTGGATGCGAAACGTATAGATCAACTGCGTTCAGAAGTTTTTTCATCGATAGTGACAGGTTTGGGTCGTTCTGGGCAAACGTCCGATTAGCCTTCTTGGCGCGTTCTTTTTCTCTCTCTGCTACCTTCGACGCTTCCTGGTCCAAGCGCTCTAGCTCGGCTTCGTCGAGAATAGACGAAGGGTTTCTAATAATCCATGTTTCTGGGCAGGTTTCGCTCCAGACCCTGTGCATTAGTACGAATAGGTGTTTGTCTGCCTTAGTTGCCAATTCAAGGTGCAGTTCGTAGAATAGTGACCTGTGGGATTCTGGAGGATGGTCCTTGCAGACTTCAGAGTGCGAAGGCGGCAGTTCGCTGCCTTTTTCATGTTTTGGCACAACTTTGTCGTAAGTTGTTTGTCCGATTTTTTTCTTTTTCAAGTCGCCTGATTCGATTCGCACTTCTAGCGCGGTTTGTGCTTCCCAGTGCGTCACGTATTCCATAATCTCCATCGCCAATGCTCTGGTGTCCTCTGCGATTTCCTCCAGTTTCTTGTGTTTTTTCGCCGCGAAATCTTCGACGGAAATTCCGAGGACTCCTTCGATTAGTCTTATGATTATCATGCGAATTTCGTTTTTAAGCCATTTGCGGAATTTTTCGTAGGCATCCTTGAGATTTTCGTAGGTTTCGATCATTTCTCTGACTTTTGCAGGCAATGCGTCGAGGATGGCTTCGGTTATCTCCTCTTTCAGTTTCTTGAGAAGTGGCATTGCCTTCTTGATCACTTCGTAATATCGTTTGTATTCCACAACGGCTTTTGTTGGAGGAACGTATTCCGTGTCAATGTCTATTGGAAATTCGACGCCTTGAATTTCTTTTTGGATTTCGTCAGGAAGAAGGATTCCTGGAATGTTCAGCTGGATTGTCTCGACGTGCAAAACGGGCAGTTTGATTCCGGCTTTGTCCATTCCTTCAAGCAAAAGAGCTAGAGCAATGGCTGACCTGTGTTTGGACCCTAACTCTTTTAATTTATCCCATGTTGAGGCGTCGTTTTCTTCGATGATACCTAGGAAGATGTCGATGGCTTTGTCTAAATAATCATAGTATAGGTCTATGAGGGGAAGAACGCTGTGGGCTATGCTGATGTACGTGTCCAGTGTCCCGAACGTTCCCGTGGTGATTGGTTGCCTGAACAGATCACCTAAGTAACACCTTGAGCGTGTCAGGCTGCTCTGTTGTTTTTTCGGTGGGTTAGGGTATTTCTCGAAAAGCGTGTCCACAACTATTTGTTCTCTTAGGGAATTGAGAGCAACTTCGATGAAGTTGGAGTGACCGAAGTAGTCTTCTACACCGTGTAATCCTTTCCCAAAAGTCACTCTGTTCATTCTGGGATCTTTGGAAACCGCGTCTTTGAACGTCTGTTTTACCCATTCTATTGTGCCATAGATGTGGTTCGCGAGTCCGCTTGGGCCTACTTCGTAGAGAGTTGGCTCTTCGAGCGTTAATTTTCCTTTGAAGGCGCTTGAGCCTATTTGTTTCTGTCTTGCTGCTACTACGTCGGGGCTTTCGTCGCTGGCAGTTACGTATTCTTTTCCGACCCTGATGACGAGTTCTTCAAGGCGTAGTCCTGCTGGGTTGTCCATGTGATCTTCGGTTTTGTATGGTCCGAGGTTTTCGGGTGTTACAATGTCGGTGCCGATTGTTTCTCCGAGTTCTATTGTGGCGACGACTTTTAGGAGTGCTGTGACGAGTTCTTCTGCTCCTGCTGCTCCGATGGTTGTTTTGTCTGGTTTGCTAGTCCATGGTTTGCTGAACCCAATTTCCTTTTTGATGCATTTGCACTTGTCCATTACTATGGGAACGAAGACTTGGGAGAAGTCACGCATCCAGTTTCCAGAGTAGGTTTCCAACGCGAATCTTTGCGGTTCTGGAAGGCTCCTGAACTTGGTGTCAAGGTCCTTTGCCAGATGAGGGTCTGTGACTTCTAAGGCTTGAAGCTCTATTGTTTTGTGAGCGTGCGGTTCACCCATTCGCGAAACCCCTAAACATGTAATTTGAAGCAACTCGGATTTAGCATTTGTCGTAGGATCCAGCGGAGAATAGTAGTGCTCGGAACAGCGGGGAGTACGAGAGAGAGGAAAGATAGCCCCTTTATATAAGGTAGGCAACGCAGAAGAATGATTTTGTGGTTTTTGAGACGGAGTTGTTTTGTTGAAAGATAAGGGCGGTTAGGGAATTGGCTTTTTGTCTCTTTTGAAGAAGTTGCAGACTTGGTTTTGCTTGAAATTTTTTGCATTCATTTCATCCTTGAAGGTGTAGTTCTATTATTTGGGACGGAATTTGAAGATGGTTGTTAATTGTTGCATAGTGAAAACCTACGCTGGTTTGTCCGAAAACCAATAAATAGTGGGAACGCAGACAGAGCACATAGAAAAAAGGAAGGAAAAACCAAATGTCCGCAGAGGAAATTGTTGAGAAAGCGGATTTGTTTAAAGGGCGCGCAAACATCAAGCTGTTCCTTGAAATAGAGGTTTTAGACCTCAATCTCAAAGACAATGAAGAGGTTATGACATATTTCGGCGTAGGAGACGATTTTAAGAAATTTCACACGTCGAACGATCTTTTTTATTGGACTCAAATTGATCCAGCGAAGTGGACGCGGCATGAAGAGAAACCGCCAAATCAAACAGAGCGAGTTTTTGTCTTTCAAGCACCTCTGAAAAGCCCAATCGCGCGGCAATGTATACTTAAGACGGGGAATGAAAAAATGTGCTCAAAATATTCTGCGTTCTGTCATTTAAATTGTACCGTGGTTGGTGGCGGTGGCGCTGTGAAGATACAAACCAAGAGAAAATGGGTTGCCGGTGCCTACGATGATGGAAAAAGAGCGTGGAACGGAGATAAACAATCTACAGCAAAAAAGACTGGGAAATGGCCTTATGGTGTTAAGATCAGCCAGAAAAGTGAACCTTGGCCAACCGAAGAACTTCTTGCCCACATCTTTTTCTACTCGGAAAGTGACGAATCGAGCTACAACCAAAAAAAGGCGGAATTAACAAAGCCGCTCTTGAATAGGATTTTAATACTTCACAAGGGAGCGAACTTGGAGTATGTTGTGGATCATTTTGTTTCGCTTTAGTGATAGAACATAAGGTGATAGTAATATGCCAGGACCAATTGCGCATTTTAGAATACTGATGGAAACATACCAATCGCTTCTCACAAGTCAAGCGCTTCAAGCAGGAGATGAAAACATATTCAAAGCAGTACCAACAAAATCAAATACTCTGTTTTCGTCAGGAAGCTCTAAGGATCAAGGTATTTCTCAATTCGCTTATTTGGGAGCAGTTTTTCCTGATGTTCCCTATACTAACGAAGAAGCGATTGGATTTGCAGCCGATATGTTCCATTACAACAGATCAAGCACATTCGCCATAAAACTCCTAGATCATGCTAAGGGCAAGAAAACGGGAAGTGAAATGCGAAACATAATTGTAGCATTCGTTTTAGGTTTTATAAGCCATATAGCTGGCGACATAGTTTGCCATCCTTATATTAATACAATTGCAGGGGCTTACTGGAATCAAGGCGTGCCGCTTATTGATACTTCTCCAACAAAAGTTCAAATGCACATGATGACAGAAGTTCACCAAGATTCCTGGCTCGCAAGTAACTACTTCGGTCTTACGAATCTTTCAACCACAGGCGCTTCCAAAAGTTGGAGTGACTTCCTTAATGATCTTAGTCTCGGCCGTTTGGTTATGTTGAGAAAAAAACAGACATCGGAATTATTTGAAGAAATTTGTAGATGCTTCTCCGAAGTCTATGGAAGGGGCATGAACTTGGACTCTCTATGGAAAGCTGGAAATAACTACTTTGAATTACTTGATGTTGGCTATGACACGGCTATGGACCCTCTGCCTGACAATCCAACCGAAGTTTTGGTCAACTATGACCACAGGCGCAACGATTACCTGTTTTATCTCTCTAAAGCGCAGGATTTGTCCAAGGCGTTGTGCAAGAAAGCTCTTGACTACAATAATGGCGGTCAGAAAGAAAAGGATCAACTAATCAAATACCTCAAAGATTGGAACCTTGATACGGGGTATTGCATTAACGTTTATGCCCTTCCCTCTCCTCCAAGAACTCAAATCAAAAGTATTCACATTAGATATGAACACAGTTGGTGCCACAACTACGGACGGTACGACCTGACTTAAGCGAGCGAGTCGCTACGTGAAAACAAAATCGTAGTCCTCCAACTCTATTGTGAACTTTCCCGCTGGGGCATCATCAATTTTGGCACGTCCATTCTTGAGCACACCGTCTTTTTTGGTTTTATCAGAAAAAGTCACTGTAAACTTGGCATCGTTGAGCGGTCTACCTTTTGTGTCTTCAACGTAAATTTCCATCGGAAAAGTGAGTTCTATCGGTGTTCCTTTAGATTCCTTTTTCTTATTTGGGTCTTCTTCGTCTATTATCGCAGTGAAACTGTATTGTTCCTTTTGAGGCTGCGGGCTTATTTTGTCTTTTAAAACTCGGTCTTTTTCGCGTTTGAAGATAAGCTCTCCTGTTTTTTTGTCTTTTGCTTCGTGAGCCGGCCATTTTTCTGTCGCTTGTCCTCGCTTTACGGAGGTAACGATTTTGGTTATTTCTTCGGGTTGATTCTGACCTACCTGTCTCCAAATTTTAAACGTAACGGCTTTGCCGTCATTAAATCCTTTGGCGTCAACTAGAAGAGGGATGGGTTCGCCAAATTTAGCCTGCGTTACCACCATTTTCCCACTTTTCCATGAGCACAGCGCTTCATGGCGCTAGCCGTTTTTGCGTGTGATTTCTATTTTCTCCATTGGACCAACGACTTGCTCCAGCCGCATTACTCTCTCCACAACGTACTTCAGCTGAACTTTAGCGTTCTTTTCTTGCGTAAAGGTCATGCCCCCAACTGGCTTAGTTTCAATGCCTTCGCTGAGCAGTTTGTCCTCTGCTTCCAAAAGGGCTTTAACCACCTTTTCCGCTAGAGAATCTGCCTCCGCTCTGTCTCCGCCCATTGCATCAATGGAGTACAAGGCCTTCACCTTCAGGGTTTTCAGAGTCAAAACGCGGTTCTTAGACTTGTAACTTACCTTCAAGTTGTTCTTGCCTTTAGCGGGCACCTTTCGAAACTTTATAGCGCATTCACTATAGTTTATTGTGTAGTCTTCTTTTTCAGTTAACAGAGTCCCAAGAGGAAATTCTACTCGGACGCTGTCTTTCAACGGTTCCTCTCGAAGTTTAAACACGGTTTCAGCCCCGTTGAGACTGAGTTTTTCTTCGAGTTCAACTTCACCCGAATCCATATTTTCCGCCATATCTGCTTTTTCTAATTTGAATTTCAAGTTTGAAATCACGACAGCAGGCGCTTTATTGGGCTCAGCGTTTACAACGATGTTTTCTTTCGGGATCTCGGTCAGTTTCTCCCGGAGAACCTCCACAAGCTTGTCCTCGATCTCTGTCAGCATCCGTTATCACTCGGGCACAATCTTGTGAGGCGTAATCTTGGACCTGTAGTGGATAACGTTGCCAATCCTCGGGGTGCACTCTGACAGTAGGTTCTTGAAGCTGACGCTGAGAACTTCTTTTTCAGGATTCGGATTAATCAACCGATACCTGTACCACACAATCTCATTCGGTGAAATAAGATATTCAAGATACGGGTTCTGAGAGCCTTTAGGTCTAAGCTTCGATCTGTCGTGAACGTAGAGTTCGCTAATCACCGCGCTAGTCCCGTCAATGTAGTTGAAGGTAACTTCAAGAGCTTTCTTGTCCCCTTTCTCGGCGCCTCCCCAGTAATCGAGCAACTCAAGATTAGCCACGACGCCGAACCTGCAGATTTCACCTTTTTCTCCTTTTTGCAAAAGCCACTGCTTCGTCAGCAGCCCCACCATCGGCGCATCGTAACTTGTTTTTTCGCCAGGAAGCACTTCATCCAAGTTGTACGATTTGCCCACGAGACTATCCATATTCAGCAACGTCGCGCTCTCTTCCATATGGTCCACGTAGTCTTTCAGCACTTCTAGCTGATGCTCCAGCTCATCAAAGTCCGCTCGAATCTCTTCTTGCATCCTGTTCCAGTCTTCAGATTTAATTAATTCCCCGGGTTTCCTTAGGATCGGGTTGAATTTTGTCAATTCTTCATCACTCCATTACTTTGATTATTGCGTTTACTCCTGCGGCTTTCAAGGAGTCTACTGTTTTCTGCAGGTTAGACTCGGTGATGCCGTTCTTCATTAAAGTTTCAGATTTAATTTTAATCATGAACGTCGCAGGCTGTCTCCTTGTCCATTCAAAGTGCAGCCTAACCGTGGGCACGCCTACAGCGAAAGTGTGTTCATCGAAAATTGCCGTGTCAAAGACGCCTATCTTTTCCAGAAGTGCTTCGCTGTATTTCCAGACTGATCCTTTTCTAAGAAGGTTAGGCACTCCATGAGGAGAAACGTCTCCTGTCACATTCTTCTCGCCGAGTAAGGCGCAATTCTGTTTCAGAACAAGTTGCTCGCCCATCTTCAGTTTCCCATTAAACGTTATTGATTCCCCAGTGTCAACGTTTGTTATTTGAGGATTGCTAACTTCTCCTTCTTCCTCCACATTAAGAGATATGATTGGCTGCTCATCCTCGATGCTTTGGCTTCCAAGTTGCCATGTGTCGTTGGCTTTTACCGCAAACTCTGCGGAGGCTTCAGCAAGAGGATTCTCTATGAATTCAACTTCTTTTTCATTTTTAATCATGCTTTTGAGATCGTCCAGAATTACCGAGACAGTTCCGCCTCCCTTATACTCATCTACTGCTTTTCTCAAGTGAACTCTAAAATGCTCATCGTCCTCGTTAATCATGCGTCTCAACCCGACCAAGAAGCTCAGTCTGTCCAGTTCTTCTCCTTTGGCTGTATCAACCCAGTGAGACCGCATCAACTCCGTAATCCCAGCCTCTGCCACGTTCAGTTCTTCACTTATTGATCGCAGCAAGATAGCGATTAGGGATCCTTCATCCCAGTTTTTATAGAATCTCGGCAGCCTGTCATTGATCCTTTCCATTGTAGTCATTTCTATTCCCTCGTTCCGAAAGAAATGTTGATGCTTTTGGGTTCAGCTCTTTCTTCATGACTTATCTCAAGATTTTCTTGTTCGCTCTCAACCATCAGGCCTTCGGGCCGGTACGCGGTTATTCTGAGATCTTGCACATCCCAGACTCTTTCAACGCTGACGATTGACTCCACAAGCCTAGAGTAAAGCACACTATCGCCTATTCCAAGGTTCGACACGTAACTTCGAATTCGCTTCTCCGTCTCACCCACGGCAACTTGCGCGATTGCATCTTCTTCCAACACCAACGTTAACGATATGTCAATGTGGACTATCTTTGGTCTGAAGACCTCAACTTTTATTCCTGCTGCTCTTGTATCGTTGATGACCGCTTGAATTTTGTCCATGCTTCCTCCATCAACGATCACTTTTACAATTCCGGGGACATTATCTGGCATGTCTTCGATTAAGAGCGACCTTACCCCTTCGACTGATTTGATTGCTGATTCAACTGATGAGTAGGTTGCTTTTCCCGCAAACTCCAAGGCGTGTTTCGCCCTTTCTCTCAGTTCATCGTCCTGCTCAGCTTCAACTCCGTTGGTTATATCAGCCTTATTGATAACGTACTCTACTCCCGCAATCGCTTTGGGCATTACGCCAACCGTTCCTGCAAGAACATTGCCGCTTGGTCCTGGAGCAGTGCAGATTACTGGGACTTCGGCTTCCCATTTGCCCTCGCCTATTGACATTAACATTTTATCCTCAACCGTTGTGAATAGTCGTGTTTCCTCGGGCTTTAGGGAAAGCGTGGCGACGTTGGTTCCTTTGGGGATGGTTATTTCTCGGTACGCGCTGTAATCGATTCTGAAAACCGTTTTCGCGTCCGGTCTGACGCCTTCAGGAAGCCACCTAACGCTTTTTTTGGCCAGTGCATAGTCAATGTTTTTCTCGAATGTTTTTGGTGACTCGTTTGCTGTTCCTTCAATTTTGATTATGTCCTTTACCATGGGTTTGTTAAGGTCGTACTCTAGCGAACCATCGTAGAGGTGCACTTCGTTAGTTACAGCTAGTAATTCGGGTTCTGTGTTTCTGCCAAAAGTCACGTAGCCTGATGAGGGTTGAGGAGGCTTCCGCTTGATTCCCAAAATTGAAACCACTAAGTCCAGTGCTTTCCCATTTGCTGTCTCCAAGTAACCTGAAAGGTAGGCTTGTTCCATTTGAAGGTAGAAGTACTCTATTTCTCTGCTGACTGCTTCTACGAGTGTTCTAGCCACACTTCCAGGATGAAGGTCTGAAATTCCTGTTGATCTTTCTAGAGTGCATTTGACTAAGAAAACAGAGTCATCGTCTGGGTGTTCTCCAAGCCATTCAACTGAATCTTCAACGAACCGATAGTCGGTGCCTTTTTCAAAGAGCTTAGTTTTGCCTTTTAGTGTGCCTTCGATGGCTTTGATTTCGATAACGGGACGGTTTGTGAGTTTGTAGACCGTCTTGCCTTTCACGAAGGTTTGCTGTTCGGTCACTTCGCCTCCGCACATTTGGGCTAGGATGTTTTTCGCTATTTCTCTATACGCTTTCTTGCTAAAGGTCATGTTTATCCCTCCAAACGAAATGGGAATAATACTGTGAGGTAGTCACTGCCTTTAATTGGAACGATTGCTATTTCGATATCAACGGCGTGCGGGTCATCTGGGTCTGGTACAACGTTTATGTTGACTACTTGTCTTATTCTGGTTTCTTGAACCAAGCATTCCTCTACTTTAGCTTTGATCCTCTGACGCGTGGTTGCATTGTTGACTTCGCCTATGACGTCGTGCAAGCGGGAACCATAGTCTGCGTGACCTATGTCGTATAATTCTCCTTCATCCGTTGCCAATCTGGCTATGATTGCTTGAGCGAGATTGTCTTCGTCGGCGACTGTGTCAAAATCGCCTTCAAACGCGACAACTAAGTCGGCTCCCGTTTGGTCAAATCTTAGTTTGAGGTCTCTTCCGAGTTGTTCTTGTTGGTTAGCCATTTTCATTTCATCCTCATTAGTTTATGTCAACTCTTGCTCCTTTTATTTTCATTTGCGCACTTGCCTCAACGTTCATTCCAGCTGAGGATTTGATTTCAGCAGACGCTCCTGAGTTCATTTTCATGTCGCTGCCTGATTTTAGATTCATGTCTTGGTCGCTTTCGATTTTTACGCTTGCGCCTTGAATGGTCATGTTTCCCTTCGACTTCAAAGTGGTGTCTCCTTCTGCCTTTACGGTGACGTTTGCTTTTGATTCGATGACTACATCTCCGTCCCGTAGGACAATCACTTTGGTGTCGCCAGCCTTGATATCTACTTCTTCGTCTGTAATCTTAAAGATCATTCCTTGCGGAAACTCGAAATAAATTCTTCTTATGTTAGGGTTTGCCTTGTAGGGTGGAACGTAGATCATCTCTTCGGCGTTGTTTAAGGGCGGCCTGTCTTCGTCATTGTAGAGTCTGCCCACCGCTATTGGTGCGTTTATGTCACCATTTATGAAGACTATTAAAACGAGGTCTCCGACGCGGGGGATGCCTGCTAAGCCGATACACTGGGTGGCGATTGGAACTTTTCTCAACTCTATGTCTGCGTTTTTAAGCCTCACGTTGCATTCATAATTGTCCTTGTCGCTGGCGCTTGAATGCGGAAAAATTGAGGTTACGACTCCTAAGGTGGGCAAGTGCATTTTGTTTAGCTCTAATTGGGCTATTCCCCTCATTGTTTCAACTATGCTCATGTGTCATCCCACCCTCATCCAGCAATTAATTATAGTTGTAAAGCCTTTGACCTTGCTTAAATAATGTTCAATGCTTCTTACTTCCATTTTGCCGCCTAACGCCGAATAGGGAACATCTTCAATAGTTACAGTGTCGCCCAAATTGATTTCAGGCTTTCCAACAGTTTCAACGGACGCGCCGAAAGTGTATTCGAGCTTTGCCGTTCTTGCTTTCGCGACGGTTTCGGCGGTTTTCTTGTCTTTGATGGCGGGATCGTCAAGCGACAGAGTTGCTCCGTTTCCTGCTTCGCCTTTGACTTCCTGTTTTGTTAGCCAGTGGCTGGTGTCAGCGCCTTTTATGCTTGAAGGGCTTTCTCCCAATATTTTGATGCCCGTATAAAGAGGCGAGAAATCTGCTGTTTCCACCCTGATTATTTCTTTCCCGAATTGTATTGGGTAGTTCTTGCCTGTTCCCCATTCTTTGAAAACCAATTGTTCATCTTCGGTTATGTAGGCGTCAAAATTGCATCGCTCGGCAAGTCTTAAAACGTGTTCGTAAGCATTTGCGTGTTCATCAACAACGTATGTAGGCAAGTTTATTCCATCGGAAGCTTGTTTTACAGTGACTTTAGCCTCTTGTGCAAGATTGCTGACGATTTTCCCCGCTGTCTGGTTGAGGTAGACTCTGTTAAGTCTTAGTCGTATGAGTTCTACGCCGAGACCTAGTGCGTTTACTCTTACTCTCGACAGTTCCTGCTCAATATTATCGATTAGTCCGCTGAAAACGGGTTTTAATTTATCGTCGTACCCAAGCTGAACCTTAACGGGGTCGCCTTTCTTGAAGTTGTAATCACCAGTTCCCACCAGGACTATTTCGCAGCTGTCAGTAGGCAACCCTATGCTCCGCGTAACCTTTACGCTTACGACGCCAGGTTCCTTCTCTGCGGTAAAATCCTTGGAGCCTATGGTTACTATGTAGCTTGGACGCATGATGTCACTGGTAACCATTGAAGAATCCTTCCTTTGGTTCAGCTTTCTCTGAGAAGTCTTCCGCCTCGCCTTTTTCATCAGTCGCCTTCGCGTACGAATACAATCCAGACAAGCCCATTCTGTACCCTAAAGCTATCCTCGATAACCAATCTACACGTTGAGTTTTACATTCCACCATTTTCACCTATGAATCTATTTGGAAACTTTATCGAACGCTTGACTGATTTTCTCTTGGGTATCTTTCTCGGCGCTTTTTTCCTGGCTCGGAGGTTCTGTCTCACCTGGACCTTTTTTTCCGCCTTTGCTGGCTGACGTGTGTTCTTTAAGAACCATTGAATAGCGGACTCCCAAGTTAACGCCGCCCGTGAAATGAACCGTGAACCTTTCAATTACCACGCTTGTGATACCGCTTACCAGTGCGACGTCGGATGAGAATGGAACAGGTTTCTTTAGCTCAAATTTCTCCTTGAGATTTTGCAGTGTACCCACCGCGTTTGGACCTACAAGTTCTCCATCGAATAAGATTATTGTCGGATTTCTTCCCATGTCTTGAAAAACATTGCCTTCCGAGCCTGGAATAGCTAGTTCAACGACGGCTCTTTTTCCAAACACGGAAAACGAACTAATACTTCGGATTTCTTTAACTACTCCATCTTTGGCTTCACGTTTTATCAGGTCAACGTCGTCCAGTTTCACATGGGGTGTCTTTTGGTCAAGATCACTAAGTTTTACCATTTACGTTTCACTCCTTCCAATCATTGAGGACCCATAGTATCGGCTTATTTGTTCGGAAAGGATTTTTCTTATTTTCCTCTCTAAGTCTCTAAGGTCTTCTTCCTCTTCAAGCGTCTCGTCGGGTTCAAAGTTGAGATTGTTCTTGATTACGGGCGCTGCGGACAGTGGTTTAGATGGCAACTGTGAAACAGGCGGCACGTTGGGAATGTACGCCGCGGGATGAGACTGAGCTAATGCCGCTTCGCTAAAAGCTCTAACTGCAGCTATAGCGGAAGTCCCAGCGGCTGCCTCAGCGGAAGCTCCAGCATAAAGCTCCGACATTGCTACAAAACTACTTGCGATTAGCGCAGCCGTAGCGGCTCGAGAAGCCAGCGCGGTAGCTTTAGCAAGAGTTTTTGAAGTTTCAGCAGTGGCTTTGACGTAAGGCGCACCCAAAAGTACAGCACTAGCTTCGGTCATTGCAGCAACGCTACCAGCGATTAGCGCAGTCTGTGAGGGTCTTCTAGTCGCTTCAACAGTGGTCTTGCCTGCAGGAACAGCAGAGGCTACAGAAAGAAATTTAGCTGCAATCCCACTGGTGAGTTCGGAAACTGAAGTGGTGCCAGAAGCTTCAGCATGGACTAATCCCCCTTTCGTAGCAGTAGGAATTTGAGCAAAAACATTCGTGGCAGTCTGAGTTTTTCTTGTTAGCGCAGTCAACTCGCGTTGCAATCTATGCGCAATTAGGCTTCCAGCGCCAGCTAGAGCGAGCATTGTCGGCAATCTGGAAAACTTCTCCTCCTCTGTTGCAGGCTCTTGGTGATCGTGAGGTCGAGCAGTTTCTAAACTGGAAATCGGCTGAATCAAAGTCTCGGTGACAACCTTCTCGGCGATGGAAGCTCCAATTGGGACAGCTGAAAGTGCAACATGAGTGCTGCGAAGAGCCTCCGAGCCTTCGTAAATCCACGAAATCAGAGATGGAGAAACTTCTTTCGATATTATGTTAATTTGGCTTGACGCTATCGGAGCCGTCGGTTTGACTGCAATTTCTGGATAACCATGAGATGGTTCAGTATGCGGAGAAAGCGTTGAGGCTGGAAACGACGAAGCCAGCGAGATGGCAGCGGCGACCTGGAGGAAAGGCGTCTCCTTTTCGAGAATTAGAGTTGGCAAGGCCCCTGCGTAAGCGAAAGCTGATAAGGATTGGAAGGCAAGTTTGGGGCCAACGGGAACTTCTGGAGGTGCAGCTTCGGAAACCTTGACTGCTATGGGTTCAGCCACCTTTTCTTCAATGGTTGTTTTCTCTGGAGGACGCGTAAACTGCGAGGATTCAAGAGTGCGCAAACCGGTGAAGCCATCTAATGCGGTTTCAGCCATTACTGTGGACAAAGCGAGAGGGACAGTTGTTTTTTCGTATTGCAGGAGGGACGCTATAGTCTTCACGCTTGGCGAAATCTTGAAGCTAAGCTCGCTCTGCCACTCCACAAAGTGATTAACGTGGGGTTCTTCTCGGGTTTTTTCTAACGGCTTTTCCTTCTCAACAACCTTTCTCGTTTCAACCTTCATCAAAGGAGGCACTTTTTCGGAGAGAGGAGATTCTGCTGGCACTTCCCTTTTTGGTGGTCTTCCTTTACTGGCGACTTTCTCCGCGGTTACAAGCATTACCTGCTCGGGAATGAGAAAAGGTTGCTCAGCTAACGCCGCAAAAAGATTTGAGGTTAACTCTTTAGCCATTAAGTAACTGGACACAAAAGGAACACGTAACTTTCCAGTCGCAGGCATAGAATTCTGGTCTTCCTGTTGAGTTGCCCTCTTCATCCCGGGCTTCTGTGGAAAAGTACTGCTTAAGGCAACTTGGCTGGATGTTTGAGATAGTTTGGGTTCAAGCAGAGGCGTAATTATTTGCATTAAGGTGAGATTGTCTTGTTGCTTTCTTTCAAATAAGAAACTTTCCTCTTCTACCTGAGCTACTTCATTCAACCATAGTCTGTAAGGAAAAATAACGTTAAATCCTGCCAAAGCCATTCTCCTAATTGTTTGGCTCAAGAGTGCTTGTTGATAAATAAAATTAAACAAAACGTTAAAAAAAGGGGAAAAAGTGACTGTCAGAGGTGCATAGAATTTTGCGATTTCAGCGCCCACACTACGAAGTCTTTCGAATGCACGTTGGCTTTCCTGAGCAAGCTGAACTGTTTTTTGAAGAAAGTCAACGTTTTCCATAGAGTCACTCAGTTTCTTCTTCTCCTTCAGTGACAACTATTCGTGTTACGCCCTCCGCTGCTAGTTTTGCCGCTTCAACTCTACCAAGCCTTTGCGCCAAAGCCGCAGTGAGAAACAGGATTTGAGCCCTTGTTAAGTCCGCAGGGTTTTCTGCGAGTTTGTAGCCACAGTCTAAGCATAACGCAGCCAGCTCGGCGCCTTCTGAAGTTCTGACGAATTTTTCAATCTCTAACTTTTTTTTTGTGCTTGTCCCTCTGTGACTCCGCTTAATTCCAAAACTTTCATACCTATGTATTCGGGGACACTGAATTTCATCGACGCAACTTCTTCAGCGGTTAATTTGGGGTCTTCAAGTCCCAAAGAAGCAGCCATTCTAAGGGCTTCAAAATTCTTGTAGGTGTCAACTTTGTTTAGGTCTGGAGTTCCATCCTTTTTAAAAGGGATATTGCCTACGATGGAGAATATTTTCGTCAGTTCACCGTCTGTGAGAGGACGTATGACAACTTCTGCATTTCCGTATTCCTTTACTGTAATCGTTTGTTTGGCCTTTGCCCCTTCAAGGATGGCTTGCTTCGTTAACCTAGGCATTCACTTACTGCTCCCTTACTCGCGTGGCTGTAAATGAGTAGTCGCTGATTCCAACTCCGTTTGCGTCTAGGGAAAAGTTCTTGCCTTCCAGATAGCACTCGTCGAAGGAAAGCGTTTTGATTGCTTGGCCAAGTTTTTTCAGTTCAACGACAACTTGGAAGCTTTTTACGTCTGCAACGCCTTTTATTAGCAATGTGTCGAGTTTTGGATAGGTGGATCTTACTCTTAGGGTGCCCGTCACATACATGGGTCCATAGTCAACGCCTATGCGTTCATCAATGCCGATGTTGTGCACATTTTGCCTGTTTCTGACGATTTTGTATTCGATTGCTTGGAGACCCGGAACAACTTCACCGTCGACTTTGATGTTGCTTACGTTTGCAGACATTAATACTGGGTTTGCTGGCATTTTCATTCACCTCCAACTAAGCTTGCACATTTATCGTCGCGTAGATGTAGTCCATGGCTCTTACTGGTCTTACAGCAATGTCCACCCGCACGATTCCCTGAGCAAAGTCTAACTGCGATGAATAGACATCAACGAGAAATGCCGGTTCTTTTCCGTCAACGCTGGGAACGATTGATTCTTCCCTTACCATGTTTAGGTAAGTCTCCGTAAGTTTTTCACGAAGGGCAGTTCGGCCACCAGCAGTGTTTAGTGTGCCTATGAAGTTTTCAGCCACGTTCTTTGCTTCTCTGACTGCGTGATCTGCAATCCTCATTACGCTTATTTGCTCTTTGCTCGTCGTGATTCCTTTTTCGACAATAATTCCTCTTCCCCTCCTAGGTTCGACTGCCAAAATACCGGCTTTCAGCAGTTCCATCAACTGTGAGGGCGTATAGCGTGTTTCTACGTCAGCGATTCCAGTCAGCGGCTTGAAGGTCGGTGAGTCATAGTATTTGAGTTTACTTATCAGGCCTGCAATTGCGCCGCTTGCTCCATACGGTGCCACAAGTACGAACCTGTCACTTGCTAGAACAGTGGTTCTGTTTACAATGTCCTCTATTTTTTCATGTGGAGCGACTGTTCCTATTCCGATTCGGTTTTTGGCGTCTTTGCTCATGTTATGGCAGTGGGCGTCAACCAGTGCGTGAACCTTCGGATCCCAAGAATCGCCTGCGTATACCATATCGATGTCTGGTTCCATTTCTAGCATCTCAAGGGCTTTCTCATAGTCTTTCAAGTCTGGTTGTGCAGTCATGCCTCCAGATAGCATGATTTCTACTGTACTGATTTCTCTTTTTGTTGGTTTGGCGTCTTTGCCTTTGGATTCCTTCCACT
Organism: Bathyarchaeia archaeon; assembly: GCA_050012335.1. Taxonomy (GTDB): domain Archaea; phylum Thermoproteota; class Bathyarchaeia; order Bathyarchaeales; family Bathycorpusculaceae; genus Bathycorpusculum. The sequence continues at coordinate 37,071 of JBEKHJ010000006.1, forward strand.
TGTCTGTGACGGAGATAATCTTCGAGCGACTGTTTAAAATGTCAGTAACATACATATCGCTGGTTTTGTCTGTTACTAGGTTGTCGAAGACTTCAAACGCGACTCCGTTTGTTATCTGAAAGGATGATGTTCCCGCAGCGGTTCCTTTTGTTACGCCGACTTTGATGTTGTTGCCTGCTTCTCCGACAATTTTCCCGTCGATTTTTATGGCGTCTTCTCCGTCTATGTTCTTCAATATTCCGCTCGCACTCTGTGAACCGGCAGATTCGATTCTAGTGGCGAAGACTTCGAAGACTCCGTTTAAGAAGCAAAGGCGAACTTCTTTGGTTAAGCTTTGATTTGGATCTGAACCGAACTTCTCTTGGAATTCTCTGAAACTGGTAACAGGTGTTGCCATCAGAAATGGTCCTTTTTCCGCTGTTCCCACTATTCCAACGATTCCGGATGGGTTGAGTTGTTGTGGTACTATTTCTTTGACTACTTGTATTTCTACTCCAGGCAAAATTCTAGCCAATTTTAACACTCCTTATTTTGTACTCTCAAATTTCTGTTATTGTATTGATTCCTTTATAAGCTTTTAACGCCTTTGCTAAACGACGCAATAATTTTAGTGTTTTTAAGTATTATACACTACTGACACCATCAGTCTTGAATGAAAACAGATAAGCACAATGTTCGGCGATGACTTGCCAACAAATGGTAATTCTCGCGTTATATTTAATACTCAACAGAATCAAATTCACCATAATTCCCAAAGACATTTGTTCTTGCCGCCGAAGTTATGCCTATCAGGACCGAAGCAGTCCGATTTAACTTTTTCCGACGTCTTCAAATCCCAACGTCCTGCACTATTAACCAGACTGCTGCAATTTCATATTACAAGCGTTGTTTATGCACCGATAGGTATCTTCTGATAAAGTAGTTCACGAAGCCTCCTTCAGGTCGCTGCAACGCTATGTAGTACGATTTTCTCCTCTTGTATTCTATTATGAGCATGGGATAACCGTTTTTCCACAAGACGCAGTTCATTAAGAGTCTGCCGATTCTGCCGTTTCCATCGCCGAAAGGATGAACTTTCTCAAACATGTAGTGCGCTCTAGCCGCCACTTCGACAGAATTGAGGTTTGATTCGTTTATGAAAGCTATAAGTTGCTTCATTAGCTTTTCGATGTTCTGCCAATCTGGCGCTACGTAAGGCCCCACTCTGACCGAATAATTCCTAAATCTACCCGCGATGTCAGGCTTTGTCTCTCTGAAGATTTCTTCATGCCATTTCAACAGAAGTTTCTCTGACATTTTTTCTTCCGTTTTCAACATTTGCAAGAATGCGGCTGCGTGAGATTCAGTTTCCCGGATGTCTTTAAGTGGCTTGTTGGGAGCCACTTTATCTTCTAGGATTAACCTCGCTTCCTCAAGAGTTATAGTGGACCCTTCAATGGCATTGGTGTTATAGGTAAAGGCTATGGCTATTTCCTGCAGGTCTTTCTCTTGGGCTGACTGGGGAACTTTTTTCCATTCTTTCTGAAAATTGTTTCTTATCTTTTCTAGTTTTTCGGACAAGGCTTCATGGGGTTCATGCATGAGTTTGGCTTTGATTTCTTCAATGTTGTCAGGGATTTTTTTGCCAAGGTAGAGTTCTTTTGTAACGACTTTCCCGTCTTTTCTGAAGGAATGCTGCAGGTAGAAATACTCTGTTTTACCCTTTCTTCTTTTGATGGTTCGCATAAGCCTTTTTACCATTACAAACCATATAAACATTTCATTTTAATCCAATATTGTAATGGTAACATTGAGCCGCTTACCTTTTGCCCACCAAGTCTGAGGGCGAAAGGTCGCGTGGGTTCAAATCCCACATCCCGCGCCGCCTTTAAAATTTTAATTTAACAATATCTGAACTTTTTTTTAAACTACGAAATGAGTTATGCCAGTCATAATGTATTGGATTGCAATGGCAGCAATAAGTAACGCCATAACCCTTGCTATAACTAAAGAGCCTGTTTTGCCTAAAAACCTGTAAATCTTATTTATGAACCTCAAAATGACCCATGTTAAGGATAGCACAATTAAAACTGCCAGAATCGCTGTTACAGTACCGTAAGCTTGAAGGTTAAATATGGTTGTGGTGATGGCTCCCGGCCCCACGAGAAGAGGTATAGCAATAGGAACTGCACCTAAGCTTTCGGGAGATTCAGCGTCCTCATGCATGTTGCCCGAGATCAAAATTCTAATAGCAATAATCAGTAGGAGAATGCCCCCAGCAACCTCGAAACTGTAAATCGATAACCCAAAAATCGTCAAAATCTCTTGACCAGTGAACGCGAAAACAAGAAGCAGAATGAAACCTACGAGCGTCGCGGTATTGTATACTTTCTTTTTCTGGGTATCTGCCATTTTTTCGGTAAGGCCCATAAAGATGGGAATGTTGCCGAAAGGATCAACTATGATGAACAGAGCTATAACGGCTTTAGCTAATTCTGAGATGAAATCCAACCTAACATTCCCCAGACGCAATCATAGTCTTAACGATGATTCGATAAAAACCTAACGGCACTGAGAATCAAAATTAACAAGTTATTGAGTTAAATAAGTCGTCGTTAAATAAATCAAGGTTCAAAACTACATGATTTTTTCCCAGCTTGCAACTAAATCTAGGAATTCTTGCACTGGTTGGCCGCCATAATTCCTTAGTCTTTCTCTAAGTTCAACTTTTTCAACTGCTGCTTTCTGGAAATCTCGGATTTGGCTGGCGTTATCAGTCAGGTATAGGAATCCGTCGGCGCCTGCTCTTGCACAGCGAACACTGACGGTAAGCAGTTCTGAGGCTGATGGCACATCTTTAGGGTTATCGCCTGGACCGAAAACGTAAAAGCTAATGTAGAACGGCTTTTTCAGCAGCTTCTTGAAGTCGCGTGCAAGCGTTTCCCAGTACCATGGTGTAGCATAGTTTTTGCTGAACATTACAACGTTGAAGGCGTCAGCGTACTTTGCAAAGTCGTCAAAGTCTACGCCATAACGCTCGTAAGAGCTTACGGGGTCAGGCTGAATACACAAAACTAGTTCTTTCTTGACTTTTTCTCGGATTTGAGCAATGTACTCGGTGACCTCTTTCCTGCGCCATTCAAGCCAGCTTAAGCCGCTTTTCTTCCATAGCTCGTTGCAGCGTGGGCAAATGCAGTGCCCATGGTCCGCAAAGTATTGACTGTTTAACCATACGCCAAGCGAGCGCCTATCAACATCGGCTATGTAGTTTAGTTGCTCAGCTCTGTGCTCAGGCTGAGTGGCACAGACAGCATCCCAGTAAATGTTGTAGTTGTTGTTTCCCATTTTTGCTGGCCCCAGCGGTGACTGAGAAATCCAGTCTGGGTGATTGCGTGTGGCAACATTGTCTGCGAAAACAGCAATGTTACTGTACATATCTTGTGCTGGTGGGAGTCTGATGCCAGTTTCTGGTTTAACGCGTAAAACATGGAAATCGAATCCTTGAGCCTTTTGAGGCTGGAACGTGTATGTGCCAAATTTCATCTTGTGCGCCTTTTTCAGTCGCAAAGAAGCGGTTGTTTCGTTATAAGGTTTTTGTGTAATGCAGAAAAACTGTTGGTTTTAATTTTAAACCTGATTTAAAGATAAAAAATGCATTTGTTTATAATCATAAAAAACTTGATACCGTTTGTGCAATAGCTAGGTCTTGGTTTTTAATATGCTAATTTGTTTATTCTATCGATTGCTGTGCAATTCTTTTATCGATGGTTTTAACTTAAATCTGTAAATTTGTGCAAAGACAGCAGAAATCTACTCTTTTTCCATGGGTTAAAAACTTTGAGTTATAGGTGTAATTTTGGACGCTTTTTTAGTATCAGGCCTTATTTAAAGTAAAAATTGGATGAACATTACGTTAGAAGTTGATAATATAAACGGTTGTATACTATAAAGGAACAATGTGTTTCATATGCGCATCTTTTAAATATAACTATGCAATAGCTGTACAGGTAAAAAATAAATAGATAAACAAATGTCAAAAGAGGACTGATGAAAAATGGTAGCGGGAGACATAGCATGGGTCCTAACCGCAACAGCACTAGTCATGCTAATGACGCCAGCACTAGGATTCTTCTACGGAGGCCTAGTGCGAAAGAAAAACTTAGTATCAACAATCGTCCAATGCTTCGTAATATTCGCAGTCATAAGCATAGTCTGGGCACTCTGGGGCTACTGCCTTGTGTTCGGCACAAGCATCAACGGCTTAATCGGCTTCAGCCCAGGCTTATTAGGCATGAGCGGCCTAGACATACACGCCGTTAATACGGCACTTGCACCACAAGTTCCTGAACTACTATACTTCGCATTCCAGTTGAAGTTCGCAGCCATCACACCAGCACTAATCATTGGAGCATGCGCCGAAAGAATCAGGTTCAAATCACTTCTCATCTTTATGGTGCTCTGGTCCACACTTATCTATGCACCAATAGCCCACTGGGTATGGAACCCTGACGGGTGGCTCCGCACCTTTGGCGCCATTGACTTTGCAGGCGGCATCGTCGTGCACATTTCAGCAGGACTTTCAGCGTTGGCAGCGGCACTAGTGGTAGGTAGAAGGAAAGGGTGCGCTGTTCCATGGCAGAGTCATATGAAATCGCTAGATCAAAAAGCTAACGCAACTGAGTTTAAACCAACAAACATTCCCTTTGTATTGCTAGGCGCAGCATTACTGTGGTTCGGATGGTTCGGATTCAACGCAGGAAGCGCACTAGCAGCAAACGACATCGCCGTCTCAGCCCTCGTAACCACAAACCTCGCGGCAGCCGCAGCAGCCGTAAGCTGGATGATGGCAGACTGGTTAATCAAAGGAAAACCATCAGCAGTAGGCATAGCAGTTGGCGCAGTAGTTGGACTAGTTGCTATCACGCCTGCAGCAGGCTACGTCAACATATCATCAGCATTAATCATCGGCTTAGCAGCAGGAGTTATCTCAAACCTGGTAGCTAACTGGAGAGCAGGCAGATCACGAATAGACGATGCACTGGATGTGTTTGCATGCCATGGCGTCGGCGGAATTTGGGGGTCAATCGCAACAGGCTTATTCGCATCAGCAGCGATAAACGGTGCAAGCGGTTTATTCTTCGGAAACCCAGGCCAATTGGTTGCTCAGTTGGTAGCAATTGCCGTGGTGGTGCCGTTTGCCTTCTTCGGTTCCTACTTACTGCTTAAATTGGTGAACGTGTTCTCGCCGTTAAGAGTTAGCGAGGAAGCAGAAGATGCAGGCTTAGACCTGAGTGAACATGGCGAAGAAGCATATCAGCTTGACTAACGCTTGCCCCTCAAACGTGACACCCTAAGCCTCGCTACCGAACGGTAATTTGCAAGCGATAAGAAAGCGTAAAAGCCCTAACAACACTTTTTTATCCTAACTCTTAGTGATACATTTTAGAGGTTTTCAATATGAAGGTTGTTGCCTTTAACGGAAGCGCACGAAAAGACGGAAACACCGCCATACTCCTAAAACGCGTCCTCAAAGCCCTCGAAGCAAAAGGTATAGAAACTGAACTAATCCAGCTAGCTGGACAGCAAATCCATGGCTGCACAGCCTGCAGAACCTGCTTCAAAACAAAAAATCAGCACTGTGCAATAACAGATGACAAAGTGAACGCCTACATTCAAAAGATGGTTGAAGCTGATGGCATAATCTTGGGTTCTCCCACATACTTTGGCATGATGTCCCCTGAAATGAAAGCGCTCATCGACCGCTCGGGCTTCGTAGCTAGAGCCACACCTGACATGCTAAAGTACAAAGTTGGAGCTGCGGTCGTTGCTGTCAGGCGAGCGGGCGGGATGACAACCTTCGACGCCATAAACCACTTCTTCTTGATTAACCAGATGATCATCCCAGGCTCGTCGTACTGGAACATTGGCATTGGAAACAAAAAGGGCGAAGTTGAAAAAGACGAAGAAGGCATGAAAATCATGGATGACCTTGGCAGAAATATGGCTTGGCTTATCAAAAAAATAAAACTTAAACATTCACTTCACCTAAAGAGAAGTTGATTGTTATGTCCGAAAATAAAGCAGAAAGCTTTGAACACGAGAATCGGGGCGTGGCTTTTGTCGTCATGGCAATGTCGTTTAATATCGTCGGTTTGGGAAGTCTTGCTTTTGGGAATGTTCCAGTCGCAGGAGGGCTCTTGACTGGTTCTCTTGTCTTCATGATACTTTCACTGTTTTATTCGACAAAGGAATATAGAGAAATGAGGAAAAAACAGAAGAAAACTGTTCCGTCCATTTAGCGACGGCGCAACATAAGAAATTATGTTTATTTCAAGATGCCTTATTGCATTAGAAGTTCTACGCCAGGTATCTTCTTTTTCTCATAAATTATATCCATTAGCTTCGTGAATCCTGTAATCCAAGCTAAATATATTGCCCCGATGACCAGCCAAACAGGAAGCACAACATATGTTATATGGGCGATTGATTTACCTGCACTGACCAAGTCAAATAATCCCACGTATGCCAATGCAGCTGTACTTTTTGTAAGAGAACAGAATTCATTGGTCCATGAGGGAATAACTATCCTAAAAGCCTGAGGAAGAATGACGTGCCTGAGAGTTTGGGCTCTTGACATTCCCGTCGACAGACCAGCATCCATTTGATCTTCAAATATGGTTTCAATGGCGCCTTTCACGTATCCTTTCTGGTAGCCGGCGCTGTTTAACCCAAAAACCAAAAAAGCCGTAAGATAAGGGTCTATAGGGATGTGCGTTATAGTAGGCACAGTGTATTGGGCTAAAAATAGTTGAACGAATATTGGGCTTCCCCTAAAAAACTCCACATAAACCGCAATAACTCCCTTGGCAACTTTGTTCCCATAGATGTCTCCAATCGCCAGCAATGTCCCTATGCCTAATCCCAAAAAGACGCCGAACAGTGTAATCTCCACTGTCAAGAGAAGCCCTTGAAGGATCCAAGGAGCGAATTGGCTGACGAATTCAAACATTACTCTATTCCCTTGTGGTTCTGTTTATTATTCTGGTCATGAATTTTTTAGCTCGCTCGCTGTGAGGACTGTTAAAGAAGTGTGCGGGCGTTCCAGTTTCCACGATAGACCCTTCATCGTAGAAAATCATCTCCTCCGCGACTTCACGGGCAAACGGCATTTCGTGACTAACGATAAGCATAGTTGTTCCTTCTTTGGCAAGGTCACGCAGAGTATCGATGACTTCTCCGGTAAGTTCAGGGTCTAAAGCTGACGTCGGTTCATCTAGCAATATTATATCGGGGTTGCGGGCGATAGCGCGGGCTATGCCTATTCTTTGCTGTTGCCCCCCAGACATTTGGTTAGGATACTTATTCATGCATTCAGTTACTTTCACTTCCTTTAGTGCAGCTAATGCTCGTGCTCGGGCTTCTTCTTTGGGCAGTTTAAGCACTTGCCTAAGTGCCAACTCTACATT